>JAZSHI010000007.1:0-134676 GCA_045533195.1 Acutalibacteraceae bacterium
AGAAAACAATCCTGTTCCTTGAAACTCTTTTTTTATTTGTATTTCTTCCATCATTAACGAATCGGTATCGCTATTAATATAATACTGAAAATAGCCAACAAGTTCACTTTCAACACACATCAAAACAATTTGGCGTTGCTCTTTTTGTATAGCCGGAATTATATGAGAACTCCAAATTTCAAAATCATCTTCGTACGAATTGTTTGTTGGAGCAATTATGCTCATATTCGAATGTAAAATTCGAAATATATCGGGAAGCAACTGTTCTATTTGCAATTTATCAGCAAATTTGAACTCAAACATTATTTGTTATTCTCCTTTGCGGTATTTATGGAAGCAACCAAAATTCGCTTTATTTCTAAACAATCATCAAGTAGTGAACTGCTCATTTTGTCATCAATATATTTCGACATATAAAGTAATTTAATCCAATATTCTGTTTCAGCAGTTTCTTTTAATGCAATATGCATTTTAGAAATAAAATCAGCCGGACTATGACCGTAATTCGCTTCATTTATGTTTGCACCGATGCTTGTTCCACTACGAATAACTTGCTTTGCTATAGTTAATCCTCTTTTATTTTTTATTAGAAAATCATGCAATTTAACAATTCTTGCTGCAAAAGCGATTGATTTATCAATTAAGATATTTTCTTTCACCTGACCACATCCTTTATAACATTATAGCACAAACTATAAATCAAGTCAAAATTATTCATTATTCATCAGCGTAAGCGACTTCATTTTTCATTATTCATTCGAAAATCCGTTCTTGTTTAATGAATAATGAATGATGAAAAATGAATAGTGAATAATACAAACGAAAATCCGCCCTCTTACGAGAACGGATTTTCGTTTGGTGCCGGTGGCCGGACTCGAACCGGCACGGTATCGCTACCGGTGGATTTTGAGTCCACTACGTCTGCCAATTCCATCACACCGGCAAATTTACCTTGATATTATACACTATCAAGTTTTATTAATCAAGTGTTTTTTTAAATTTTTTCTTTTAAGCTTGTCCAAAGACTGCTTCTGACTAAAAAAGCGTCTTTGTGTATGCAAAGGCGCTTTTTGTTTATACTAAAATTGGTGAGAAAAAATGGATATAAAATTTTATGAAGGTAAAATGCTCTCTAAAAATCTTAAAGAGAATATAACCTATATAAAAGAAATATTTAAAAATGATGATATTTTACGAACGAGAGAGCTTACTACTCCCACAGGGGTAAAATGCGCTTTGTTTTTCTTTGACGGTATGGTAAATAATGAGGTGCTCAACGAATCGGTTGTACGTCCGCTGCTTACATTTAATCGGGAATACCAAGGCTTTAAGGCTCAATTTGCTGTGGAACATATACTTTTTACTGCAGAAACCGGCATTTTTGAAAACCTTACGGATATGCTGAGAAGCCTTTTATACGGTGACACCCTTATACTTTTTGAAGGAGACTTTAAAGCGGTCACCGTAAATACTAAGGGTTGGCGCACAAGAGGAATAAGCGAACCGGGGGATGAAAGGGTTTTACAGGGACCAAGAGAAGGCTTTGACGAAGCGGTAATGCTGAATTTAGCAATGCTCAGAAGAAAGCTGTCCACCCCCGACCTAAAGGCAGAATTTGTGCAATCCGGTAGGCGCACCGACACAAGAATGTTTATATGTTATCTTGAATCGGTGGTTAACCGCACCGCTTTAAACGAACTAAAAAAACGCATTAAGAAAATAGATATCGACTCCATTCTTGATGCAAACTATATAAACGAGCTTATAAACGAAAACCGTTTTTCCATTTTTAAAACAGCGGGTACTACCGAGCGTCCCGATATTGTAGCGGCAAGACTACTGGAAGGCAGGGTTGCTCTTTTTATTGACGGCACACCCGTTATACTCACCCTTCCCTATCTTTTCAGCGAAAATTTTCAAAGCGATGACGACTATTATCAGAACTATACCGTTGCTTTTATAGGCAGAATAATGCGGTATATCAGCTTTATTTTAGCCATTAGTATTCCGTCGGTTTTTTTAGCCCTTATAAGTCATCACAAACAGCTTATTCCGACCTCTCTTTATCTTACCATTTCAGCTTCACGAAACAGTCTTCCCTTCCCGTCTGTGCTGGAATGTCTATTGCTAATTTTAATATTTGAATTACTCAGAGAAACAGGACTTAGAGTTCCGCAAAGTATGGGCAGTGCCCTTTCTATTGTCGGCGGTCTTGTAATCGGTCAGGCATCTGTCGAAGCTAAAATAGTCAGCGCTCCTATGCTTATAGCGGTGGCGGCAGGCGGCATTGCAGGTCTTATGGTACAAAAGCTTAAAGGGGCAGTTTTTTACAGCAGAATAATTCTTGTCCTGCTTTGCTATTTTTTCGGTCTTACTGGATATTTTGTAGGCATTACGGCACTTTTCACAATAATATTTTCCCTTAATTCCTTTGGTACCGATTACACCGCTTCATTAAATGAATTTTCCCTTCAAAGCCTTAAAGACACCGTATTTCGAGCGCCTTGGTTTAAAATGAAGACAAGACCTAATTCGCTGAGTACCAACAATATAAGACAAAGGGGCAAAAAATGAGATTTTTAAAAATTCTTTCCGCGCTGCTGATAGTGTTATCCCTTTCTTCCTGCGCTTCCCTTACCGAAATGCGAGAGGTGGAGGATGCGGTGCTGGTTTGCGCTCTGGCCTTTGACAGAAGCGGCGAGCTTATAAAAATGTCAGCCGAAATAGCCTTTAAAAGTGATGAAACGACAGTTTTTACCGCAACAGGTGAAAATGCAGAAGAGTGCATAAAGGCAATAGAAAAAAACATTCCCGAAAAGCTTATTTTTTCTCATTGCGGCGCTGTGGTTTTAGGACAAAGCCTTACACACAAGACCTCTAAAACCATACTGGATTATCTTTTTATAAAGGAAGATTTTCCCCTTAACAGTTACGTTGTTTCCGCCGACAATGCACAAAATATTTTAAACTGTGAAATGCCGTCGAAAGAGCCTGTCGGCTACTGCTTATCAGAGTTACTGTCAGAAAAAAGCGAAGACACCGACAGCCGCATTTTTTCTCTTTATAAAAAAGATGAAAAGCTTCTTCCCTGCTTTACTTCAGAGGGAAAAGCCTTAAAAAGAGAGGAACAAAAATGGAAAATAAATTAAAGCATAATTTTTCGTATATTTGTCTATACTCCTTGTTTTTTATCGGCAATACCGTTATAAATCTCCCCTTCAAAGAATATACAAGGGGAAGTATATTCGGCTTTATTATTGCTTTTTTGTTAGGATTTTTAGTGATTTTAAGACTTAAATCCATTGAATTTACAGAAAAAAGCACTATTGTTTCAAAAGTCATTTATCTCTTTTTATGCCTATATGCTCTGCTTTGCGGTATAGTAACCTTAAGAAATTTTGTTACCTTCAGCGACAGAATTATACTGCCTGAAATCAGTAGTTTTTTCCCTACCCTTTTGTTTTTACTTTTAATATGGTTTCTTTGCCGTCAAAACGAAAAGGTTATTTTAAAGCTCAGTTTTATAAGTCTTACTGTTATAGTCTTTTTGGTAGTACTCCTTTTTCTTTTTTCCATAAAATTTCTTTCCTTTGATTTTTTAACACAAAATTTGCCGACCATTAAGGAAATTGGTTATCAGACTCTTGCCTATTTTTCTATGAGCTTTATTCAAGGTATTATAATCTTCGGTTTTGTAAGAAAAGCCCACACTTCATATGTGGGCGGATATATTATTGCAGGTTTTGTTCTATTTTTAACCCTTGTGCAATGCATCGGCACATTCGGTTTTTCCTCCCTTTCAAACCTAATGACTCCTTATTCCTCGGCGGTGGGAATAATAACCTTTGGGGATAAGTTTAGCCGTCTTGAAGGCTTTTCATACTTCATCTACTTTGCTACAACACTTATAAAAACAGTTATTTCGCTGAAAGCGGCAAAAAACTTTTTTTGTGTTTCTTTTAAAAAAGCAGAAAATTTCTTCTTCCCCGCCGTATTAATAATTTATCTTTTAATCAGCGTTTTAACTAATATATTTACTAACCTGCCATTTATAATTATTGCGCCTTTTTTAACAGCCCCGCCGATTATTTTTCTTTTATTACCAAAAAAGCTTTATTCATAGCTTAAGTCGTATTCCCTTGCAATATTAAACCATGTAATCGGGCCTACACTGCCTGAAACAGGAATAGAATAAAGCCTTTGGAATACCCTTACTGCATTTGCGGTAGCGGGGCCGTAAATACCGTCAACCGCAACTGCGGGAACCTCGGGAATTATGGTTGAAATACGGGCTAAATAGGTCTGCAAATCACGAACGTTTTCTCCCCTCATTCCCTCACTCAGCACATATCCGGGATAAAGCTTAGCCTTTTGCCCTGAATAATTTTCGGGGAGATTATTTCTTATATCGTCATATACTTCTCGTATTTTATCCCACGTCTGTCTATCAACCACACCCGTAGGATTAAGACCATAAAAGCGTTGAAAGGTTGAAACTGCATTTACGGTATCCTCGCCGTAAGTTCCATCTATAGCAAAATTATTTAGGCTTTGGTTAAAATAAGCAATAACATTAAGATAATACTGAATAACCCTTACCTCGTCTCCGCTGCTTCCAAGAGTAAGCTCCTCGGAATAGGGCAGACTTGCTTCCTCTTCGGTTATGCCTATAGCATCAAGTTCGCTAAGTCTTCTTACTCCCACAAATATTCTCTTGATTTTATACCATGTAGATTTATCCACTACCCCCGTTTCATCAAGAAAAAATACCTGCTGAAAGGTTTTGACCGCTTCTTCGGTACGAACATCAAAAATACCGTTAGGCGAGGAAATTTTCGGTATAGCGGGATAATTATTGCTTATAGCATTAAGCTGAGTCTGAATAATACGCACGTCATTTCCCGAATCGCCCACCTTAAGCGGTGTGCCGGGATAAGATTCATCTACGTCTGCAATGGGAGCATTTTCAATAATATTTATATCGTTTCCATAATAATTGGTTAGAATTTCATAAGGGGTAAGACCGCTCTCGGCAAGGGAGACGGTGCCCCATTGAGAAAGTCCGTCACAGGTAGAAGTAGTTCCGTTACAAAACTGAGTAAAGAAGGGCTGAACGCTTCCGTCCTCTGCTACGTAATCGTTAAAAATATCATCAACTATTGCGCTTATGTTTTCAAATACTGCCCTGTCCTTAACATAAGCCTGATCAAACTGGGTTGAATTGGTAATATCAAAATCATAGCCCCTGCTTTTGTACCACTCGGTATAAACTCTGTTAAGGGCAAAGGTTATAATCGCATAAATATTGGCTCTCAGGGCATTTTCTGGCCAAGTAGGGTATATTTCGCTTGATGCTACATTTTTTATATAGTCGGTAAAGGGAACAGTTATGTTTTCGGCATTACTGCTAGGAGCTCCCAGATGAACGGTAATATCGGTAGGAATAACGGGATTAAGCGGCATAAATTTCTCTCCTTTTTAAAGATTATAGGGTTGCTCTTCGGTGTCTGACATAGGTTGATTTTCGCCGCCTGATGCCCATTTCCATAAAAGATTTACCGTCTGAATGGAAACAACCGAGTCAAATACGGGAACCTCTTTCAAGGCAAAATCTATAAAATTTTCCGCTGATACACTTACGTCGTAAAGTCCGTAAACTATTTTTTCACCCGACGGCGAAAGGGTTTCGCTCTTTAAGGGCGCGGGAAGCTCTATTATTTTAGTTTTTCCGCTTATGTCGGTCAGTTCATTAGCAACCCTCTCCCCCGTAGCGCTGTCGGTCACAGTGACGGTTGCGTTTTTAAGCGGACGGTTTTGCGCCTCATTCACCACTATAATAAGACCGCCCTTGCCAAGATTCTCTAAAGGCTTACTCACTTCCTCCGCTTCGCTGACAACAGGCTTTGCCCTTATATTCATTTCCCTCATTTCCTTTATGTATTCTTCAACAGTTTTATTTTGCATACACTCGCCTCCGCTTTCAGTATATGCAAAAAAAGACACGGGCGTGTTTGTCCGTGTCTTTAAAATTACTTTTTAATTTTATAGGTTGGTACGAATTTTTTTACCCAGTCGCGAATATCTTCGCTGTCATCATAAATATCTTCTTTATGCTCGTCAAGAGATGCAAGAAATTCGTCTTCATCAAAATCAATAGGCTGACCGATAAAGATAAGTCGGTTTTCGGTTTGAGTAAGACCTTCTTCGCTCATAAGAAGTTCTTCATACTTCTTTTCTCCCGGTCTGAGTCCCGTAAACTTAATATCAATATCAACATAAGGGGTAAAGCCCGAAAGACTTATAAGATTTTCGGCAAGGTCTAAGATTTTAACCGGCTCACCCATATCAAGTACGAATATTTCGCCGCCCTTTGCACTTGCTCCCGCCTTAAGTACCAAAGACACCGCTTCGGGAATTGTCATAAAGTATCTTATTATACCGGGGTCGGTAACGGTTACGGGGCCACCCTCTGCTATCTGCTTTTTAAAGAGAGGCACAACACTTCCGTTACTGCCAAGCACGTTACCGAAACGCACCGCAACAAAATCGGTATTACTTTTTTTATTATAGGCTTGTACAACCATTTCGCACATTCTTTTTGAAGCGCCCATAATATTAGTGGGATTAACAGCTTTATCGGTAGATATAAGCACAAAGCGTTCTACACCGTATTTATCTGCGGCACGTACTGTTTTAAGTGTGCCGAATACGTTATTCTTAATAGCTTCGTTAGGGCTGTCCTCCATTAAAGGAACGTGTTTATGAGCAGCAGCGTGATATACAACCTGAGGGTGAAAATCCCTGAAGATTTGTTCCATTCTTCTTGTGTCACGTACACTGCCTATTCTTGTTTCCAAATTCAGTTCGGGATAGGTGCGTTTAAGTTCATTCTGGATATCGTAAGCATTATTTTCGTATATATCGAAAATAACAAGTAATTTAGGCTTATTTGCGGCAATTTGTCGGCAAAGCTCACTTCCTATTGAACCGCCGCCGCCTGTTACAAGAACAGTCTTTCCTGCAACGTAACCCGATACATCTTCGGTTTCAAGCTTAATAGGCTCTCTGCCCAAAAGGTCTTCTATTTCAACGTCACGCACACTTTTAGCAGAAATACCTTCTTCCTTTTCTATCTGATACACAGCGGGAAGGGTTTTTAAAACACATCCTGTTTTCTGACAAATTTTAAGAATTTTTGATTTTTCTTCAGACGGACAAGACGGAATTGCAAAAATTATAATATCAATATTTTTTTCCTTTGCCAGTCTTATAATATCTGCTCTCGTACCCATTACAGGAACGTTATTCACAAGCATACCAATTTTACTTTCATCATCATCAATAAGGCAAATGGGGGTTGCGCCGCCGTAGTATGCGCTTTCGTGAATATTATTGAGAATAAGGGAAGCGCCGTCACCGGCTCCTATTATCATAATATTTCCGTTTACTTTACTCTTTGTCTGTTTCTTTTTTCTATGATTAACGCGAAGTATAAAACGCATTGCAAAGCGTCCCAAAATAATAAACGCAGAAGTAAAAAAAGGAGCAGAAATATATACTGAACGCGGAAATACTGCTACTATTCCTCCGTCCTTCATATAAAGCGTAATAACAAAAAGAATCGCATAGGCAAAGGCGGAAGAAATAAAGCAAGAAACAGCCACTACACCGATTTCACGAAGTCCTGCATAATGCCATATTATACGATACATTTTCATAACAAGGAAAACTGCTATAAATACCGCTACTACAAAGGGAAGAGCTACTAACACACCATTGGCTACCTGGGGATTTTTGGAAAAGTATAACGGTAAGGAATCCATTCTCAAATATAGCGCAAACAAAAAAGAGAACGCTACCGTAATAATATCAACTAAAATAAAAATAAAAATTTTAAAATTCTTTTTAAAATTATTCAAAATACCCTCTCCCAAACTATTTGTTCTTTTGTATAATAACACAATTTTTAAAATTTTTCAACTATAAAAAATACTGCAATATCGCATAAGATATTGCAGTATTTTCTTAATCAAGTTCAATTGCGCCGGTGTAAAGCTTATAATAGGTACCTTTCTGGGCTATTAAATCGTCGTGATTACCTCGTTCAATAATTTTTCCCTGTTCAAGCACCATAATAGCATCGGCATTTCTTACGGTTGAAAGTCTGTGAGCTATAACGAAGGTGGTACGGTTTTTCATTATTCTGTCCATACCATGCTCAATATGTCTCTCGGTTCGTGTATCAACCGAGCTTGTGGCTTCATCCAGCACCAAAATCGGCGCCTTTGAAACGGCGGCACGTGCAATATTAAGAAGCTGTCGCTGTCCTTGTGAAAGGTTTGCGCCATCCCCTTCTATTACTGTATCATAACCGTTTTCAAGTCTCATTATAAATGAATGAGCCCCTGCTATTTTAGCCGCTTCCACTATTTCATCATCATTAGCGCCCAGTCTTCCGTAACGGATATTTTCCCTTATAGTTCCCGTAAACAAATGGGTATCCTGAAGCACCATTGCTATGTTTTCTCTAAGGAAATCTTTATCGTAATCACGAATAGGCACTCCGTCAATAGTGATACTGCCGTTTTCGGTATCGTAAAAACGGTTTAACAGATTTGTTATGGTAGTTTTACCTGCTCCCGTAGAGCCGACAAACGCTATTTTCTGACCAACCTTTGCATAAAGAGAAATACCGTGAAGAACCCTTTTGCCCTCCACATAACCGAAATCCACGTCTTTAAGTTCCACATTTCCCTTAATTTCGGTTTTTGCTTTGCCGCCGTCTTCCTCGTATTCACTTTTTGCATCAAGCACGTTAAATACTCTTTCGGCACCTGCAAGGGCGGCAAATACCGTTGACATCTGCATAGAGATATTGTTTATAGGCATAGAAAAATGACGTGAATATCCTGCAAATACGGTAAGCGCACCGGGGGTAAAGCCTGTAAGCACCATTAGAATACCGCCCACACCTACAGTAACACCGTAAGAAATCTGACTTGTATTTCCCATAATGGGGCCCATAATTCCACCGTAAAACTGCGCTTTAAACTGTCTTTCGCGAAGCTGTCCGTTAAGCAAAGAGAATTCTTCATTACAATCTTTTTCGTGATTAAATACCTTTATAACCTTTTGTCCGTTAACAGTTTCCTCAATATAACCGTTAACCGCGCCCAGAGCTGTCTGCTGTGCTCCGTAATATTTAGAACTCGCCTTTCCTATAAGTCCTGCAAGTTTTGTAAACAGCGGCACAAAAGCAACCGTAATAAGAGTTAAAATCCAGTTGGTTGTTAGCATAAAGGTAAGGGTACCTATAAGGGTGATTGCTCCCGAAAATACCGAAACCAAGGAGTTATTGAGCATTACGTCAATATTATCAACGTCATTTGTAAAACGGCTCATTATTTCTCCTGTAGGACGGGAATCGAAATAGCTTACGGGAAGCTTTTGAAGTTTACTGAATAAATCATTTCTTATTTTTTCCACGCTGTTTTGTGATACCGCCAACATAAGACGGCTTTGCAGATAGGTGGATATAACGCCGATAAGATAAACCGTAAGAAGAAGCAAAAGAGCAATAATTATATACTCTGTAACACTTGCATCACTGCCCACAATTCGTGAAATAATCTTATCTGCCGCTTCTTCCATAGCACTAAAACTAAACTGCGCATCAGGATTAATTTCCAGAGTAATTCTTGTTATTACGGGGGCTAACATATACGAACCTATAAGAGATGTGAGGGTAGAAAAAAGCATTGCGAAAAGAACAAATATCAGCAATATTTTATATTTTCCAACGTAAGAAAGTATTCTCTTTACGGTTTTTCCCACATTTTTAGGTTTTCCCTTTGCTCCTCTATTTCCGTGAGGTCCGCCGCCTCTCAGCGAAGTACCGTGAGACTGAACGGTGTACTGGGCATTAAGCTTTTCAAGATTTCTTGCCATAACTTATTGCCCCCTTCCCACGTTTTGAGATTGATAAATCTCTTGATATTCAGTGTTGTTTAAAAGAAGCTCCTCATGAGTTCCCACACCCGTTATTTCGCCCTCGTTCATAACTACGATAAGGTCGCAATCAATTACAGAGGAAATACGCTGAGCAATAATAATCTTTGTAGTAGAAGAAAGCGTGGAAGCAAAAGCCTTTCTTATAAGAGCTTCGGTAGCGGTATCAACCGCGCTTGTTGAGTCGTCAAGTATAAGAATTTTCGGTTTTTTAAGAAGGGCTCTGGCAATACAAAGTCTCTGCTTCTGACCGCCCGACACGTTTGTACCGCCTTCGCTTAAAGCGGTATCATAGCCATCCTTAAAGGAGGAAACAAATTTATCCGCCTGAGCGCTGCTTGCCGCTTCCTTAATCTCTTCTATAGAAGCATCATTATCTCCCCAACGAAGATTATCTTCAATACTTCCCGAGAAAAGCACGTTTTTCTGAAGCACCATACCAACGTCTTCTCTAAGATTATAAAGACTGTAATCCTTAACGTTTACTCCATCTACAAGCACCTGTCCGCCGTCAACGTCATAAAGACGGGGAATAAGGGATACAAGGGTGGTTTTTCCGCATCCTGTCGAACCTATTACACCTACGGTGCTTCCTCCGTCAATCTTAAGATTTATATTTTTAAGTACGGCGTCCTCGCTGTTTTTATAATAACGGAAGGTTACGTCCTTAAATTCAATACTGCCTTTTTCTATGCGTTTTTCAGGCAATGCGGCATTATCGTCATTTATATCGGAAGTGGTAGTAAGAACCTCTTTAATTCTTTTTGCCGAAGCAAGTGCTCTGGCAGATGTAAGAAGTAAAAAGGTTATCATCATAAGGGAAAAGAGTATCTGTGTAACATAGGTAACAAAAGCCGAAAGGTCGCCAACAGGCATACTTCCCGTAAGAGCCATTTTACTGCCGAACCATACAACCGCAATAATGGTAAGATTCATAAAAAGGGTATTTGCAGGTTGCATAAAGATAACAGCCTTCATAGCTGACATTCCCGCGTTTTTAAGCGTTCTGTTGGCTTTTTTGAACTTTTCTTCCTCGAAATCCCCTCTTACAAAGGATTTAACAACACGCTGATTTTGAATATTTTCCTGAACGGTATTGTTAAGGTTATCAAGGCATGACTGCATTTTTTGGAAACGTGGAAAGCCGATAGAGATAAGTATTCCTATTACTACTACCATTAAAGGAATAGAAACTACAAAAACAGTTGCAAGACTGGGATTTAAAGAAACCGCCATTACAAGCGCGCCTATAAGCATACCGGGACTTCTGAGCGCCATTCGAAGCAGCATATTAATAAAGTTCTGTAGCTGTGTTACGTCGTTTGTGGTTCGTGTAACAAGTGAGCCTGTGGAAAATTTATCAATATCCGCAAAAGAAAAGCTTTGGATTTTTTTATAAATATCATTTCTTATATCCCCTGCGAAATTAACGGCAGATTTTGCGCCGTAATATGCGCCGCCAACACCGCCGAGCATCATAAGTATGGCAACACCAATCATCGCAAGACCTAAATAGATGCTCGTTTGGACAGTAAGAGTACCCTCTTGAGCAAGATTAATAATACGGGAAAGAAGATACGGCATAAGCACTTCGCCTATTACCTCAACTATCATACATAAAGGTCCCGCAATAAAATAAAAAGTATAAGGTTTTACATATTTAAGCCAAAACTTCATTACTACTTTTCCTTTCAATGAAATTACCAATATATTCTACCAAAAATAGTTTTAAATTTCAATACTATTAACATAAAATTAACATATTGACATAGCCGATTTTTAAGGTTATCATATTAATATAAAAAAGGAGGTCATTTTATGGCAAGATTAAGAATAAAATGCGCCGCATGCGGCGAAGTTAACAACATTAAACCGGGCGAAACCCTTTGCCCCGAATGTAAAAAACCTTTGTATATTTCTCCCGATGCCTGTATTTATCTTTACAGACAGGGCTCCCCCTACGGTATAGCAGGCGGTTTCGGTATTTATATTGACGGCGAACCCTTTGGTCATATAGGAAACAAAGAAACCCTTTGTATTCCCCTTCCTTACGGAAAACACAATATTCATTGCGCCGTTGGTATGAGCAGAAATTGCAGAGACCTTCAGGTTGATTTAACACCTCAGTGCCGTCACGCATTTGCAAAGGTTTATATTAAGCCGGGATTTTGGACAAACGATTTCGTTGTAGAACCTATTGACCCTGCTAAGCTTGATTTAAGATTAGATTAATAACCAAAACTCCTTTCTGTGAATAGTATAAACAGAAAGGAGTTTTTATATGACTGACATTATCCCCTATGCAGAGCAAATGCTGTCAAATTACACCGACTACTCTGACATAATAAATAACGATGCTTTTCTTCCGGCATTTCTGCTTAAAAATACAGGCAGATGGATGAAGGTCGAACTGCTTTACGGGACCACCCCCGTAACCCATATAGGAAGGCTTTATAAGGTGGGTGTTGATTATATAGTGCTTCAGTTAGAAGCCTCAAGCGCCGCCACTCTTATTTGCAACATAAAAGATATAAAACTTATTACTATTATATATGACACTAATATAAAAAACCTTGCCAGATAAAGATAAACTGCAGTGAATTTCACTGCAGTTTAGTTTTATTCTTCGATATTTTCGGTCTTTTCTTCCATTATGGAAATAAAGCGTTCTCCATCGATTTTTTCTTCATTAAAGAGCACCTTTGCAACTTCGTGAAGCTTAAGCATATTATCTTTGAGAATGTCAAGAGCCTTATTATACTGTGACATAACTATTGCTTCAATTTCTTCGTCTATCATAGCGGCGATTTTTTCGGAATAGTTAGGAGTAGAAGAAAAATCTCTGCCCAAAAATACGGAGTCATTATCTGTACCGTAGGTAACAAGACCGAGTTTTTCGCTCATTCCGTACTTAGTAATCATCTTTCTTGCAAGTTCGGTAGCACGTTGTATATCGTTTGAAGCGCCTGTGCAGATATCATCCTGAGTAAGCTGTTCTGCAGCACGTCCGCCGAGAAGAGAACAAATATCCTCAAGCATAGAATTCTTGGAAACGTGGCTCTTTTCATCGGTAGGAATATACATAGTGTAGCCTGCAGCCATTCCTCTGGGAATAATAGAAATCTGATGAACAGGGTCTTGAGTGGGAAGGAAGTAGGAAACAATTGCGTGGCCTGCTTCGTGATAAGAGGTAATCATCTTATCCTTATCCTTAATAACTCTGGACTTTTTCTCTGTACCCATCACAACCTTAATGGTTGCTTCCTCTATCTGAGGCTGTGTAATGGCTTTAAGTCCTTTTCTTACAGCCAAAAGCGCTGCTTCGTTAAGAAGATTTTCAAGGTCAGCACCCGTAAAGCCTGCTGTGGAAGCGGCAATGGTTTTAAGGTTAACGTCGGGGCCTAAGGGCTTACCGCGTGAATGAACCTTAAGAATTTCTTCTCTGCCCTTAACATCAGGATAATTAACGGTAATCTGTCTGTCAAAACGACCGGGACGAAGCAATGCCTTATCGAGTATATCAGGACGGTTAGTAGCCGCCATAACTATTACGCCTTCGTTTGCGCCGAAGCCATCCATTTCAACCAGCAACTGATTAAGAGTCTGTTCTCTTTCATCATGTCCGCCGCCAAGCCCTGCGCCACGCTGACGTCCAACGGCATCAATTTCATCTATAAATATGATAGAAGGAGCGTTTTTCTTTGCTTCTTCAAAAAGGTCTCTTACACGGGATGCACCCACACCCACAAACATTTCTACAAAGTCAGAACCCGAAATGCTGAAGAAGGGCACACCTGCTTCACCTGCTACTGCACGGGCGAGAAGAGTTTTACCGGTACCGGGAGGGCCAACTAAAAGCACACCCTTAGGAATTCTTGCGCCAAGCTCATCAAACTTTTTGTGGTCTTTAAGGAAGTCCACAAGCTCAGCCATTTCTTCCTTTTCTTCATCAGCACCTGCAACGTCGGCAAATGTGGTTTTTCTGTTTGTCTCTCTCTTGGGTTTTGCCTTACCAAACTGTAAGGATTTATCTGCGCCCATAGTCGAGCCCATTCTCTTTATGAACACTATACCGATAAGCACCATAATGCCTATAAGAAGAATATTGGGAATAAGACTAACAAGCCAAGCGTAATCGCTTCCCTTTACGTAGTTCATTTTTATGGGAGCTTCGGGATGAGCCGCATTATAAGCCTTTACGTCAACATCATCATAAAAAATTGCTACATCGGGAACGGTGTAGTTATGTTTTTTGCCGTCTTTGGTAACGTAATCAAGGTCGCCGTTATAAAGATTAAGGCTATACTCTGTTACCTGACCGCTTTGAAACTGTGTAATCACATCGTAATATGTGGTCTTGACAGCTTTTGTCGAATAACGGGATACCGACAGTACCGACAAAATCAGTATTATCGGAATACCGATATAAAGCAGCAGGTTTTTAACTGTTTTATTCATTTGATTTTTCCTCTCTAATTTTCCGTTTTTTCGCAAATGACCTTTATTACCTTAGTAGTGTTTTCATCAATACACACACGGCTGTCAACACCGCCGCCATATACCCAAACTACACCTTGGTCATCGGCCACAATAGGAAGAATGTCACGAAGAGCAGCATCTATCTTTTCTTCATTCATCCATTTTCTTAAAGACTTTGATACTTTTCGGTGAGAAAAAGATATGCTGTCTCCGCTCAGTCTTGTGCGAACCTTCAAACTACCGACTATTTTATCACAGTCTATTGCATTTTTTAATAACAAATTATGAATTTTTCTGTTTTCTTTTATTAACTGAATACTTTCTTCTTTAAAGGTCACCGAAAAAGTAACCTTTTTTGTTCCTTCGAAACTAAGATAACCCTCCGCCGATTTAAGCATTCTACCGTTTTTAAGTTCGGTTCTGCCTCCACTAACGGCTATTTTCAAAGCGCAGTTAACGAAATAATTTCCGCCATAGCCAAAATGGTCAAGATAGTAAGAAATCACCCTTGAAGCAATTGCTTTATGAAGACCGGAAAAACCCTTAACGTTAAGTCGCTGGCCGTCAAAGCGTTTATCAAACTCCTGCTTTGCGCTTTTCTCAAGATAATCGCTGTCATTCTTCAGTAGTTCTAAGGTTTTAGCAAAGGAACTCAGTAAAGATGGATTTAAAGTTTTCATTATGGGAACAACGCTGTGACGAAGTCTGTTTCTTGTAAAATCATCAGAAAGATTTGTGGAGTCGGTTACAAAAGGCACTGCATTTTCTCTGCAGAATTTTTCAACCTCATCCCTACCGCAATAAAGAAGAGGTCGGATATATTTTCCTCTGCGGACGGGAATACCGCAAAGCCCCGAAATTCCCGTTTTTCTTGTCATTCTGAAAAGAACGGTCTCGAAATTATCGTCAGCATTATGTGCAGTAGCCAGAGCATCACATTCTGTCTCGCCAAAGATTTCGTATCTAACGTTTCTTGCCGCAAGTTCCACACTTATTTTTTCTTCATTTGCAATACTGTCAACGTCAACTCTGTGAACACTTAAAGGAATACCCAGTTTTTTGCAATGCTTTCTTACAAAGGCTTCATCGCGGTCGGATTCTTCTCCTCTCAGCATATGATTGATATGCACCGCGCTAAGCGTAATGCCAAGCTCTTCTTTAAGCATAAAAAGTGCTGTTAAAAGCGCCATTGAGTCAGCGCCGCCCGACAGAGCAACCGCAATATGCTTTTCGTTTTCCTTAAAGCAAAATTCTCTTATACAGGTTAAAACGTCGCTCATTCATCAAAACCCGCAGGAGAAGTAAAGCGCGTAAATCTGCCGTCCCAGTGAAGCTCTATCGTACCTACTTCACCGTGACGGTTTTTAGCTACGATACATTCAGCCTTATTAGGATCTCCCTTTTCCTCTCCATCTTTCTTTTCGCCGTCATAGTATTTTTCTCTGTAGAGGAAAAGCACTATATCTGCATCCTGCTCAATAGAACCCGAATCTCTTAGGTCAGAAAGCGCTGGACGGTGAGACTGTCCTTTTGATTCAGTACCACGGGAAAGCTGTGCGCAGACAAGCACGGGAATCATAAGCTCTTTAGCCATAATCTTAAGACTTCTGGTAATTTCAGAAATTTCTTGGACTCTGTTATCGGTGTGATGTGCTGAATGCATAAGACCTAAATAGTCCACAACAACCAAATCAATATCGCCCTTTCGTCTTATTTTTGCCTTCATTTCAGGAACGGTAATTGATGAGGTTTCATCAAAATAGATGTTAGCGGCACTAAGATTAGCGGCTGCCTGACCAAGTCTTGTCCATTCATCAGGCTCAAGTTGTCCTGTACGGAGCTTTTCGCTCTTTATGGCGGCATCTCCCGAAAGCATACGTTGAGCAAGTTGGTCTCTCGTCATTTCAAGCGAGAAAAATGCAACAGTTTTACCTGCCGTTACTGCAACGTTTCTTACAATGTTAAGAGCAAAGGATGTCTTACCCATACCCGGACGGGCGCCAAGTATTATAAGGTCGGATTTATTAAGTCCCGTAATCATTTTATCGAGTCCCGAAATACCGGTGGGAATACCAATGTAATTGTCCTTTGTTTCAGGATTGTTCATTTTGGAAAGACGGTCATAGGTTTCGTTTTCAATAACCGACTTAATATGCTCAAGTCCCGAAACACTTCTACCCTCTCGGATATTGTAAATACGCTGTTCAGCAGTATCAAGAAGCTTACCTGCATCCATTGTATTTTCGGTGGCATCTGTAATTATCTGACGGGAGGCAACTATAAGCGCCCTTGCATAATAGCGTTCCCTAACAATAGATACATATGTAAGCACATTTGCGCTGCTGGGTACACTTTGCACAAGCTCGGTAAGATAAGACTTACCGCCTGCCTTTTCATAAACGCCCTCTTTTTTAAGCTTATCAAGAATTGTAACGAAGTCAATACGCAGATTATCGTTTGTCATATCAACTAAAATCTTATATATTTCTCTATGCTGAGGAATATAAAAGTATTCGTCTTTAATCTGAGTAATTACCTCATTAATGCAGGACGGATCAATAAGTATTGAACCTATTACCGCCTGCTCGGCATCAACGTCATAGGGAAGACCGGCACCGTCGATGTCTAAAAATTGTCTTTCGTCAGCCATTTTTATTCCTCAACCTTCACGGTGATTTTTGCACTGATTCCTGTATAAAGACGAACCTCAGCTGAATATTCGCCGAAGTTTTTGATATCGGACATACTGGTTTTCTTTTTATCAAGACTAACAGAGAATTTCTTATTAATCTCGGCAGTCACTTCCTTAGAAGTAACTGCACCGAACAATTTGCCCTGACTTCCTGCTTTAGCCTTAATAACAACGGTCTGTCCGTCAAGCTTTGCAGCCAAAGCCTTTGCCGCATCAATTTCCTCCTGTTTATGATGAGCAGCAGCAGATTCTCTGTTTTTAAGCTCACTCATAGCAGCAGAATTTGCTTCTATTGCAAGATTTTTCGGGAAAAGGAAATTTCTTGCATATCCGTCACTTACATTTACAAGTTCGCCTTTTTTACCCTGACCTTTTACGTCAGCTGTTAATATAACCTTCATTTTTTACATCTCCATTACTATTGGTAGTATTATGGGACTTCTGCCCGTACGTTCTCTTATAAATTTAGAAACGCCGTCACGAAGTCTTGCTTTTATGGAAGAATAGTCGCCTATTCCCTGAATATAACATTTTTCAAGAATATCACAGGCAGTTTCATTAAGCTCTGCCATTAATTCTTCTGATTCCTTAACATAGACAAAGCCACGGGAGGTTACCTCAGGTCCTGAAACAATTTCACCCGTTACGCCGTCCATGGTAACCGCAACAATGATAATACCGTTATCAGCAAGATTCATTCTGTCCCTTAAAACAACGTTGCCAACATCACCGACACCCAGTCCGTCAACCAATAGTCTTCCGGCAGGAACATTGGAAACGACCTTTATTCCCTTTGTGCCGATTTCTATAACGTTGCCTATATCTGCAACAAGACAGTTTTCCTTCTTGATGCCTACAGCCTGAGCAAGTGCCACGCCGTGAACAAGATGTTTTTGTTCGCCGTGAACAGGAACAAAGTATTTAGGATTTACAATGCTCATTAAAAGCTTTAATTCTTCCTGACAGGCGTGTCCTGAAACGTGAACATCGTACATTTTCTCATATACCACGTTTGCTCCTCGGCGCATAAGCTCGTTTATTACGTTGCCTACGGTTTTTTCATTACCGGGGATGGGGGTTGCAGAAATTATTATCATATCAGCCGGAATAATATCAATCTGCCTATGCTCTCCCATTGCCATTCTGTGAAGAGCTGAAAGAGGTTCTCCCTGACTTCCCGTAGTAACTATTACAAGCTGTTCGGGAGGATAATTTTTTATTGAGCTTATATCAATAAGCAGATTTTCGGGAATATGCAAATAGCCCATTTCGTGAGCAATATTAACAACGTTTTCCATACTTCTGCCCGAAACGGCAACCCTTCTGCCGCACCTTTCAGCCTGATAAATTATCTGCTGAATACGGTGAATATTGGAGGAAAAGGTTGCAACTATAATTCTGTGTTTACCCGCTTTTCTGAAAAGTGTGGCAAAGGTATCGCCCACAATTCTTTCACTTGCCGTAAAACCGGGACGCTCAGCATTGGTGGATTCGCAAAGAAGCGCTAAAACGCCTTCCTTTCCAAGCTCGGAAAAACGCGCAATATCAATTACCGTATCATCAATAGGCGTGGTATCAATTTTAAAGTCTCCCGTTTGTATAATGGTACCTGCACCGCATTTAATGGCAAGAGCTACGGCATCGGGAATTGAATGATTAACGTGGATAAGCTCTACAGAAAATTTTCCAAGCTTAACGGTGTCCCCTGCTTTAGTTTCAATAAGCTTTGCTGAAGATAACAGCGAATGTTCCTTAAGCTTTCCCGATACAAGTCCTAAAGTAAGCTTTGTAGCATAAATGGGAACATTGAAATTTTTCAAAAGATATGGAATGGCGCCGATATGGTCTTCGTGACCGTGGGTAAGCACCATACCTTTTATTTTATCTTTATTTTCCAAAAGATAAGTAAAATCGGGGATTATTACGTCAACACCGGGGGTAGATTCGTCAGGGAAACTCATTCCGCAATCTACAATAAACATATCGCCGTCATATTCATAAAGGGTAATATTTTTACCGATTTCACCAAGACCGCCAAGCGGAATTATATGCACAGGCTTTTTAGGGCTTTCCTTAGGTTTAGTCTGAGGAGCAACATTCTTTTTTGGATAGCCTGTTTTTTTGGTAGGTTTTTTATCAAATTTTATTTCGGGTTTTCCTATATATTTCTTCTTTTTCTTTGCGGTTGTTTTTTTAGACTGAGCAGTATTTTTTGAAGATTTAATGGGTTTTCCCGTTTCTGCTCTGCGACGCTTCTTTTCCTGTGTCGCCTTTTCTTGACTCATTTAGTAACCTCCTATTAATTATTTATATAAATCGGCAATCAGCCATAATATCCCAATATATAGTTATATATATAATATTATATTTATAAAGATATGTCAAGCCGATTAAATATATTATATACAGTTTTTCTAAATTTTAACAAAAAGAAAAACCGCGCCGAAAAAACTTCAGCACGGTTTTAAGTGATTTGAATTATTCGATAACGATAGGATCGAGAATAATTTCAGCGTCGCCTTGGTTAACGTAGGCCTCAGCAGCCATCTTCTTAACTATAACACAGTCAAGAGTGTTACCGCCAATAAGTTCAGAGAATGCATCGTTTTCGCCGCCGTAACCAACAGCATTTTCTTTGTTGTAATACTCAGCAATCTTCTGTCCGTCGCCACCATCAGTAGCATGACCAACCCTAAGGCCCTTTATATCTTTAATAGAGCTAAGGGTAAGGCCCTTGCCCTTCTTAATAGCAACAACGTAAGGATCTGTGCCTGCAAGAACGAGTTCTTCTTTTTCGTCATCGGCATCTTCATCAACGTCATCCTGACCGGTAACAATGCCGGGGGTAGAAGAATTGTCTTTGTCATCATCCTTTGTTTCGCCACCGCCGCAAGCAACAAGGCTAAACATCATAAGAACTGCTAAAAGTAAAGCTAAAAGTTTTTTCATTTTTTATTCACCTTTCAAAAGTTTTGAAGTCTCATACTCCAAAGCAATTATATACTATACTTTTGTTTTTTTCAACTGTTTTTTATTAAATACGTGCAACGCCCGATTTTCTTGCAGCTTCGGCAACCTTTTCGGCTACGGTCTTACCGATTCTCTCATCAAAAGCATAGGGCATAATGTACTCTTCGTTAAGTTCTTCATCGCTGACAAGAGAAGCGATAGCCAAGGAAGCCGCCATCTGCATTTCTTCGTTAATGTCACTTGCTCTTACATCCAATGCGCCACGGAAAATGCCGGGGAATGCCATAACGTTGTTTATCTGATTGGGGAAGTCGGAACGTCCTGTACCAACAATTCTGGCTCCAGCTGCCTTTGCCAAATCAGGCATAATTTCGGGAACAGGGTTTGCCATGGGGAATACTATAGCATCGCTGTTCATAGACTTAATCATTTCTTCATCCACAACACCGGGAGCAGAAACACCGATAAATACGTCTGCGCCAACCATAGCATCCTTAAGAAGACCTGTCTTCATTTCTCTGTTTGTAACCTTGCTCATTTCAGCCTGAGCAGGATTAAGTTGACTGTCACCCTCAACAATAATGCCGAAACGGTCAACCATTGTAAGATTTTTAACTCCAAGCTTCAAAAGATGCTTACCGATAGCGATACCTGCGCTACCTGCACCGTTGATAACACATTTAATTTCGCCGATTTCCTTTTTGGTAAGACGTAATGCGTTTAAAAGCGCCGCGCCAACAACAACGGCAGTACCGTGCTGGTCATCGTGGAATACGGGAATATCGCAAAGTTCCTTAAGCTTCTTTTCAATTTCAAAGCAACGGGGAGCGGCAATATCCTCAAGGTTAATACCGCCGAAGGAACCTGAGATAAGATAAATGGTTCTTACAATTTCATCAACGTCCTTACTTCTTACGCAAAGGGGGAAGGCGTCAACGTCAGCAAATTCCTTAAAGAGAACACACTTACCTTCCATAACAGGCATACCTGCTTCGGGACCGATATCACCAAGTCCCAAAACTGCGGTACCGTCGGTAATTACGGCAACCATATTCCATCTGCGTGTAAGCTCAAAGGATTTATTATAATCCTTGTTGATTTCAAGACAGGGCTCTGCTACACCGGGGGTATAGGCAATAGACAACTGCTCTTTATTGGTTACGGGAGTACGGGAAACAACTTCGAGTTTGCCCTTCCATTCGTAATGCTGTTTTAATGCTCTTTCTTTAATATCCATTTTTTACACCTCATTAATTATGAATATGAACTCTCGGTGAAGTCCTCAAATCTAACGTCACCCAGATAATCAACGGGATTAAGACCAACGTAGTTGCACATATCAAACATTTCTTTAACTGTGTTGATATTAACGTCAATTCCGTTTTCAAGTCTGTCTGCTTTGGCAAAAATTTCCTTTTCGCCGTGAGTATAAATTCTGTCGTGACCTTCGCTCTTCGGTGATTCACGAAGTTCTCTTAAGAATGTGGAAAGATGCTCTTTAATAGCATCGGGATCGCCAAACACCTTGGGATCAATAGCAATAAAGCCGTGACAGGTTCCGCCCTTGCCGCCGATATGGGTATGGTTTGAAGTAAGTCCCATAGAGAGAATAGAACAGAAGATTTCACAGAACATACCATAGCCGTAGCCCTTGTGACTGCCTGTCTGCTCAGTTTCTCCGCCAAGAGGCATAATACCGCCGCCCTTTTTAGCCACGATATTTTTAAGAACGTCACTTGCATCGCTTGAGCCCTTGCCTGTTGCATCAAGTGCCCAACCGTCAGGAAGGGGTTTATTTAACTTATTGTAGATTTCAAGCTTACCGCGTGTAACAACGGTTGTTGAAGCATCAAAGAAGAAATCATAAGGTTCAGCAGGCATAGCAACAGCAATAGGGTTACTGCCAAGCATAGCAAGTCTGCCAAAGGTAGGCACCATTATTGCTTCGCTGTTGGTCATAGCCATACCAAGAAGTCCTGCATCCGAGGCCATTTTTGCATAGTATCCTGCAATACCGAAATGGTTGGAATTTCTTACCGTTACAATAGCCATACCGGCCTTTTTAGCCTTCTCAATAGCAATGTTCATTGCCTTATGAGAAATAAGCTGTCCCATACCGTCATTACCTTCAATAACGGCAGAAACGGGGGTTTCATAAACCACCTCAGGCTTTGCATCTATTTTAATGAGTCCTTTTTCGATTCCCTTGTGATAACGGGCAAGTCTCTGCATACCGTGAGACTCAATTCCGTAAAGGTCGGAAAGAAGAAGTACGTCGGTAATAATACGGCTTTCTTCCTCTTTAAAACCGAATTTGTTGAAGCAGTCGATACAGAACTTTTCAAGCTCTTTATAACTGTATCTTATGTAGTTTGACATATCGGTCACCTCTTAAATTTTTACCCATAAAAATTATATCACTAAAAGGCAAATATTTCTACAGTTATTTAGAATAATTATATAAAATTTTTTTAGTAATAATAGACAATCTTTGACAAAATATACATTTACTTAAATTTCCCTTTGTGTTAAAATATTTCGGGTGATTAAAATGTATGTAATTTTTGATATGGACGGCACACTTTTAGATACACAAAAAATCTATATGCCCGCTTGGAAATATGCAGGGGATATTCAAGGTTTTGACCATATGGATAAAACAGCTCTGCTTCTTTGCGGTACTAATGCAGCAGGTAGTAATAGTTTTTTAAAAGAACACTTCCCTACTCTTGATATTAAAAAATTCAAGAGTGATGCCGATGTTTACGTAAACGAAAATCTCACCGTAAGATATAAAGAGGGCGTAAAAGAAACTCTTGATTTCTTAAAAGAAAAAGGCGTTAAATTAGGTCTTGCTTCGGGAACAAGCAGAGAAAAGGCGCTGTTTCGCCTAACTAAAGTAGGAGCCCTTGACTATTTTGACGTTACCATTTGCGGAAATGAGATTGAAAACGGAAAACCTGCTCCCGATATCTTCTTAAAAGCTGCCCAGCTTCTTGGAGCAAAAAATGAAGAATGTATTGTATTTGAAGACTCCGACAACGGCATAAAATCAGGCTTTAATGCAGGTATGAAGGTTATAGGCATCCCCGACGTTAAACCCTTTACCAGTGACTTAAAAGCAATGCTCTTTGCAGAGTTCGACAGAATGGACAAGGCGATAAATTTATTAAATGAAATATTATAAAACGGCGAATATTGCCCTACCTTCCCCCTTCCCTAATCCCTAAAAAAAGACGGCTAAATTTAGCCGTCTTTCTCTTTGCCTTCCTCTGACGAGGAAGGGGGACCGCTTGCGGTGGAAGGAGAGAAAACAAAAATCTCTCCCTCAGTCTTTTTGCTTTGCAAAAATCCAGCTCCCTCGTCAGATGGAGCCCTATTTTTTCTTTCGCTTTACGCCAAACAACTGACCGTCATTTTAATACCGATAAATTACATATTGTCAACTGCTTCTTTAATGCATACTCATAGGTTTTATACGCTCCGCCCCAACTATGATTTATGTAGCATATTGCAAACTGTGACTTATCAACCATATATTTATTCTTTTCTATAATAGCCGCCTTAAAATAATATTTTTCAAAGCCTTGGGGATAAATAATCTCATCAAATAGTGTTTTATCAAATATTTTAAAGCTTAAATACGGAATCACTAAAACGTTTTTTATATTAGGATATTTTTTCTTTAAATTATGAACTACTCCAGCACTCATTCGGTCAAAACCGCCTTGTCCACCGTTAAGAAAAACCGTCACGCCTTTTTCTATATACTCGATTATCGTTCTTTCCAATTGTTCAACCGAAATATCATAACACTCATTATGACCTATAAAAACTGCTGTATCCATTAATTTTCTCTCCTTTGTCCTATCAATAGGACATATATTTGATAATTATAGTATAAACTATTTTTGTCCTAAATCAAGACAAAAGGTAGAAAATTATGAAAAGAATTATTGACGGTCAACAGTATAATGTTATCGGACATAAGATAAAAGAAGCTCGCGAAATGAGAGGTTACAGTCAAAAACAGCTTTCTGAAAAAATGGAGCTGATGGCTGTATATACTTGTCGCGGTTCACTTTCCCGTATTGAAAACGGCAAACGAGCAGTTACTGATATTGAAATAGATGCCATCTCAAAAATCCTTAATGTTTCATTAGATTATTTATTTGGCAGATAAACAATTTTTTCGTACAAAAAGCACCTATTCCCCAATTTCCCCTTCCCTAATCCCTAAAAAAAGACAGCGAGTTTTCGCCGTCTTTTTCTTTGCCTCCCTTGCCCTAAAGGGAGGTGGATTTTGTGTAGCAAAAGACGGAGGGATTCAAATTCAATAACCATCTATCAATAATTATTACATTATCCTCCCACCATCTCCGATGGTCCCCCCTCCTTTAGGCAAGGAGGGCTTTTAATTTTCAATTTTGCACTGTGTACCATCATGTTTAATTTCATAATTTTCCTTTAAAATCAAATCCTCAATAAACACAAACTCATATCCTTCATCTAACAGCGTTTTAAGTATATTAGGTAACGCCGCAGGTGTATGGTCGGCGTCGTTGTGGAACAGCACAATAGAGCCGTTTTTAACCTTTTTTGTCACTCTTTTGCAAATGCTGTCGGGAGTAGCATTATCCTTCCAATCTAATGAATCAACATCCCACTGAATACAGTACATTCCCATTCCCTCAATAGTTTCTACAACGTGGTTATCATAATCACCGTATGGCACACGGATAAGGGTTGGTGTTCTGCCAGTAACCTTCGCGATTTTATCGTTACAGCACTCTATTTCATTTTTTATCTGCTCACTGCTTAGCTTTGTCATATAGGGGTGTGTATTAGAGTGATTTTCTATCCTATGCCCCGCGTCACTTAATTGCTTTACCGATTCGGGATATTTATCCACCCAAGCTCCTACAACAAAAAAGGTGGCAGGAACATTATAATCACTTAGTATTTTTATAAGCTCTCCCGTATCGTCATTACCCCAAGCCGCATCAAAGGAAATCGCTATCTGTTTTTTATCACTCTCTACGCAATAAATAGGAAGTTTTCTATTTTGCCCCGCAAAAGTAACCGTTGTTCCTATAATACAAATAGTCAATGCCAAAAACAAACTGCAAAAAAGAGTTATATGTCTTTTAGTTATAATAATACTTTTCATAAAAAACGCCCTCCATACAAAATGTATGAAGGGCGCTTAAAATATATTCGATTAATTACATTCTGCCTCAAGAGGACCTGCAAGGTCTTTAAGGAAGAAGAGCTTACCGGGGATGGTAGGAATGTATGTAGAAGTAATCCAAGGAGTCTTTTCGTGACGAAGTGTCATCCAAAGAGACATACCCTGCCACTGCATACCTCTGCCGAGGGTACCGTCAGCACCGCCGATAGCATAGTCGGCCTTTAAGAATAGGCCGGGGCCGATTGTATTAGCTCTGCAAGGAACAAGAGGAGTTCTTGACTTAAAGCTGGTAAGAGCATTCTGTTCAACGGTTAAGGGGTGAATTTTAGCAGCAATTCTGTAGGGAGCAGCTTCCCACTCAGCAGCGCTATTATACTCACCGGCAAACTGAGGCTCCCAGAATGCAATGTGGCACATTCTGCCGATACCGTAAACAAGAACAAGCTTTGCGCCTTCTGCCTTTAAAGCATCAATCTTTGCAGGATAGGTAGGAAGATTATCCTTTGTAGCAAAGTTTCTTTGATTCTCGGGAACGGTAAGTTCGCCAAGAGGATTAAAGAGAGCCTGTTCCATAGCATATTTGAAAGAGCCTGTATTATCGCTGGGAAGGGTATTTCCGTCAGCATCAGCCCATTCGTCCATATTAAATGTATAAACGTGTTCGCAGGAAATTTTCCAAGCGTTGATGAAGTAAACAACCCACTTATACATACCCATAGGACCTACGGGAAGAATGAAAGCAATCTTTTCATTTCTTTCTTTTGCAAGTTTAATCTGCATTGCAATTTCGTGGCCCATATAAACTTCAAATTCACCTAAGTTGTCGCACTTAATGGGGTTGAAGTTATCGTTCCAATGAGCCTGATGCTCGGTAATGCTTTCGGGAGCACCGATAGCAGCATCAATTTTTTCGAAGTCCCATCCTGCAGGATAGAAGCCTTCAAGGGCAGAGCCTTTTACTGTAGAATTAAAATCCATTTCTTTTCTCTCCTATTCTTATTTTTAAATTTAATTTTTTTGACTAAGGTAATAAACGCTTAGTAGTACCACGCAAACCTGCCATAAGTCTTCTATAGCCTTCAGCATATTTAACGCCGCACTGTGCACCGCGCATTTGGGAGTACATTCTGGTAGTTTCCAAAACATCGATACCGTCATGGTCTTTAAGCCATACAAGCTGACTTTCGTGACAAGCGAGCATTTCGAGTTTAGTGTCGATTTCATCGGTTATATCAACAAACTCATAAGGCTCACAGCTTACGTAGTCAGAGTTGTCCATATAATAAACAGGTGTTACAGCACAAGCTTCGCCAAGGTCAGCTCTGTAGTGAGGAACACTTGCTGCAAAGGAAGCATCAAAAACAAGTCTTGATACTTCAACGTGGTCCATCATATAATCGTCGGGAGCGTGAGTGATAATAAAATCAGGCTTTGCATCACGGATAACCTTAACGAGTGCATCATGCTGCTCTCTGTCCTTAGAGTTAACGTAAAGGTCACCGATGTTTAAGGTAACGGTTTTGAAGCCGCCGATATCACCCGATTTCTTTGCTTCGGCAATACGGATTTTACCGAGTTCTTCAGGCTCGATAACAACGTGGCCCATATTTCCGTTTGCAACGTGACATACAGTTACGTTGTCTCCACGCTTTTTACAGCGAAGGAGTGTGCCTCCGCAATGAATTTCCATATCATCGGGATGGCATGAAATTGCTAATACGTTCATAAAAAACACCTCCTGATACATTGACTTAATTATAATTTTATGATAATATGGTTACAAAATCAATGCACTAATAACTGTTTTCTGTGCACTTTTGTAAAGGGGTTGTTTTTTTGGAGCCAAAATACGGTAAAAATTCGATAAATTGCCTCATAAATGTCAAGCAAATTATGTCGATTCACTATTTTGAATTTAAGTCAACATATAACTTCTCAAGTGAAATTCATAACTATTGGGAACTTGTTTATATAGACAAGGGTACTGCTATTGCCACTTCCAATGACCGTACCACAAGACTATCACAAGGAGAAGCGATTTTCCATAAACCCGGCGAAAGTCACGCAATTGCCAGTGATCCCGAGGATCCGCCTACAGTATTTATAATCACCTTCTACTGTCCTTCTAAGGATATGCGTTTCTTTAATGACAGACATATGAACGTGCCTACACCGCTGAGAAAATATATAACCGAAATGATTGCCGACGGCGAGGAAGCCTATCATCTAGAGGACGACAGTCCTTACGAAACAGAACTAAGAAAACGCAGTGACGGTTTGTTTGGCAGCGAACAGCTATTAAAATTAAATCTTGAAATGTTTCTTTTAAAGCTTATTCGTTCTACCACCCTTCCTAAGATTGATGATGATACCAAGAATTACGATAATCTTACTACCACAATTATTGATATTCTCACCAATAACGTTTACGGCAGAGTGACTGTTGAAGCCATAAGCAGAGAATTGGGCTTTTCACGAACCCATATTTCTTCGGTATTTAAAGAAAATTGCGGAAAGACAATCACCGAATATCTGACCGACCTTAAGATAAGCGAAGCAAAATATCTTATCAGAAAGGATATTTATACCATTTCTCAGATTTCCGATTTCCTTTGCTACGATAATCCCCATTACTTCTGTCGCGTTTTCAAAAAGGCTACAAAAATGACGCCTAAACAGTACGGTGCCAGCGTATCGTATCCCGACAAACACACAAAATAGGCATAATAAAAAAGAGACCGAACGGAGCGCTCCGAAAGGTCTCTTTTTTTAGGATCTGGGATCTATGATATAGGGATTATGCCTTGTTTTCCGAACCAAAGAGCTTCATCTTATTGATAACGCACTTCTTGATTTCTTCAACCTTCATATTGCGAATGTCAAGATAGCCTTTGTTTTCCTTAAGTCCTTCTTCCATAGCCTTTACACCTGCTACGCAAAGGTCGGTAAAGATGTTAACCTTAGCAATACCGTCTCTGATAGAGTTTCTGAAGTCATCATCACTAAGTCCTGAACCGCCGTGAAGAACGAGGGGAGTATCTAATGCGTTTCTGATAGCCTTAAGTCTTTCAAGGTCAAGCTTGGGCTTGGTCTTATATACGCCGTGAGCAGTACCTATAGCAACTGCAAGAGCATCAACGCCTGTATCCTTTACAAAAGCAACTGCCTCTTCGGGAGTGGTGTACATATCATCTTCAACACCGTCACCGTCAACAGCGTTACCTACGTGACCGATTTCGCCTTCAACGGAAGCGCCGAAGGAATGAGCAATCTTAACGATTTCTCTTGTTTCTTCAATGTTCTTATCGCTGTCGCCTAAAGAACCGTCAAACATAATGCTTGAAAAACCAAGCTTTAATGCTTCGATACATCTGTCAAAGGTAAGACCGTGGTCATAGTGAAGAACAACGGGAACCTTAGCGCGTTCAGCAAGAGCGCGAAGAGAAGGAGCGATAAGCTTTAACTCGCCGAAGGGCAAAAGAATTTCGGCAGTACCGATAACAACAGGAGAATTCATTTCCTCAGCAGCGGCAATAACAGCCTCAGCCATATCGGTATCGGTGGTGTTGAAAAGGCCTACAGCATAGTGGCCTTCCTGAGCTTTTTTAAGTACGTCATTTAAATTTACTATCATAACTTTATCTCTTTTCTGCCGAATTTGTCGGCTATTTTTTTAACTTCTTCATAGGGGCGCATACCGTCTATTGAGTTTTCGCTAAACAGATTACAAGCCGCAGCCGAAGAAGCAAATTCCAAAATTTCTTTGTCGGGAAGATTATAATAAAGACCGTATAGTGTTCCCGCACAGTAGGAGTCGCCTGCTCCCACACTTCCCTTAATAAGTTCACGAGGAATCTTAAGAGAAGGAACAGCAGTAAAGGCTTTTGTTTTTACGTCATAGGCAAAACCTGCTTCTTTACAATGAAGAACGATTTTTTCCTTTACACCGGCATCCGCCATAAGCTCCATAGTCTTTTTAATATTTGCGCTGTTTATACTGCCGTCAGCATTATAAGGCTGAATATCAAAAAGAGTAGTACTTTCTATTTCGTTCATTATTGCATAATCGCAATATTTAAGAGCAGGAAGAATTGTTCCCTTATAGTCGGCGGTAGCATCGCTTACTACGTCAATACTGGTTTTAATTCCTCTGGCCTGAACGTCCTTTAAGAAACGAGCCATTTTTGTACCGCAAACCTCATCCTTGGCGTCAAAGCCGTCAAGAAGAAGTATATAGCCTGCGTGAAGAATGTCACAGTCAAGAGCATCCAAATCAATATCCTCGGGAACAAATTGCGCATTTGCACCACGGGCATGGAAGAAGGTACGCTCACCACTCGGAAGGCTCATAACGTCACTAAAGGAGGTCGGTTTGTCTTCACTTACCAAAACACACGAAGCATCAATGTTAAATTCTCTGAATTTATCCATTATATAGCTTCCGCCTTCATCGTTACCAATTTTGCCGATTGCCGAAAGAGGAATTTCGCTGTCAATTTTACGAAGATTAATAGCCGTATTGGGCACAGCGCCGCCTACAGCACGTTTAACGTCCGTTATATTGGCAAGAAGTCCGATTTCGGGATAACAGTCAACGGTTTTTACAACGTCGGTCAAGATATTACCCACAAAAGTAATGCCTTTTTTGTTTTTCATAAAAAATCACCTCTATTAAATCTATTTTATCATTGCATAACATTCTTAACAATGCACAAATGTAAAGAATTAGTGCACATTTTTAAAAAATATCTTATATGCATTGACAGTAGTTTTTAATTGTTGTAAAATGCACTTATATATTAACACATAAAAAGGAGAAAATCAATATGAATTATTACGTTGGACATCCCCTTCAGGTAAGAGGCGCAGAACAGTACGTTTTAAAGGGCGGCAAAGGTGAAGGGATGAACTTCCTCTATCTCAGAAACGGTATGGGGCTTGAAATATGGATAAGCGTAGATCGTTGCGCAGATGTTGCACGTGTTTCATTTAACGGCAAAAATATGAGCTATACCTCCCCTTGCGGTCAGGTTGCTCCTGCTTTTTATGACAGAACAGGTCTCAACTTCTTAAAATCCTTTAATGCAGGTTTTTTTACCACCTGCGGTTTTGACGGCGCAGGCGGACCTTGTGTAGATGAAGGCGAAGAAGTTGGACTTCACGGCAGAATAGGTAATACCCCCGCTATACTTGATGCAATCTTAGAAGAGGATAACGGACTTAAAGTTATTTTTACCGTAAAAGACCACGTTATTTTCGGCAGGAAGTTTACTCTTAAGCGCACATATATTGTTTCTTATACCGAAAACAGCTTTAGCGTAAATGATAGCGTAACCAACCTTGGTGACAATAGCGAACCCTTCTGCCTTTTGTACCATTGTAATATGGGTTATCCGCTTCTTAGCGAAAACAGTATCGTTCGTTTCCCCAATAATAAAATTTGGGCAAACGGCGAAGATGCAATAAAAAATATCAATACTGCTTTCAAAATGGAAAAGCCTCAGGCTAATTACGCTGAACGTTGCTATTTCTTTGATGCAAAAGAGAAAGACGGCAACGTAAACGTTGGTATATATAACCCCGATATAAATGCAGGTCTTATTATGACCTATGATAAAAAGGAACTTCCCTGCCTTACCGAATGGAAGATGATGGGCAAATACGATTATGTATTAGGCATTGAACCCGGAAACGTAAACCCCTGTCCCAGAAACAAAATGAGAGAACAGGGTGTTCTTCCCTTCCTTGATAGTGAAGCAACCTATACCAGCAAAATCACCTTCTCCTTTACCGAAAGCAAAGAAGCATTCGAAGGCAATTTCTAAAAAAGGCTTCTCTATTGCCTAACAAAAACCACTGTGATTATTCACAGTGGTTTTTGTATTCCTTAATAAGTTTTTTAGAATGGATATTGCCCTTTATAATGGCAAAAAGTTTTTTAAGCTTTTGCTTTTCGAAAAAGACCTTCAGGATGAACCATCTGATATAGGTCCTTCTTTCCTGCTTTAAGTTCAAAAAGTCCTTATGCTTATAAATATAATATTTTATATTCCTTGCATAATAGTAGGTGCGAAGGGGGGTATGGTTATAGGTATAAAAAGGCTTTTTGAGTTTTTCAATACCGAAAAGTTTTCCGAATATTACGAAAAATTTAACCTCTTTTGCTTTTCCCAGTCTATGATGAAGAATTGCTCTATTTACCCTTAATATCCTTTTGCCCGACTTTAAAATGCGAGTACAATAGTCGAAATCGACGCAATCAATAAACATTCTTTCATCGAAGCCGCCTAAGTTTTGCCAGATTTTAAGATTTGTAAGACAGCCCGACGTAACGGGACGGTCAATTTCTTCGGTTAAAGGTAGATTTTGCGTTTGATCATTTTCAAAATCATCAATTACCCTTGGCGCGATAATACCAATATCCTCGGCTGTATAACGGCGCATTTCTTCCACCATATTTTTACCTATTACAGAGTCTTGGTCAAGGGTAACAATATAATCGAAGCCTTCTTTTAAAGCTAATTCGCAAAGCTGATTAAGCGCCTTTGCAATACCTTCGTTCTTATCATTTAATATAAACGATATTTTTAAGTCATCAGCAAAAAGGTTTTGGATTTTAGATATATCAGAACTGCCGTTATCTACCAGAAAAATATGCTCTACTTCACTTTTTATTGCCGCTATATTTTCTTTAAGTCTTTCGTTTTCGGGTTCAAAAAGAACAATTCCTGCACAAACTCTCATTTTTTCCTCACGAATTGGCAATGTTTTTATAAGCCTCGCAAACCTCACTTGTTTCGCCAAGCATTTTTAAATTGCCCTTTTCAATCCACATAACTCTGTCACAAAGACGTTCTATCTGTTCAATGGAATGAGAAACTATAACTATGGTAGTTCCGCCCGCCATAAGCTCGTTTATTCTTCTTTCGCATTTTTCTTGGAAAAGAAAGTCGCCCACAGAAAGAATTTCATCAACTATCAGTATATCGGGGGTTATAACCGTTGCAATAGCAAAAGCAATACGGGCTACCATACCGGACGAATAGTTCTTTATAGGCATATCAAGAAAATCGCGAAGCTCGGCAAAGTCAACTATCTGGTCGAAATGCTCATCAATATATTTTTTTGAATAACCAAGCACAGCTCCGTTAAGATAGATATTTTCTCTTGCTGTAAGTTCACCGTCAAAACCGGCGCCAAGCTCAATTAAAGGAGCAATATTACCGTTAATGGTAATTTTTCCGCTGGTGGGCTTCAAAATCCCCGAAATCATTTTAAGGGTGGTGCTTTTTCCCGAACCGTTAGTTCCTACAATACCGAAAACCTCACCCTTTTTGATTTTAAAGGAAACGTCGTTTACCGCAATAAAATCCTTGAAGAAAAGCTGACGTTTTATAAGCTTTATAAAATATTCCTTTAGACTTTCAAGACGTTCAGAAGCCATATTAAAGTGCATCGAAACATTTTGGGCTATAATTGAATATTCCTGTTCCATTAGCCTTTCCTCCTTAAATATGAAGAATAAATTTATCCTGCTTTTTATTAAATACTAAAATGCCAAGCAGCATAAATAGGACAGCATAGCCTACACAAAGAATAATTGAAAGCATTTCGGGTGTTTTATGGAAAAGCACAAGGTCTCTGAAGGCAGTGATGTACTGGCACATAGGATTAAAGATAAATACCTTTTCAATTACCGCCATCCAAAAGGTTGCGTTTGCACCTTCTTTAATGCCGATATTTTCTAAAGTGTAAAATACTGGGGTTAAATACATCCACGCTGTAAGAATGATGCCGTAAATATGAAGGGTATCACGGAAAAATACTGCAAGTACCGAAAGAATCAGACCAAGTCCCAAACAGAAGAAATAAAATACCACTAAAAGAAGGGGCAAAAGCAGAATATGCCAACTTATGCCGATTTGCTCAATAAGTCCCACTATAAGCACCGCCACCATAGAAACGGCAAAGTTAACGAAAGCAAAGCTAACCTTTTGTATAGGGAAAATATATTTAGGAATATATACCTTTTTTATGAGAGATGCGCTTTGTAAAATAGACTGCATTGAAGTATTTGTTGCTTCACTCAAAAAGTTGAACATAGTTTGTCCGATAATAACGTAAACAGGATAGGAGTAATTACCTAAATCAATGCGGAATACCACCTTAAATACAGTGGAAACAATAAGCATCATAAATAAAGGATTAAGTACACTCCACGCAATACCCAATACACTTCTGCGGTATTTGATTTTAAAATCCTTTGTAATAAGATAAGAAAGCAAAAAACCGTGCTTTTTCATTTCTTTTATAAAGCCCATACTCTTCTCCCTATTATCAATATTGATATAAACAATTATACCATAGCCAAATACATAAATCAATAAAAAAAAGACACAAGCTATTGCTTGTGTCTTTTGTGTTGGCGCCTACCTATTTTCCCGGGCAGCTGCCCGCCAAGTATTTTCGGCGCAAGTGAGCTTAACTTCCGTGTTCGGGATGGGAACGGGTGGACCCTCACCGCAATCAGCACCAACTGTCTGTCGTCCTGCGACTTTGATATCTTACCACACTATAAGGCATTTGTCAAGCACTTTTTTTAAAAAAAATTATTTTTTTATTTCGTTGACTAAATGCCTTTTTAAGTATATAATCTTACTGTATATAAATCAATATTCAGGGAGAGTATTTATGATAAACAAACGTATCACAGAACTTGTTAATTACGGCATTAAAAAAGGTCTTTTGGAAAAGGAAGACAAAATTTACGTAACCAACAGAATTTTAGCAAAATTAAATCTTGACTCCTTTGCCGAAAGCGAAGAAGCAAAGGAAGAAGAACTTGAAATAATTTTAAAGGATATACTTTCCTTTGCTATCGAAAAAGGACTTTGTGAAGACAGCATTACCGAAAAAGATATTTTCGACACCGAAATAATGGCTCTACTTCTCCCACGTCCCAGCGAAGTTATAAGAAAGTTCAATAGGCTTTATGAAGAAAGTCCCCAAGCGGCAACCGACTTTTATTATAGCTTTAGTCAGGACAGCGACTACATACGCCGTTACCGTATAAAAAAGGATATGAAGTGGACTGCCGATACAAATTACGGCACACTTGATATTACCATTAACCTTTCAAAGCCCGAAAAGGACCCCAAAGCAATAGCGGCAGCAAGAAATGCAGTACAAAGCTCATACCCCCTTTGTCAGCTTTGCAGAGAAAACGAAGGGTATCTCGGAAGAATTGACCATCCTGCACGTGCGAATCACCGCATTATCCCCGTAACCATAAACGAAAGTGACTGGTATTTCCAGTATTCTCCTTACGTTTATTACAACGAGCATTGCATCGTATTTAACAGTCAACACACTCCTATGGCTATAAATCACAATACTTTTGTAAAGCTTTTTGATTTCGTGAAGCTTTTCCCCCACTATTTTGTTGGTTCGAATGCCGACCTTCCCATTGTTGGCGGTTCTATTCTTACTCACGACCATTTCCAAGGCGGCCACTATACCTTTGCTATGGCAAAAGCCGAAATCGAAACTCCCCTTACATTTAAAGGTTTTGAAGACGTAGGCGCCGGAATAGTAAAATGGCCTATGTCGGTTATCCGTCTTTTTGGCAAGGACTGTGACAGAATTATCGCCCTTGCAGATAAAATTCTCGCTTCTTGGAGAGGCTACACCGACGAGGCTGCATTTGTTTATTCCGAGACAGACGGAACACCTCACAACACCATAACTCCTATTGCCCGTAAAAACGGTGAAAACTTTGAGCTTGATTTGGTGCTTAGAAACAATATAACCACCAAAGAGCATCCCTTGGGTGTATATCACCCACACGCCCAGCTTCACCACATCAAAAAAGAAAATATCGGTCTTATCGAGGTTATGGGACTTGCAGTTCTGCCTGCACGTTTAAAGAATGAAATGAAAGACCTTAAGGATGCCATTTTAAAGGGCAGTGATATAAGAAGTGATGAAGTTCTGTCAAAACACGCCGATTGGACAGATGAGCTTAAAGCAAAATACATCTTCACAAAAGATAATATTGATGAAATAATCGAAAAAGAAATCGGTGTGGTATTCTCAAAGGTTCTTGAAGATGCAGGCGTATATAAGCGCAATAAAGAAGGCAAAGCCGCATTCTTACGCTTTGCAAAGCAGGTTTAAACCAATCAATAAAAAACAATTCGAAAGGGGCGCACTTCCTTATGAAGTGCGCCTCAGTTATATTCCGTTACTTTTATTTTATAAAGTTCACTTATTTTATACTATTTTTCAAAAGTTCCCGAAAGAGTCAAATAATCCGTATTTTCTTCATACCGTATGGTAGGACGGCTTGAAGCCTCTATCTTGTTTTCGTTAAAGATTAGAGTTATTTCTATAGTATTATTAAGGCTGTCTGTTCCCGTAGCAGTAAGGGTATTTTCAATCATCTGCCCCGAAAACTCCATTGTAATCGACGAACAGTTAACGTTACCTTCAATAAAACCTGCTTCATAAAAGGAAACAACAATACTGTCTTCCCCACTTAAATAAATTCCCGTTTCAATTTCAGGATATATTTCTTCAACAGCGCTCTCTTCAGAGGAAGAAACAGGCTGTGACTCAACAGAATTTTCATCAGGAGTAGAATTAATGGAAGAGTTTTCCGAAGAAACATAACTATTATCATCACTATATTCGGTATGGGAAGGGGTGTAGGCAAAATCCTTGCCGTAAACATTTGCCAAAACAGCGGCGCCTACAAGGGTGCCTACGGCAATGAATAAAGTAACTGCCGCCATTGCGTATATTTTTCCGTTGCCTTTTTTCACACAAGTCCTCCCACTTAAAAATTCTACTATAAGTTTAAATCACCACTAACCAAAAGTCAATACAAAAGCAGTTTTTGACTCATTTTAGCAGCAAATTTTCCTAATCCTTCAAAGTCCATAGCATTTATATAAAATTTTTCAAGCTCATCGTGATTTACTTTTGCTTTTTTAAGCAGCTCTACCGCACTTAATGTAAGTTCATTTGACAGTTTATCCATAAGCTTAACGCTGCTTCTGTGTTCTCTTAACATATCTCTGTCCATAAAACGAGTGCTGTGGATTACCCTTTCCTCCCCATCAAAGCCTTTACCGCTCATAAACGCAAGAGACAATGAAGGAATGAGTATATGATCAATTTGTTCAGAGGGCAAAATATTATTTTTTACCGTTATTATTTCTATATTTTTATCAATTGCGTAGTCCCTTATAACCGACATTATAATACCGGAAACAGTACCGAAGCTGTCTTCTATCAAAATTTTTCTATCACACAGCATATCAACTGTATCCTTTAAGAAAATTTCCCCCTCGTTAGTTATGGCAGAAAGATACCATACCTTTTCTCTGCCCTTTTTGTAACCGTCCTTTATAAAGCGTTTGGCAAGTTTTATAGCGAAATCAAAGGTTTTATCAATATCGGTTGCCATAAGCGAAATTTTATTTTTTCGTCTTTTCAGTTGTCCTACTGCGCCAATCACCTTTGAAGCAAGTTTATGAAGCTCTTTATTTTTATCACTTAGTTCAATAATTTTCTCCCGCTGCTCATATAATTTTTCACTATCCCAAAACACTCCTAAATCTATGGTTTCTTCACAAGCACCGGGATATTCGGGATTAAGAATATGAGGTGCGGTAGCATCAAAAAAACATATCTTTTTGCTGTCAGATACAACTGCGTCAATAGAATCGGGATCGCTGCCGCAAGGAACTAATTGTACCTCCTCACCGCCATTAAAAAGCTCTTCCGCCATTTTTCGCATAAAGGTAGATTTTCCGGTTCCGGGGCCTCCCTTTATGAGAAACACCCTCCATCCATCCTTCAAATCATAAACAGATTTAAAACCGTTAATAAAACCGTCGGCAGAATTAGCGGTCAAAAAATATGTAGGCAAACAACTTGAAAACATAACTCTTCTCCTTTTTCCATTTCTAATTCTATATATGCAAAAGAAAAAGACTTTGACACAATAAGTTTTTTATGTTAAAATACCCTTGCGAGTTTGCCGGACGGCTACGCACCACAGGTGTGAGGAAAGTCCGAGCCCCACAGAGCAGGATAGCGGCTAACGGCCGCCGAGGGTGACCTTAGAGATAGTGCAACAGAGATATACCGCCAATTTTTTGGTAAGGGTGGAAAGGCGAGGTAAGAGCTCACCGGCGATATGGAGACATATCGGCCCTGTAAACCTTATCCGGAGCAACGCTGACTACGGCTATACATTTGCTCGATGTGCCGTGAAAAGCGGCTTGAGGAGGTTGGCAACAGCCTCTCGAGATAGATGGTCGTCGATAACAGAACTCGGCTTATAGGCAGACTCAATTAAAAAACAGACTCAAAAGAGTCTGTTTTTTTAATAAAACTTTATATCTGCCTGCATACGCATAGCTTCCATTATGGCGCACACGGTAAGAGAGAGGCTACACATTTCGTTATATTCATCAGCAGTTCCGATTCTGTCGGTTATATAACGGTAGAAATCCCGAGCTTCCCAGCTCATAAGCGCTTCTTTAGTCATACTGCCAACAAGATTTTCGGTCACTCCGTCAATAGTAATGGAAACGTCATCATATTTTGAAATATGCCCAATAGTAATTTTTCCCTTATCACCTATAATTTCGCTTGGTAAATCACTCTGACAAGTTTTTGATGAAATAAGCGTAACTATATGGTCAGGGTATTTATAAATGGAAGAAACCGATGAATCGCTTCCGCTTTCAAGAAAGGCTGCCTTTGTACTTAATTTCTCGGGCAGACCGAAGAGGTCAATTGCAGGATAAACGCAATAAATTCCTAAATCCATAAGGGTGCCCGTTGCAAAATGCGGATTAAAAATATTAGGATTATTACCCAAAACATAGTCGTTATATTTGCTTGAAAGCTGACAAAACTGAAAACGGGAGCTTTGTATTCTGCCTAGTTTTCCGAAATTTTCTTTTATGATTTTTCTTGCAGGAAGATGGATAGGAATAATAGCCTCCATAAATATAACGTCGTTTTTTCTTGCGGCATCGCTTAGCTTCATAAACTGCTCTTCACTTATAACAATAGGTTTTTCTACTATTACATGTTTTTTATTTTCCACCATAAGCATAGCCTGCTGAAAATGAAGCGAATTAGGACTTGCAATATAAACGGCATCAATTTCACTATCCTTAGCCATTTGCTCTAAATCGGTAAAAATTCTAACATTTTTATTTATTTCCTTTAAAAAAGCTTCGCCACGCTCTCTGCTTCTCGAATAAACGGCTGAAAGAGTGAAGATATCGCCTAATAAATCAAGACCGCCGATAAAAGAACTGGTTATCCAGCCGGTTCCGATTGTTGCAATTTTTATCATTTTATCACCCATAAATAAAGCCGACTGTGAAAGTCGGCTTTAATCTTTTATTATTTTTTTGCATCCAATTTGTTTCTCCAACGAACCCACAAGGGAGTTGCAATAAAGAGAGAAGATACACAGCCCGAAACAAGACCGAATACCATCGGAATAGCAAAGGTACGAAGTGAAGTAAGACCGTAAATTTCGGACACTACAATAATTGTGATAACAGCAAGAACGGTAGTAGTTGTTGTTACTATATTTCTTGCAAATACATCGTGAAGACTCTTGTTAACCATTTCGGCAAGGGTAAGACCTTCGCTTACCTTCTTGTTTTCACGAACAGAGTCATAAACAACTATTGTATCGTTAAGGGAGTAACCGAGAATGGTAAGAACAACAGCAATGAAGTTCATATCTATCTGTAAACGGAAAACTATACAAGCCACAAATGCAACCACAACGTCAAATACAACGGCAACAAGTGCGGTAAGAGCAGCGGTTACACCGCCGATTTTACGGAAACGAAGTCCTACGTAAATAACAACAAGGATTGCAACCACCAAAACAGCGGTAAGGGCTTTGATGAAGAACTTAACTGCAAGGGTAGGACTTACGGACGTAGCGCTGTAAACCTCTACGTTATTATCCTTGTATTTTTCCTGAAGAGCTTTTGAAAGAGCTTCTTGGGCATCGGTTGTTACAGCCTCGTTTTTAACAAGAGAAACTGTGATTGTATAGGTATTACCCGCAAGAGATGCGCCCTTTGTTACAACAGCATCAGCCTTTAGGTTTTCGCTAACCAAAGCTTTAACGTCTTCTACGTTAATATCAGCAACCTTGCCCTCTTCAAAGGTATAGTTATAGGTAATAACCGTACCGCCCTTGAAGTTGATGTCAAGCTTTACGCCTAAAGTAACGGCAATAATAACACCAACGAGAGCAAAAGCAGCGTATGCAATAAGAACCCACTTAAGAGGTTTGTTGAAATCTAATCTTTTAGCCATTTTTCAATCCTCCGTAAAGCCAGGGTTTTCTTAGGAACTTAATCTGAGAAATACTCTTAAGCATCCACTTGGAGCAAAGCACACCCATTATGAAGTTGAAGATAACACCGATTAAAAGGGTGTAACCGAAGGAGTAAATAGAACCTGCAATAGAAGCGCCGAAGAGCCATGAGAACAGCTTGTAGAATACAACACCGCTTGTACCGAAAGCGCCCATAAGAACTATTGCAACAATAAGAATGGTTACGTTACCGTCAACAATAGCGCTGAGGGAGTTTTTGAAGCCGTTATTGATAGCACCGTCTATGGTTCTGCCGTTTTTAAATTCCTGACGGATTCTTTCGGCGGCGATAACGTTACAGTCAACACCCACACCGATAGAAAGAATAATACCTGCAATACCGGGGATGGTAAGAGTAAAGCTGTCAACACCGGGGAAGTATCCCGAAATAGCGGCAATTGAGCCTGCAAGCTGACCGAGTAATGCAACAGAGGCAATTACGCCGTGAAGCCTATAGCGAACAATCATAAGTAAGCAGATAACTCCGAAAGCAATAGCGCCTGCAATAATCATTACGTTACGAGCGTTAGCGCCGAGAGTAGCAGAAACAATTGATAACTTACTGTCATCAACGCTAAGGGCAAAGGGAAGCGCACCTGCATTAATCTTATTTGCAAGGTCAATAGCATTTTCTGCATTTTCCATACCGGTAATAATTGCATTACCGTCGGTAATGGAAGCCTCAACAGAAGGAGCAGAAATAACTGTTTCATCCATACAAATGGCTATCTGGCCTTTTGATGAAACAAGCTCGGCAGTAGCGGTAGCAAAAAGACCGGTTGCAGTACTGTCAAGATCAAGAGCTACAACCCAACCGTTTTCCTCGGTAAATACAGCCTCTGCCTTTTCAACGTGTTCACCGGTGAATATGATGTTGTTGGCATCATAGGTAGATGATTTACAGAAGGTAAGCTCAGCAGTTTCACCAAGTGCTGCAACAGCAGCGGCAGGATCCATAGTGCTGTCATTTGCTGCCCAAGGGAAACGAACAACTATCTGCTTGTTTTCCTTATCGGCATAAATTTCATAGTCTGTTATGTTCTGGTTAACCATTCGTGTGTCGATAATGGTTTTTGCGGCATCCATTTCCTCATCAGTAATCTGACTGTCGGGAATATTGGGAGTAAATACCGCTTCAACACCGCCTCGGATGTCAATGCCCCAGCGAATTTCATTAGCACCCTTAATATATACGTTACGGGTGTCGCCGTGCCAACTTTCAATTCCGAAGAATGCGGTGAATGTCAGAACAAGAATCAATAAGAAAACTACAAAAAATGTAATTTTACTTGCTCTTTTGTTCTTCATTACAAGTCCTCCGTTTTTAAAATTATTATTTTAATTATACATATTCTCCTTTAAAAAGTCAATGTATAATTACTTTTCATTTATAAGCTTTTCAAGAGCAGCATATCTTACCGATACGCAAAGAACACGAGATGCCTTTTTTATTTCCTCAACAGGCGGGAAAGAAGGAGCAATACGAATATTACTGTCATTTTCATCATAGCCGTAAGGATAGGTAGCACCAACCTTTGTAAGTATCATTCCTGCACCTGCACAAAGCTCCTCTACCCTTTTAGCACAGCCGTTCATTACGTTAAGGCTGATGAAATATCCACCCTTAGGAGTGTTCCAAGTGGCTATTTCAAGGCCGTTAAGTTCGCTTTCCAGCTCACTTAACACGCTTTCGAACTTAGGACGTAAAATACCTGCGTGTTCCTTCATATGCTCCTTAACATCAGCAACACTCTTAAATGCTCTTGCATGGCGAAGCTGATTAAGTTTATCGGGGCCAATTGTCTGGAACATCATTCTGCTTTTAAGAATTTCCACGTTATTGGGACTTGCAGCCTGAGCCGCAACACCTGCGCCGGGGAAGGTAATCTTAGAAGTAGAAGTGAACATAATAACCAAATCGGGATTACCTGCTTTAACACATTCATCATATATGTTAAGAAGCTCATCGCCTTCATCATATAGGTCGTGAATAGCATAAGCATTATCCCAGAAAATACGAAAATCCTTAGCAGCGGGTTTCATATTCGCAAGACGCTTTACAACCTCGTCACTATAGGTAATTCCCTCGGGGTTAGAATATTTCGGAACACACCACATACCTTTTACGGAAGAGTCCTTTATAAGCTCCTCGATTTTATCCATATCAGGTCCGTCAGCGTTATTTTGAACGGGAATCATTTTAATGCCGAAATGTTCGGTAATAGCAAAATGACGGTCATATCCAGGAACGGGGCAGATAAATTTAATTTCTCCCTGCTTCATCCAAGGCTCACCGCCAAGACCATGAGTCATTGCCTGAGCAACAGTATCGTACATCATATTAAGGGATGAATTACCGCCTACAATAATTTGAGAAGGAAGCAAACCTAAAATTCCTGCAAAAAGCTCTTTAAGCTCACTGAGTCCGTCAAGACCGCCGTAGTTTCTGCAATCAATTCCATCTTTATTTTTAAATCCCAAATCGTTACCTACAAGATCAAACATACGTCTGCTTAAATCCATCTGGTCTGCGCCTGGCTTACCTCTTGACATATCAAGATGAAGACCTAAAGTGGTAAGATGGGCATATTCCTTTTTAACCTTAGAAAATTCTGCCGAAAGCTCTTCCTTCGACATAGAAAGATAACTGTTCATAAAAAATACTTTCCTCCATTCTACAACTTTAAAATTATACTATATATATGAATGTTTTTCAAGTATAAAAAACAAAAAACGGGTTTTCACCCGTTTTTTATCTTAATTTAGCCGAATATGTGTCTATAGTAATCCACTGCAGGAGCGTTTGTGCTAAAGTTGATTTTGTTTCTTACCACCTTTTTCATATTATCAACATAATCTTCGGGAATTTCCACCGTATCATTAACGGGAACAAATTTACCCTTTGAAGAATAGTAGGTGCCTAAATCCGTTTTCCAGTCATAGTTAGTATTATATACCAGCGGTGCTGCATCCGAGAAAACATCTCTGCCGGGCATTAAACGTGAATCAAATTCGGTACCGAAAAGATTAGAAAGGGTTGGTAGAATATCAAGACTGAAGGTAGGAGTATCAACTACGATAGGCTCCATCTTTTCAAGACAGCCGCTCCAGATTATAAGGCGGTTATGGTCTCTCTGGAAATAGTCATTAACGTTATATCCGTAAAGCTCGGAAAGATACGGCATATTACCAAGCGTTCCCGCTTCGTCAAGACCGTATGGGAAATGGTCGGTAGAAATAACTATAACAGTATTATCAGCAATTCCCTTTGCCTCAAGTTCGCCAACCATATAAGTTAGAGCATTTTCAAGTTCAAGGTTAGCGGCAAGATATCCCTTAACCGTATCGGAATAGTTAAGGTCCTTAACCTTGTCCCAGTTTTTATTGGTCATTGAGTTACCGCTTCTTGAATATCCGCTGTGACCGCTTACCGACATATAATAAACGTTAAAGGGCTGTTTATCTATATATGTGGGAAGTGTTCCCTGAAACATTTCAAGGTCGCTTTGGGGCCATGCATTTTTAACATATTCCTCCATACCGTTGCCCTGTCCCATAAAGCCGTCAGAATATCCAAGCTTAACATGGGTTTTATTACGGTCATAGTAGGTATATGAGTTATTGTGGAAGGCTTTTCCGTAATAGCCAAGTCTATCAAGCTGACTTCCCATAGTATAATAATTAAGGGTTTTGGCGGTATTTTTAAAGGAACGTCCTCCTGCCATAGGAAGCATACCGAATACGTTCTGATACTCACCGCCCGTTGTACCGGCACTGGAAGGCTGATAATAATCGGTAAACTGAATACCCTTGTTAGCAAGTCTATATAGTGTCGGGGTAAGATTTGGATCAATTACTTCTGCCGTAAAGGCTTCTGCCGAAATAAGCACAAGATTTTTTCCCTTAAAAAGACCTGTATATTCATTTTTGCTTGAAGCCTTTAAGGTGCTCACATAGGCATTAAGACTTTTAATCTTAGAAGAAGCGCCTTCATCAAGGGCGGCAAAATCAAGGTCAAGCTCATTCTTGCCGTATTCTATGGGAGTGTCCTCAGGGGGAGGCTCATTGCTGTTTGAATCGGTATTTTCAAAACCGCTTTCTCTTCCAAAAAGCAAATATTTAACGTCAAGACGCAGTCCGGTAGCAAGACCGAATTCTCCTACTGCCGACTGGAAATTGTATTGTGTTTTATAAATCGGGCCGTAAATACTGCTTGTTGTAACTAAAAGAGAAGCCAATACAAAGCTAAGCACCGTAAGACTTAAGGAAACAATACGAACCGAAGCTTTTGATTTATATGCAGGAATAAACCTGTCAGCAAATAATATATACAAAACAGTAGGCGCCAAAAACAATAATACAGCCCACAAATTTCTTAAAATAAGCTGAAAAATTTCGGTTGTATAGGTTGTAGCCGCATCACCTGCCGCACCCGTAACGGTATTTATATCATAAAAAACCTTAAAGAATTTATAAACAAGAAATTCCACAATATAGATAATACCCGTAATACCGATAATGAAAGCCGAAATAATCTTATTTATCTTGCGATTCTTAAAAAGTGAAGAAGCAAGATAACCGATAATGGCATAGGCGAAGGTAAAAAGAAGCAAATAGAGTGCGCTCCATTTGAATACGCCCCCTACCGTTCCTATACGAAACAACAGTTCATAGTAGGTCATCACTATCGGAAAAAGCAACATAAAAAACAAATGACCGAATTTTTTTACTTTTCTACTCATTTATTACATCCCATTCATTAAACAAATTTCATAAACTTCAGTATAATATTTTTTTATTTAAAAATCAAGCATTCATCCATAAATTTACAATTTATTAAATAAGATTTACCGCTATGGCGCATAAACGCTTTACTGCAAGAGCCAAAGAAGAAATTTCGGCATATTCATTCTTTGAATGTATCTTTGAGCCGTAAACACCTAATCCGTCAACAGTAGGAATACCGTAGTAGGTCATATCGGAAGCGTCACTTCCGCCTCCGCTAAAGGTTTTTCCCAGTCTTTTTAGTCCGTTTTGTTCAAAAATATCCTCTATTTTTTCATAAAGCTCAAGGTTTTTCTCGGTTTCCTCCATATAAACCCTTTCGCTTTTTAGAGTGTATGTTGTTTTAGTGCCCTTTACGGTATTGCTCTCACAAGCCTTCTTTACCGCATCTTTTATAGTTTTATATTCCGCCATATTCGAAAATCTGAAATCAAATTCCATAGTACAGTCATCGGGTACGGTATTGGCGGCAGTTCCGCCCTTTACCGTTCCGCAATTTGCAGTAATTCCGTAATTATCCTTGAATTTTTCAAGTTCTAATATAATATTTGCCGCCTCTCTTACGGCACTTGCCCCGTCAGCGCAGGAGGAAGCGTGAACCGATATTCCCTCAACCTTTATCTCATAACGGAGTATTCCCTTTCTTTTAAGCACCATTCCCGCATCTCTTAGCCCTTCAAGATTTATAAAAGCAATAGCATCCTTCGCCTTTTCTGCCATAAATTTAACAGTTTCCTTATTACTGCCCTTGCTGCTTGTTTCTTCATCGGTCTGGATAATAAGCTTTACAGGGCGGTCTTTAAAGCCGTTGAGCTTTAATATATGCATAGCAAAAAGACCTGCCACCGCTCCGCCCTTGCAGTCGGTAACACCGGGGCCGCAGATAATCGAGTCCTTAATCTTTACAGGCGGATAACCGAAGGCACCTATTGGATGTACGGTATCAATATGGGCAGAAAAGCAAACAGACTTTTGGTTAACTTCCTCGTTCATAGTAATGCATATGGCATCCCCCGACACCCTTTGTATGCATTTTTCGATACTAAAGCCTAATTTTTCAGCCCTTTCTATTATAAGAGAGCCTACCCTGTCTATTCCCTCTTTATAATCCGTAGGACTTTCGATATTACATATATCTTCCCAAAATTTCACATAATTTTCTTCTAAAGAAGGTATGCTTTCAAAAATCTTTTCCACTTTAATCACCAAAAAAATTATATATTAAAACCATTGTTTTTTCAACCACAAGATTTTAACTATCCTTACGGCAAAAAGGACAGCACCGAAATCGGTCTTATAATTCAACAAATGGAAGGCTGGGAGAGAAGTAAAGGAACACTTTACTTTGAAAATTATGGAGCCCATAGAGGATGGACTAAAAAGTAAGATTGTCTATACGTTGTCTATATGGTTGTCTATATGGTTGTCTATATTAAAACCCGCGTAAACAAAGGCTTTGAAGACATATATAGACAAAAAAACAACAAATCTATAAAAGATTTAAAATCAATAAAAATATTTTATTTTTTTATTATTTATAAAAAAAGTTTAAAAACATTGTTTACGTTGTTTACATAAACGCCCGCCTTGTAAAGGAGGGGGGACCGACGTATGTCGGTGGGAGGATTGTGCGAAACAAAACAATCCCTCAGTCACTTCGTGACAGCTCCTAACCGGAGCCCGTACCCTCTGTCACTTGCGTGACATCTCCCTACACTGTAGGGAGTCACCCTTTACAAAGGAGCCTTACTTCTGCCCTCCTTGTGCGTAATGCGGGTGGCTGAGCGTATGCGAAGTCGGGAGGACTTTAAGCAAAAGAGCCTTGGGTAACCCAAAGCTCTTTTTGTTTAATTATTCAACTGTCAAGAAGTAATGAGCAAATCTCTTAAAGGGTAAAGTGATTTTTCCGCCGTCGGCAGAAATTTCTTTTTGACATTTTTCACAAATTATCTTTTTACCTTCAAATCCGCTTATACTAACTTCGCCTTGGTCGTATCCATCGGCATTTGCCACAAAGAGAAGCCACTTATCATTCTTCTTAAAGCCGCTTATTTTAATATTTTCGTTATCGCTTACAAAGTAAGGATTATTGTGATAAGGCACAAAGTTTGCGCCGTCCAGATCGAATTTATCGATTATCTTCCATATTCCCGACATAAATTCAAGGGGATATCCTATATCATTGGGACGAGGCAGTATGCCGTGAAGCATAGCAAAAGTAAGCGCATCCTCAAAATTCCAGATAGGTCTGTTTTCGTAAACGATAAACTCGGTGGGAATACCGAAGTTTCTACCCGAATGGGAAGCGCGTAAATATCCGTCGGGCATTTCGTTAATTCCTTCTTTAACAAGGTTGTACTGAATGTATTCGCCCATCCAAAGTGAATGAGAGAAGCTGAGTACACCGCAGTTTACACAGTCGGAAATATGGCAGTTAATAATCTTACCTCTTGAATTGAAGGTTTCATAAAGACGCTTGAACATCTCTCTTATGGGGAACATTCTGTAGGTAGGATGAAGTACGCCCTCTCTGTCAATATATCCGCAACCGTGAGCACGGTTCTGACAAGCTCTTGTCATAGCTGTGCCGTCAAGATAAACACCGTCAAAGTTATATTTATCAACCAACGCTTCAAGTCCGTCGGCAAATCTATCGGCAATACTGCTGCAATAGCAAACGGGAATTTCTCTTTGTGCGGGGAAGCGGTACCATTGAACGCTTCTGCATTCCTCACCCTCTCTGAGTTGAGCAAATTCTTCTGCATTGTCAGCAAAAATTTCGGACATAGTGGAAACCTCGTATCCAAAATAGGGAACAACCTTTATACCGCGTTTGTGACATTCCTCTATAATGGTAGTAAGCTGACGTTCGGTACGTTTGGTAAGCTTCCAATAGTTTTGAATGTTATTCCACTTTTCGTGAAGTATAAGGGTGGTAACGCCGAGACGCTTAATTCTGTCATAACCGCTTTCGGTATCGCCCTCTACTACGGGATTTGCAAGGAAATCAATATAATCTCCCTGAATCTTTTTAAAGCAGTCAATATGTAAAAGCTTTTCTTTATATGGATTTTCGGGGAAAGCCTTTACGGGAGAAGCCTGAAAAGCTACTTTAAAGCAAATGGCGGGGTATTTATACTGACCGAACCTTGCATCAACCTCCTGCCAAGCGTAAGGCTGACTGTCAAGAAGTCTCATTCTGACTACGGTATGATCTCCCCCGTCAACAAACTGATAGGATTTTTCCTTTTCTACGGGTTGCCAGAGTTCATCCGATTCACAGTAGGTAAAAAGACCTTTATCATCATTACCGACGTAAAGAATAGAAGCAAAATCAAGGTCGGCATTCTTATTATTAAGGTAAGCGCTGCTTGAATATTTATCCATATCACCGGTATTTCCCTCGTCATCGGGATGAACCTTGTTGGGAGAAATATGATAAAGCTTTGCAATATCGTCCTTAACGGGAATTTCAATATGGAAGAAGTCAAGAAGAGTAGGAGTACTTTCCTTTGATTCAAGACCGAAAAGCTGAGGTACGGTATATCCCTTGGGCATAAGCTTTACGTCTGCAGTAGCAAGACCGTCAAATTCCACCTTCATTGAAACGTTAACTATAAAAGCGTCACTCTGAGCGGTGGTATAAACGTAAGCATATTGGTCGGTAGTTTCCCCTACAATACAGTCAATATCACGCCATATTATATCGTGTCCGTTCTCCCCTGCTTTAATTCTTATAGGAGAGCTTAATAATTCTTCACCCTGAGAAACAATAGAAGAAAAAAGCAGATTGTTTTCCACCTTATAGGTTCTTCCCCAAAGAGAGATTTCGCAACCCTTTTCGGTTTCCACAGTTTCGACGTTAGTCCAAGGAGCAGGAACCTTATTATTAAAAACGTCTTTCATTTCATATTCCTCCATTACACAGTATATATTCATAGTATATTAAAAAATGGATTTTGTAAAGTGAAATTGATTTTTCAAATCGGAAAATATTTTTCACAGGGCGATTGTGCGAAGCACAAAGGGATTAGGGATTAGGGACGAGGGAAAAGTTTTCTATCCCCTATCCCCTATTCCCTATTCCCTTTTCCCTTTTCCCTCTGTGCGCAGCACAGCCCTTTTTCCTAAAAAAACAGGCTATTTCGAGCCTGTTTTTTTAAGTCCTGCTAGTTCTAATTTAAGTGAAGCAAGGTCGGTGGTATCAACTGCTCCATCACCGTTCAAATCTCCTGTAAGTAGTCCTGTTTCACCAAGAACACTAAGCCCAGCAAGGTAAAGTTTCATTGTCGCAAGGTCGGCGGTATCGACCACTCCGTCACCATCAAGGTCACCTAGGATATAATATACGTCATAAACCGCCGTATAAATAACATCACCTGCACAGTTTACAACCTTCTTATCCCAACCGACAAAGATATACTTCCGTCCATTTTCTGCAGGTTTACCCTGAACATTAGGAACTGTTACTTCGTCACCGTAGTGATAGGTTTCAGATGAAAGAACAGTACCGTCCCAATCCTTAAATACTACTGTGTAATCAATATAGGTGCAAGTATATGTAACAGTATAAACGGCATCTCCAACACAAATTCCGGTATAGTCGTTATCCCATTTAGCACTGTAATTATATACTTTATCCGAAGGTTTTGTCGGTAGCTTTGGTGCTTCTATTTTGTCACCGTAATAGTATGTTTCAGATGATAGAATTGTTCCATCTATATCTTTAAAAACTACTGTATGAACCGTAGTCCATCGTGCATACAATGTTTTATTGGCGGTAAAATCCCAGATTCCATCAGAAATTTTGGTGTCAGTTTCATCAAACCAACCAAGGAAAATATTTCCTTTACAAACCGCATCAGGCAAAGTAAATGTCTCGCCATAAACAATTGTGTGTGTTTGACTATTATAAGATGTTCCTATAATAGAACAATCTCCCACCCAATCAATAGAAATATCTGCATCGCCAACGGTTGAAACGGTATTTCCTTTTATTTCTACATAGTATAACTTTCCGCTTTCAACACGATAACTATATGTAAAGTTTAAATCGTTTTCGCTAATATCATCGGAAGAAACTAACAATGCCATATTAGAATCGTAAAGAGTTCCGTACAAATCCAAGCCATTTGCTTTTGACGTTACACTTATTTCTCCATCAGCTAATGGAACAAACGCGTATATCTGACCTACTTTTCCCTGAACCTTTACTCTAAACTCGTTTATACTTTCGATATTTAGTGTGTTTTCATTGCAAGATATCCATTTAGCATAAAGAATAATATCTTTGTCGATTGTTTTCGAGAATTTAAATACGGAAGTTAAATTTTCATCTATATACCAACCCGCAAATATATATCCTTCTCTATCATCGGGACGGTATGCAGTAATCACATCACCCCCGCTTAAATATTCCTCTTTTATCACTTTTCCATCATTTATAAAAGTGATTTTCGGTGCCAAAACGCCACCGTTACCATCTAAAGTAAGCTTATATACATTAACGGTATATTTTGCATATAGTTTAATATCTCCCGTTTGGTTAGATATCTGTGTTACACGCGTTGTAAAATTAGCATCAGAATACCAACCATTAAACATATAACCCTTTTTTTGAGGGTTCGCTAATAGAAAACTATCTTCGACTGTGTACGATGAAGGATTTGTATCGCTGTTTGTTCCGCCATTAAGCACGTAAGAAATCCCATAACTTATCGGTTTCCATTTAGCATATAAAGTCTCGTCTTCTAAATATTGCCAATTTTCAGTTATGGGCACACCATTTTCATCACACCAATTCACAAATTCGTATCCGTTTTTGCTAACTGTCGGTGTTTTAATTACGGCATCGTACGTTTGACCAATTGTTTTTTCTCCGGAATACGAAACATTTATTGAATCTCTTATCTCACCGGTACTAAGAGAAATACCACCCACCGGCGCATTGAATATATCGCCATAATAACCCGCATATCTAGAATCGTTAGTATGTCCATATACAGTTATTCTCAATAATGTACCGGGTGCCACCTCCAAAGTTCCGCTATAATTTTTGCGATTGTTATAACTATCGTCCCACGAATCATAACAATCTTCCATTCCATCTGCATTTACTAAAGTTTTTCCGGTTGTAATATTATTAATAGAAAATCCACCATATGAATAAGAAGAATATTGATTGTAAAAAGAATATCCGGAGTAGGTTACATTTTTATATTCACCGCTTACATAAACATAATAGCTTGAGTAAAGGTAACCGCTGGATGTATTTGTAGGTGATGTAGAATAATCTCCCAGATTATTATTAAAATACGCACCGCTATTACTGATATAAGAGCTGCCGCTTCCAAGTATAATTTGATTGTAATTCGAATAATCAGCAATTTTCCAAATAGCCGTTAATTCAATATCTTTATTTGTCGAAATTTTATCACCAACTAAACTTCCGTTATATTTCCATCCTGCAAAAACATAACCATTTCTTTTAGGCATTCTCCACTCTTGATATGGATTAAATTCACTACCGTTTATCACCTCAAATTTCTTGGTTGTGTCTATTGCATCATTTAGCGTGACAGTTATACGATCTGAAGTTGTTCCTCCTTGGAAATCAAATAATGCTTCATATTGTTTTGGAGTATATTCAGCATACAGGTTAAGCTCTCCTGCGCGATTAACGATCTCGCTTATAGATTCGGTTTTATCTGCATCCAAATACCATCCTATAAAATCGTATCCGTCCTTTGTGGCCGGTTTTAGTACGATATCGTCTTCAAAAGTATATATATCAGGATTTTTAAGCGCATTTGTTCCGCCGTCTAAATGATAAATAATAGAGAATTGTCCTTCTATTGCACGAATTTCACCGCATTCATCACAACTAACATCATATTCTCCTGAATACACGTGCTCAACTTTTCGGACAGTTCCGCACACGTTACAATCCGTATCGCAAATATCGTTATATACGTGGTCTGATGCTATACGTTCAAATTCACATACGTTACATTTGCTATCACACGCGTTATCATAGGTATGTGTGGTTTCCCTAATATTTTCACATAGGTTACATTTATTATCGCAAGGGTTATCATAAGTATGTATAATTGCCTTAATATTCCCACATACGTTACAGGTGGTGTTGCAATTATTTTCATAAGTGTCTTCGGTCACACAGGCGCAAGTATTATAAAGCCACGTTGCATCAGTAAATGCAGCGTTGCTTGTACCTATAGTAATTTTTTCTTTATCTGCGCTACTTCCGTTATAAAACACTTCTTGTAAAGATTTACAATTATGAAATGCAGCGCTTCCTATACTAGTTAAGCTACGGGGTATGGTTATACTATTAAAGGATGTGCAGTTATAAAACGCATAATTTTTAATATCTGTCACTGTATTAGGTATAACCAAATCAGTTATAAGTTCACCGTTCAAATATATATTTTTTGCATAAACGAGGGGGTTGGCATAAGTATTTCCAAAAGAAATATTGCACCACGAAGCTATATCAGTTATATGAACGCTAACAAGGGATGAACAATTTAAAAATGCAGAAGTTCCTATGCTTGTTACGTTATCGGGTATTGTTACGCTTGTTAGAGAAGAGCAACCTGAAAATGCATTATTTCCAATACTTGTTAAACTATTTGGCATTGTTGCGCTTGTAAGGGAAGAGCAACCATAGAACACACTAGTTCCAATACTTGTTACGCTATCGGGTATTATTACACTTTTAAGTGATGAGCACCCTGAAAATGCACTAGTTCCTATTTTTGTTACACTTTCACCAATGGTTAAATCTTTAAGCGATAGGCAACCATAAAATGCCATATTCCCTATACTTGTTACTCCGTTAGGAATATTGTAATAGGGTGTAGTTTTTCCGGCAGGATAAAGAATAAGCTCAGTTCCACTCTTATTAAATAATACCCCATCAATATCTGTGTATTTTGTATTGTTATCATCAACATAAAGGTTTGACAGTTTAGAGCAACCCGAAAATACGGAACTTCCTATATTTGTTACACCTTCACCTATAGTTACACTTGCGAGGGATTTACAATTATAAAACGCAGAACTTCCTATACTTTTTACACTATCGGGTATAGTTACACTTGTAAGGGATGCGTAACCAGAAAAAGCAAAATCTTTAATACTGGTTACACCTTCGGGTATAACTATATCGGTTAAAAGTTCATTATTTAAATAAAGATTTTCTGCATAACAAAGCGGATTTCCATAACAAGTTGAAAATTCAGTAACAAAACTAATCTTACACCATGCCGCTAAATCGGTAATATAAACATTTTCCAGTAAGGAGCAACCAAAAAAAGCATACTCTTCTATTCTTGTTACACTATACGGTATAGCTATACTTGTAAGAGCTCCGCATTTATAAAAAGCACTTGCTCCGATTTTTGTCACACTATTGGGGATAGTAACGCTCTTTAAGGATGTGCAACCATAAAATGCATAATTTCCTATACTTGTTACACCATCTTTAATAATAACATCAGTTACTGCATTGCCCCATGGCAAAGTCGGTAATGGGTCTGGCGTAATATTTCCCATATCCCCTTTACCGCTAATGGTAAGAACTGTGCCATTAAGCGACCAAGAGCATCTACCCGTCGCTCCGCTTGTAGCCGCAGAAACGTTTAGTGACTGCAGTGGCAGTGCTGTGATTATTAATGCAAGGCAGATTATAATTGATAAAATCTTTTTCATTTATTTTAGTCTCCTTTTAAAGACTTTTATTAAAAAATACCGTAAACATTTTACTTCAATGGTTATTAAAAGTCAAGGGATTAGGGGTATCGCGTTGCGATACAGGGAGTAGAGATTAGGGATTAGGGATTAGGGATTAGGGACGAGGGAAAAGTTTCTATCCCCTATTCCCTCTTCCCTCTGTGCGAAGCACAGCCCTTTTCCCTAAAAAAACAGGCTCTTTCGAGCCTGTTTTTTTAATAGGTAATAACTTCTTTTCCGCCCATATAAGCTCTTAAAGCTTCGGGGATTTTAACGGAATATTTTTCACCGTCAAAACAAAGATTGTTTTCAAGGAAAGCAATAAGCATTCTGGGAGGAGCAACAACGGTATTGTTAAGGGTATGGGCAAGATATTTGTTACCGTCCTCGCCTTTAACCTTGATACCGAGTCTTCTTGCCTGAGCATCGCCGAGGTTAGAGCAGGAGCAAACCTCGAAATACTTTTTCTGCTTAGGTGACCAAGCTTCAACGTCATAAGACTTAACCTTAAGGTCTGCAAGGTCGCCTGAGCAACATTCAAGGGTTCTAACGGGAATATCTAAACTTCTGAAAAGTTCAACGGAATAGCTCCACATTTTATTGAACCATTCCATACTCTCTTCAGGCTTACAGATAACTATCATTTCCTGTTTTTCAAACTGATGAATTCTATAAATTCCGCGTTCCTCAATACCGTGAGCGCCCTTTTCTTTTCTAAAGCAAGGAGAATAGCTTGTAAGGGTTAAGGGAAGCTTTGCTTCATCTGTAATGGTATCAATGAATTTTCCTATCATAGAATGTTCGCTTGTACCGATAAGATAAAGGTCTTCACCCTCTATTTTATACATCATAGCGTCCATTTCTTCAAAGCTCATAACACCTGTTACAACGCCTGAACGAATCATAAAGGGAGGAATACAGTAGGTAAAGCCTTTGTCTATCATAAAGTCTCTGGCATAGGTGGTAACTGCGCTGTGAAGACGTGCAATGTCCCCCATTAGATAATAAAAGCCTTCACCTGCCACCTTACCTGCAGCCTCTTTGTCAATACCACCGAACAGCGCCATAATATCGGTGTGATAAGGAATTTCAAAGTCAACCTCAGTCTTTTCTCCGTACTGCTTAACCTCAACATTTTCGCTGTCATCCTTACCGATAGGCACACTGTCGTCAATAATGTTGGGAATCTTCATCATATTCTCTTTAAGAGCAGCGGCAAGTTCGTTTTCTTTTGCTTCAAGCTCACTGAGTTCCTTTGCCTGACTGGTTACGATAGCCTTCTTTTCTTCGGCTTCCTCACGTTTGCCCTGTCCCATTAAGGCGCCGATTTCTTTACTCACCTTGTTTCGAAGCGCTCTGAGTTCATTTGCCCGGCTGTTGGTAGCGCGTTTTTCCTCATCAAGTCTTAAAACCTCGTCAACAAGGGGAAGCTTATGGTCTTTAAACTTCTTTTTTATATTTTCCTTAACAAGTTCAGGATTTTCTCTAATAAATTTTATATCAAGCATTTTTTATCCTCCTCAAAAAGCTACAATAAAGTTAATATATCACATAGTCTTGATATTATCAAGCAAAAACTTACTTATTTAGTGCGACATCTACACCGTTTTTATTACCGAAAATAAGAATATATCCCGAAAGGTCAACTTTTTCGTCCTTTTCAAGTGATTCCTTTACCATTTTATACATAATGGTAAGGTCGCTTTTATTTTCAAATTCAAGCACCGTAACGGAGGTGGAATCTGCGCTACTTACACCGTAAAAACCGTTTATAATACTTCCGCTTCCTTTATAGCTATATTTAAGCTCGTTATTCATTTCGGTTTTTCGTTCTTGATCAAATTCGATTATATCATAACCTGCATCTTTAAGATTTGACTTTATTCCGTCTGCAGAATAAGCGCAGGAGCACATAGTAAGGCTAAGAGCGAATATAATAAGGATAGATATTAGCTTCTTCATATATGACACATCCCTCAATTTTTTACTATTATACTATTATAAAAAGTTTTTGTCAATTGAGAAAGTTTTATTGACAAAACGGTAAAAATGTTACATAATAAAATGTAATTTGTAATATGGAAAGGATATGGATTTTTTTATGTCTTACCGTTCAATATCCCCTTCGGTAATTCGCCGTCTTCCTCGATATTATCGTTTTTTAGAGGATTTAAAAGCATCGGGCATTACCCGTATTTCTTCTTCTGAGCTTTCGAAAAAAATGGGACTTACTGCAAGTCAGATAAGACAGGATCTTAACTGCTTCGGCGGTTTCGGACAACAGGGCTACGGTTATAATGCCGAGTTGCTTTCAAACGAAATCGCAAAAATTTTAGGACTTGATAAACCTCAAAAGCTTATTATTATCGGTATCGGTAATCTGGGTAAGGCTATTGCTACTCATATTCGTTTTGATAATAAGGGTTATGAGCTTATCGGACTTTTCGATAAAAAAGAAGCTATTATAGGTCAGGTGGTACACAACCTGCCTGTTCGCAGTATGGATTCCCTTGATGAATTTTGTAAAGAAAACCATCCCACCACCGCTGTTCTTTGTATTCCTAAAGAATCTGCCGAGGCTATTTCTTACAAGCTTGTAAAGCTCGGAATAAAGGGCTTTTTAAACTTCAGCCATTATGATTTAGGACTTGCTTACCCCGACGTTTCGGTAGAAAACGTTCATTTCGGGGACAAGCTTATGGTTCTTTCTTATAAAATGCATAACAACGAAGCTTAAGTGCATACTAACTACGGTGATTGAATGATTATTACTATTATTCGTACCGTAGTTGTTTATTTTTTTGTAACACTCGGAATACGTCTTATGGGCAAACGTCAGATAGGCGATATGCAGCCTAACGAACTTGCCGTAACACTTTTAATTTCAGAAATCGCCGCTATACCGCTTCAGGACAGCTCTCAGCCTGTTCTCAATGGGATTGTGGCGATTTTTATGTTGGTTATAATAGAAATTTTCCTTTCGGTTATAACTATGAAATCGATAAAATTCCGAAAGCTTATGAGCGGCAACTCCGCCATAGTTATAAAAAACGGAGTAATAGACCAAAAGGCTATGAGAAAGGTGCGCCTTACGGTTATTGACCTTATTGAGCTTTTGCGAGGACAGGGTATATTTCATATAGAAAACGTAGCCTATGCCGTGCTTGAGGTTAACGGTTCCTTAAGTGTTTTGCAGAAAAGTCAGTATCTGCCCGTAGAAAAGCAGGATATTCCGAAATTAAAAACTCAAAGCTCCTCCCTTCCCCTTCCCGTAATAAGCGACGGCAAAATAATAATGGATGCTCTTGAGTCCTTAGGCGGCAGTGAAAAGGAAATTAAACGCAGAATAAGTCCTGCAAGAATAGAAGACGTTTTTCTTCTAACCTTAGATAAAGAAGGAAAAATGAACGTAACAATGAAGGAGAAATAAATATGAAAAGACTTATTGCCGCCGTACTTCTTCTTATAATAGTTATAGGTCTTGCCATATGCGGTTCAATAACTGTGGGCAGATGCCATAACGTCCTTTTTGGCGACCTTGACCGCTATTATCAAAATAAAGAAAGCACCGAGCCGTTTTATTCCCTAAAAAAAGATTGGGATAAAGCACAGCCGATGCTAATGTTCTTTACTAATCACCAAACGGTTAATGAAATTGATATAACCGTAAACCGACTTTTAAAGTACGGTGAAAACGGTCAAAAGAATGAAATAAATACCGAAATTGCCGAACTTAAAGCGCGGCTCAATCATTTAAAAAACAGTGAAAGCTTTAGCTTTGAAACTATTTTTTAAAGCAAGGCTTCATCATATACTGCCCTTATACCGCCTATAAACTTAGGACGGCTTCTGGCGGCAAGAACTGTGGCATTTCCGATTTTGTTGTTATTAAGACGAACGGGAACAGCCACTTTTTTTATGTGCATTCCTATCATGGTAAATCCAATATCGAGTCCTGCATCAGCTCTTATTTCTTCAAGAGCAATGGGATTTTCAAAGGCTTTATAAGCGCTTGTAGCAAAGCTTCCCCCTGCTTTAGGCTGCGGAACAACATTTACTGCTTCTCCGTTTTTTACTGCATCCCTTTCGGTAATAATAGCACGGTTAAGATGTTCACAGCACTGCGCCGCAACAAAAACACCCTTTTCCTTTGCCGCACTATATATTCCTTCAAAGATTTTTTCAGCCGCTTCGGGCGAAGAATCGGTACCTATTTTGCTTCCCAAAGTTTCGCTTGTGGAACAGCCTACTACGAGGATACTTCCTTCCTTTAAATTTGCTTTTTCTATTATTTCCTTAGCCGCATTATAGCTTTGTTCTTTAAAATTTTCAAACACTTCTACCGCCTCCGATGAAAAGTATAACATAAAAGCGTTATATTTTCAATTTTTTTAATAAAAAGGTTGATTTTTATTTTATTTTATGATAATATTTTTAAGATATTAAACGCAATGACGAAGGAAAGTAAGTAAAACAGAACCTTCACAGAGACTGCATTCACGGCTGAAAAATGCGGAAAGTTCCTTTACCGAAGTTCCCTTCTGAGCGGCAATGCCGAAATAAAAGTAAGCGTTGACGGGTAGGAAACCGTTATATTTCCAAAGAGTGTTTGCTCTGGCAAAAATCTGGGTGGTACCGCGGAGAATTTTCATCTTCGTCCCTTTGTGTAGGGACGGAGATTATTTTTTTATACGGAGGAAAAGAAATGAAAGAAAAACTTGAAGCTTTAAAGGAACAGGCTCTTTCTGCCATAAATGTGGCAGAAGACAGCGCTGTTCTTGAAGAAATCAGAATCAAATACTTAGGCAAAAAAGGCGAACTTACTGCTATTCTAAAAATGATGGGTAGTCTTTCTGCCGATGAACGTCCCGTTATCGGACAAATTGCCAACGAGGTCAGAGGAGCTATTGATTCTGCCCTTACCGAAAAGAGCACAGTTTTGGAAAAGGCGGCACAGGATAAAAAGCTTATTGATGAAGCAGTTGACGTCACCATGCCGTCGAAAAAGGCAAAAATCGGTGCGCTTCACCCCTTAAACAAGGTGCTTGACGATATGCTGGATATTTTTCAGTCTATGGGCTTTGATGTTGTTGACGGTCCCGAGGTAGAAACCGACCATTATTGCTTTGAACAATTAAACGTTCCTGCCGACCACCCAGCAAGAGATATGCAGGACACCTTCTATCTTACAGACAGTCTTCTTCTTCGCACCCAGACCTCTGCTGCTCAGGCGCGTACTATGGAAAAGACTCAGCCCCCTATCCGTATGGTTTGCCCCGGCAGAGTTTTCCGTGCCGACGAGGTTGACGCCACCCACTCTCCCGTTTTCCATCAGATAGAAGGTCTTGTGGTTGATAAAGGCATTACAATGTGCGACCTTAAGGGTGTACTTGAACAGTTTGCTCACGAAATCTACGGAAAAGAAACCAAGGTTAAATTCCGTCCCTCCTTCTTCCCCTTTACCGAGCCCAGCGTTGAGGTTGACGTTACCTGCTCTGAGTGCGGCGGTAAGGGTTGCCGAGTATGTAAAGGCGCAGGTTGGATAGAAATTCTTGGTGCAGGTATGGTTCATCCCAACGTTCTTAAAAACTGCGGAATCGACCCCGAAGAATATACAGGCTTTGCCTTCGGTATCGGTCTTGACCGTCTTACCACCACAAGATACAAAATCAGCGACATTCGTTTGCTTTTCGAAAATGACAAACGTTTTCTTGACCAGTTTTAAGGAAAGGAGTTAATAAAAATGAAAATTGCACTTAACACTTTAAAATACTACGTTGATATAAATGTAAGCGTAGAGGAGCTCTGCGATAAAATGGTAATGGCAGGCTTCGAGGTTGAATCCATTGAAAACCTAAGGGATAAAATGAGCAACGTTGTTGCCGCAAGAATTGTTTCTATTACTCCTCACGAAAACAGCGACCATCTGCAGATTTGCCAGATGGATATCGGTGGTGACGATCTTGTTCAGATTGTTACAGGCGCACAGAACGTTTTTGAAGGTGCATTGGTTCCCGCCGCACTTCACGATTCCTTCCTTCCCGACGGCACCCATATAACCAAAGGAAAACTTCGCGGTGTTGAATCACGCGGTATGCTTTGCTCGGGCGCTGAGCTTGAGCTTACCGAAGCAGATTACGAGGGAGCCGGTGTAAACGGTATCCTTATTTTAAAGGATGAATACGAAGTAGGCACCGATATGCGTGATATTTTAGGTCTTAACGATTATGTTATCGACTTTAAGATTACCGCTAACCGTCCCGACTGCAACTCCATTATCGGTGTTGCAAAGGAGGTAAGCGTTGTTTTGGGTGTTCCTTTTGAGACACCTGACACAACCTATAAGACCGTAGGTGGCGACATTAACGATTTTGTTAAAATAGACGTTGAAAACTTCGACCTTTGCCCCAGATACATTGGAAGATACGTTAAGAATCTTCGTATAAAAGAATCTCCTCAATGGTTAAAGCAGGTACTTAAAACCTGCGGTATGCGTCCTATCAACAACATAGTTGATATTACAAACTTCGTTATGCTTGAAACAGGTCAGCCTATGCACGCATTTAATTATAATGACCTTGCTGATAAGCACATCATTGTAAGAAACGCAAAAGAAAACGAATTTATTCAGACTCTTGACGAAAAAACTCATAACCTCACCCCCGAAATGCTTGTAATTGCCGACGGCGAAAAGCCCTCCTGCCTTGCAGGTATTATGGGTGGATTGGAGAGCGAAATTACCGACAGCACCACCGATTTATTCCTTGAAGCTGCTAAGTTTAAGCGTGATAACGTAAGAAAAACAGGACGCGCTCTCGGTATCCGTACCGAATCCTCAGGCAGATTTGAAAAGGGTATTGATATTAACAATACCGCCTTTGCTATGGACAGAGCCTTAAATCTTATTGATACCCTTGATGCAGGTGATATTGTTGACGGTGTTATTGATAAAAACAAAGGTCTTCCCGAAAACAGAATACTAAGCTGTACCACCGATTCCATTAACGCTCTTTTAGGTCTTAACATTGATGAGAGTGAAATGGTAAGAATTCTTAACGCATTAGGTCTTGATACCAAGCTTGACGGCAACGTGCTTACCGTCAGCGTTCCCTCCATTCGTGACGATATCGAAGGCAGAGCAGATTTGGCTGAAGAAATTATGCGTATTTACGGCTATGACCATATTGTCAGCACCGCTATGAACGGTGCTGTAAGACGCGGAAGAAAGCTTCCCGAACGCATCAAGAGTGACCTTATTAAATCAGCTATGATAAGTATGGGAGCAAACGAAATTTCCACCTATTCCTTCATTTCTTCAAAGGCTCTTGATAATCTTAATCTGGCTGAAAATGATGAAAGAAGACAGGCAGTAAAGCTTCTTAATCCCTTGGGTGACGAATATTCCACTATGCGTACTCAGCTAATTACCAGTATGCTCACCGTTCTTTCCACTAACTACAACCGTAAAAACAGCGACGTAAGATTCTTTGAAATCAGCAAGAGATTTGTTCCAAAAGCTCTTCCCTTAGTTGATGCGCCCTTAGAAATTCCCACAATGTCTGTTGGTATGTACGGAAGCGATGAAGATTTCTTCACCCTTAAAGGTATAGTAGAAGAAATTGTTGCATTGTTTAAAAAGACCGCTAAATTTGAAAAGAGCAACGAAGTATTCCTTCACCCCGGACGTCAGGCAAATGCCCTTATAGACGGCGAAAAAATTGCAGTCCTCGGTGAAGTTCATCCCGACGTGCTTAAAAACTACGATATCGGTGTAAGAGCTTACGTTGCCGAAATTCAGGTTGATAAGCTTTTCGCAATAGCTTCTGAAAAGACCATTTATAAGCCACTACCCAAGTTCCCTGCCGTTACCCGTGACTTTGCTTTCCTTTGCGATAAAGAGCTTCCTGTAGGTACACTTGAAGACATTATGAAAGAAGCCGCAGGTAAACTTTGCGAAGAGGTTACGCTCTTTGACGTATATGAAGGTAATCAGATTCCCGAAGGTAAAAAGAGCGTTGCTTTCAGCGTAACACTAAGGTCTCTTGAAGCAACCCTTACAGATGAACAGATTGACGCCGCTGTTAAGCGTATTTTAAAGAAGCTTGAAGCAAACGGCGCAACGCTGAGAATGTAAAATAAGTTCACAAAAATTTCACTTGTACTTTTTATAAAAATAGTGTAATATAATAAAAAAGAGGTGTTAAGAATGATTGATAAGACTATGGAATTTTCCCTTATAAATGAAGAGGAAATGGAAAACCGCAAGATAATACTGCAGGTTTATGAAGCGCTTAAAGAAAAGGGTTATAATCCGATCAATCAGATAGTTGGGTACATTCTTTCCGAGGACCCGACCTACATTACCACGCACAATAATGCGCGTAACCTGATAAGAAAGATTGACAGAGACACCTTGCTTCAAAATCTTGTAAAATATTATATTGCCGATTAATTTGAACTGCTGTCCGACGGACAGCAGTTTTTATTTTAAATTTACTTGCACTTATAAATCTAATGTTGTATAATGAAATAAATAATATTTACGAGGAAACGATTATGAAATTTACTCCTATTGTTGAGGGTAAAAATCTTGTAGAAGGTTTTTGCCTGATAAAAAGTATAGATAAAAAAACCTCGACTAAGGGTGACACCTATCTTGATATGATGCTAAGTGACAGCGAGGGCGAAATCAATGCGAAACTCTGGAGCTATAACGAAAACGTCCACGGTGTATATGATGCCAATACTCTGGTTAAAATAAGAGGAAGCATATCCCCTTATAACGGTGTTGACCAGTTGAGAATTGAGCGTATCCGTCCCGTAAACAGTGACGACGGTGTTAAAATCGAAGACTATGTAAAATCTGCCGAGTACGACTGCTCCGCTATGTATAACGAGCTTTTCGGCATTGCAAGTAATTTTAGCGATAAAGAGCTTTCTTTACTGGTTACCACTATTTTAAACGACAGAAGACTTGCTCTTTTATATTGGCCTGCCGCATTTAAGCTTCATCACGCCATACGCGGCGGACTTTTGATGCATACACTTTCTATTGTCCGTCTTTGCAAAAGCATTTGCGCTATTTACCCCTTTGTTAACGAAGAACTGCTTATTTCGGGCGCAATGCTTCACGATATTGCCAAAACCGAAGAATTTGAGGTTGCCGACAGCGGTATTGCTACGGGATACAGCGTAAAGGGTAATCTTATCGGTCATTTAGCCGAGGGTGCAATTATTGTCAGAGAAACCGCCATAAAAACGGGAGTAAGCGAAGAAACCTCTAATCTTATAGAACATATGCTTTTATCCCATCACGGTGACCCCGAATTTGGTGCAGCAGTAAGACCTATGTTTATTGAAGCCGAAATTTTAAGCGAACTTGATATGCTTGATGCCCGAATTTACGAAATGAAGGAAGCGGTTGAAGGTGTGCAGGTTGGCGAATTTACCGGCAGACTTTGGTCGATGGATAATCGTAAGCTATATAATCACGGCAAAGGTGACCTTAATAAACCAACAATATTATTTAATAAATAATTTAAAATAAAGGAAGGTAATTTAAAATGAAAATCACAAAAGATATGCTTATCGGCGACGTACTTGACATTGATACCGGTTGTGCTAAGTATTTCTTCGAAATAGGTATGCACTGTCTCGGTTGCCCTGCTTCAAGAGGTGAATCCATTGAACAGGCTTGTGCAGTACACAACACCGACTGTGACGCATTAGTAGCAAAGCTTAACGAGTACTTTAGTGATAAATAATGCGTGAACTCTCCCCGCGTTTACAGGTGATTTTTAGCCTTGTGCCGATGTCCTCTAAAGTGTGTGACGTCGGCACTGACCACGCTTATCTGCCTATCGCTTTATCTAAAAGCGGCAAGGCAAAAAGCATTATTGCCTGTGACATTAACGAAAGCCCTTTAAAAAAGGCAAAAGAAAATATTAAAAAATCAAAAGAAACAAATATCGATTTAAGACTTGGTGACGGACTTTCTCCCGTAAAGGAAAATGAAGCCGACACCGTAATTATAGCGGGAATGGGCGGAGAGGTTATACGTCACATTTTATCTTCTTGCAAATGGATAAAAAATCCCGACCTGCTTCTTTTGCTTCAGCCTATGACCAGCGCAGAGCTTTTGCGCTCATATTTAACCGATAATCTTTTTGAAATCGAAAAAGAGGTTCCCGTAAGTGACGCTTCAAAGCTTTATTCGGTTATGGCTGTGCGTTATACGGGTGTTAAAAAAATATATAAAAATGGTTATGAATTTGTAGGTGAAGTCTCTCCCGACACAGCATCAGGCAAACTTTATATTGAAAAACAGAAAAAAAGAATAAGTGACTGTTTAAATCAAATAAAGAACATTAAGGAAAAAACCGACGAAACAAAAAACCTTACAGAAATTTTAAGTTATATAGAAAACATTTTGGAGAAATAATATGTCTCTTGACGGAGCTTTTTTAAGCAAAATAAAAAACGAACTCAGCCTTTTTATTGGCGCCCATCTTGATAAAATCTACCAGCCGTCCAAAGATGAGCTGGTGTTTTTGTTGCGCTCAAAAGAGGGTGCGGCAAGGCTTTTGCTATCAAGCCGTCAAGGCAGCGCAAGGGTACATTTTACTTCCTTTAAGCCAGATAATCCACCCTCTCCGCCAATGTTTTGTATGCTGCTTAGAAAATATCTTGGTTCTGCCCGACTGGTTTCGGTTGAGCAAACGGGACTTGAAAGGGTGCTTACACTTACCTTTTCCTCTCTTAACGAAATGGGCGATGTAATCTACCCCAAAGTTATTTGTGAGCTTATAGGCAGTCAGCCGAATATAATACTTACCGATTCTGATTTTGTAATTCTTGATGCTATAAGAAGAAGCAATTTAGAGTCAAGCGCACGAATTATTCAGCCGGGGGCTCGTTATACTCCCCCCGCCGCCCCAAAAAAGCTTAATATTTTATCGGTAAAAACCGACGTTATAACAAACGAAATTTTAAACAAAGAAAACCGTAGCTTAACGGATGCAGTTTTAGACACTCTCGAAGGAATTTCGCCTTTGGTTGCAAGAGAAATTGCCTTACGAATAGCAAACGACCTTTCCAAGCCCATCAGCGATTTAACAGACGGTGAAAAGATGAATATTACGGGCGTACTTAACAGCCTTTTACGTGATATTACGGAAAATAAGAAGCCCTATCTTTTAACCGACAAAAACGGTCTGCCCAAAGAGTTTTCATTCACCGAAATTACTCAGTATAATCCACAGTTTACGGGAGAGCTTTTAGGTTCCTTCAGCGAAACCCTTGACGCTTTTTATCAACGGAAGGAAAATGCCGAAAGAATACGCAGAGCCGCAGGAGATATTTATAAACTGCTGACCATACTTATGCAAAGAACTGCTCGTAAACGGGAACTGCGAAAAAAAGACTTAGCCAAATGTGCCGACAGAGAAAAGTACAGAATTTACGGTGAGCTTATAAAAGCTAATCTTTACTGCATAAAGGCGGGAAGTAAAAGTGTTACGCTTCCTAACTACTATGACGAAAATCTTACCCAAATAGTTATACCCCTTGACCCTGCCCTTTCGCCTGCAGTAAATGCCGATAAATATTTTAAAGAATACAAAAAATCCTACACCGCCGAAAAAATGCTTATAGGTCTCATTGAAGAGGATGAAAAGGACCTACAGTATTTCGAAAGCGTACTTGACGCTCTGACTCGCGCCGAAACCCTTTCGGAGCTTAATGAAATCAGAGAAGAGCTTATGGAATCGGGTGGACAGCATATTTCCTCAAAGCAGAAAAAGGTTAAAACAAACGATACCTTCAGAGAATATCTTTCACCCAAGGGGAGAAAAATCCTTGTAGGCAAAAACAATAAGCAAAATGACAAGCTTACCCTCAGTACAGCCAAGAAAACAGACATATGGTTTCATACGAAAAACATTCCCGGAAGCCATACCGTTTTAGTCTGCAATAGTGAAGAGATAAGTGAAGAAGAGCTTGTTTTTGCCGCTTCTGTTGCCGCATATCATTCAAAGGCGCAAAACTCTTCCTCGGTGCCCGTTGATTATACATTAATAAAATATGTAAAAAAGCCGAGTGGCGCCAAACCCGGTATGGTTATCTACAGTAACGAAAAAACCTTGTTCGTTACACCCTTTTCACCAAATGATAAAACTATTTAAACTTGACTTAACTGTTATGTTGGTATATAATAATCTGTGTATGAAGTATTTATTAATTTTTTGCAGAACGGAGTAGAAATATGAACGAAATATCCCTTTCATCAATTATTTCAATTATTTTGCAACGTATATGGCTAGTGATAATAGTTGCCGTGCTCTGCGCCGCTTTGGCGTTCGGTTACTGCAGTTTCCTTGCCACTCCCGTATATAGCGCAAAAACATCTATCCTTATTACAAATGGCGGTCTTATTACCAATAACCGTGATGATTCCATTGAAACAAACGATTTATCGGCATCCATTTATCTTGTTGATACCTGTGTGGATATCCTTAAGTCTCAAGGCATTTATCAAAATCTTTCTACCGCCATTGGCGAGAAATATTCTTTCTCGCAGTTAAAAGGTGCTTTTGGCATTTCTAAAAGAGATGACGAGAACCTTTTTATTGACATAACCTTTAAAAGCACCAACCCTGAAGAAGCAATGCTTATTGTAAACACATTTACCGAGCTTTGTCCTCAGTATATGGCTGATAAGCTTTCTCCCGTAACGGTTGAAGTTATGGACAAAGCCTACGGAACTTCACAGGTTTATCCCAGCACCTTTAGTTCCACCTTTATTTTCGGTTTCTTAGGTGCAGTTGTAACCTGTTTACTTCTCATTCTCATCGCTTCCCTTGACCAAACCATCAAAAGTGAGGAAGATTTTGTTGAAACCTTTGCTGTTCCCGTACTTGGTGCAGTTCCCGATTTTGACAACAGTCCTACTTACGCATATCGTGCCAAAACCGGCAGTGTTTCCACAGGAGGTTAAAGAAAATGGATAATCAAAATGTTCAAGCTTCCGAGAACAAAGCAACCGCAAAAAAGGTTCCCTTTGCCGTTGTTGAAGCATATAAAACAATAAGAACCAACCTTTCTTTTTCCCTCCCCCACACCGGAAATAAATCATTTGTTATTTCCAGTTCGGTTCCAAGTGAAGGAAAATCCACAACCGCTGTAAATGTAGCTGTTGCTTTTTCACAGCTTGGCAAAAATGTTCTTCTTATTGATGCAGATCTTCGCCGACCTTCCATTCATAAGAAATTGAAGCTTGTGAACACAAAAGGACTTTATTCTATTCTTTCTGCTACCTCTTCCTTTGACGAATGTGTTCAGAATGTAAGTAAAAGCCTTGATGTACTCACATCCGGTCCTCTGCCCTCTAACCCAATTGAACTTATTGAGTCCAATGCTTTAGCCGATTTGCTCGAGCATCTTAAAGAACGCTATGAGTACATAATTTTTGACTCTACGCCTATAAATGTAGTTTCGGATGCAATTTCACTTGCTCCCAAAACCGACGGACTTGTTCTTGTTGTTAAGGAAGGCAGTACAAGAAAAGACGACGTGCGCCGTGCCCTTGCAGCCTGTAAGTTTGCTAACATCCGTGTTTTAGGCACTATTATAAATGATGTTAACTCTAAAAGCTCAAAAAAATATTCTTACAGAAAATACCGTTCTGCGTATCGTTACAAATACAATTACAAGTATTAAAAATTTTCCGGCGTAATAATACTGTTACGCCGGTTTTCTTTTGGAGGCACTATGGGTTATATTGACATTCATTCACATATTCTCCCCGCTATTGATGACGGCGCTAAAAGCTTAGATGTTTCTATTGCTCTTTTGAAACAGGCAAAAGAAAACGGCATTTCTTCGGTTATTTGTACCCCTCATTTTTATCCCGAAGCCGAAGAGCTTGAAGCTCATCTTAAAAAATGCCGTACCGCCTATGAAGCATTAAAGGAAGCAATAAAAAACGAAGACCTTCCTGACATTTTTTTAGGTCACGAGGTTCAGTATTTTACAGGCATTTCAAAATGCGCTGACCTTGATAAGCTTTGCATTGAAGGTACAACCATACTTTTACTGGAGCTTCCCTTTATGACTCCCCTTTCGGAATATATGCTAAAGGAAGTAATAAGCATTGACAGAGATTTGGGAATTACTGTAATTCTCGCTCATATTGAACGTTATGCAAACGACAGATTATTTAAAAAGCTATTAAAAATAATAGCTAACGGCGAAGCGAAGGGGCAAATAAATGCAGACTCCGTTTTAAATCCCAGCACTTTAAAAACAGTTCAAAAACTAATAAAACGCAGATACGTTTCATATATTGCTTCAGATGCACATTCTATTGAGCTTCGCCCAGTTTTAATAAAAAAAGCGTATTCTGTTTTAAAGGAGAAATACTATTCTCAACTGGTCGGCATCAAGAAAAACACCGATAGACTGGAAAGCATAATAAAAAAAGGAGATTAATATGCTCACTTCCGCTAATCTGAATATTAATGAAAAAGACGAAGTTATATATATAACTTTTCCTCTTTTCGATAAATCAAATCTCGTTCGTCACGCTTTTACTACCAGAATGGGCGGTGTAAGTGAAGGTATGTATTCTTCAATGAATATGAGCTTTACTAACGGAGACTCTGAAAGAAAGGTTTTCGAAAACTATCGACGCATTTGCGCAGTTATCGGCACTGCCCCCGAAAAAGCCGTACTTTCTCAGCAGACGCATACCAATAATGTAAGAATAGTAACCGAAGCCGACATCGGCAAGGGCATAGTTAAAGGAAGAGATTACACCGACGTTGACGGACTTATTACAAATATCCCCGACGTAACCTTGGTTACTCAGTATGCCGACTGCACTCCGCTGCTCTTTTGCGATACGGTAAAAAAAGTTATTGCCACCTCTCACGCAGGCTGGCGCGGTACTGCAAGTGAAATAGGGAGAATTACAATAGAAAAAATGACGGATACCTTCGGCTCATCTCCAAGTGATATAATTTGCGCTATAGGGCCGTCTATATGTCAAAATTGTTATGAGGTTGATGACGTCGTGTATGCTCCTTTATCAAAAATCCCTTATCTCAAAAAGGATAAAATTTTTATCAGGAAAGATAACGGCAAATATATGCTCGACCTTTGGGAGACCAACAAGGAAATATTAATTAATGCAGGAATAAAACCCGAAAACATTGACGTAACCGACCTTTGCACAAACTGTCACCCTGATGTTTTCCATTCTCATCGCTTCACAAAGGGCAAACGAGGCAACCTTGCAGCTCTTATAGCACTAAAATAACCGTAAAACGCTTTGATTTTTAATGAATCAAGGCGTTTTTTAATATTTTTTTCATTTTTTTACAAAAAACGCTTTACTTCTTCATCGAAGTGAAGTATAATAGGTTCATCACATTATGGGGCAAAACCCAAAAAGAAAGGTTGATTAAAATGAAAAAATTATTAGCGCTTTTACTTTCAGTTCTTTTAATCGCATTCTGCTTTGCAGGTTGCGGCGCTCAAAAGACCGTAATCGTAGGCTACACTCTTTACGAGCCTATGAACTATCTTGATGATGACGGAAAGCTTGTTGGTTTTGATACCGAACTTGCTGAGGCAGTATTTGCAAAACTCGGTTACAAGGTTGTCTTCAAGGAAATCAAATGGGAAAACAAATACACCGACCTTAATTCCGGCACTATCGACTGCATCTGGAATGGCTTTACCAGTAACGGCTCTGACGACGGTGTTGCACGTGCAGACCTTGTTGACTTTTCCTACAACTATATGGAAAACCGTCAGGTTGTAGTCGCAAAGACCGATGCTAACATTACTACAAAAGAAGACCTTAAGGGTAAAATCGCTGATGCTGAAATCGGTTCCGCAGGCGAAAGCTATGCTAAGGATTTCGGTGACGTTATCTTCAAGGGCGCTACAAAGCAGACCGACTGTCTCCTTTCCGTAAAGACCGGAACTGCTGATTTTGCTGTTGTTGACGCTCAGCTTGCTAAAAACTACTGTGGCAAAGGCGACTATGCTAACATTGCTATTATCGATGCTCTCTCCAGCGAAGTTGAATACTATGCTATCGGCTTTAAGAAGGGCAGCGAACTTACCGCTAACGTTAACGCTCAGCTTGAAGCACTCGCTGCTGACGGCACTTTATCTCAGCTTGCCGAAAAGTACGGTGTAGCTACCACTACAATTACTGATTTTTCGGATCAGAAATAATATAACACATCGGAGAAATTTTTAAATGTCATTCATAGATATAGTTTTATTCTTGTTTGACGGCTTTAAAATATCTTTACTTATCTTTGCGGTGACGCTGCTTTGCGGCGCACCGCTTGGTTTACCTATAGCCTTTTGTTCTATGAGTAAATTTAAAGTTGTCAGAAACATATCACGTATTTTCGTGTGGATTATAAGAGGTGTTCCCCTTATGCTCCAGATATTCATAATTTATTACGTTCCTCCCCTGCTGTTCGGAGTTAATATCTGGAAGGATATCAACCTTGCTTTTACCAGAGGCAATACCCTTTCATATGCAGGTAGTGTAATTGCAGTTTTAATTGCGTTTGTGCTTAATTATGCCTGTTATTTTTCCGAAATATACAGAGGCGGTATTGAAAGCATCTCTAAAGGACAGTACGAAGCAGGTTACGTATTAGGACTTACTAAATCTCAGGTTTTCCGTAAAATCGTACTTAAGCAGGTTATTCAGCGTATAGTTCCCCCTATGTCCAACGAAATAATCACTCTTATAAAGGATACAGCCCTTGCTAACTGTATTATGGTAGGAGAAATTATTTATAAAGCAAACATTCTTGCCGCCGAAAAAGCTCTTATCTGGCCTTTATTCTTTACGGGTGTGTTCTATTTGATTTTCGTAGGACTTCTCACCATAGTTCTGGGCAAGATTGAGAAAAAGCTCAGTTATTTCAGGAGTTAAATTATGGCAGTATTAGAAGTAAAAAACATTAAGAAAAATTTCGGCAAGGTAGAAGTTTTAAAGGGAATTGATTTTTCTCTTAATAAAGGCGAGGTTCTTGCCATTATAGGTTCATCGGGAAGCGGCAAAACCACCTTGCTTCGCTGTCTTAATTTCCTCGAAACCGCCGATAGCGGAATTATATCGGTAAACGGAAAAGAACTTTATAACAGCGAGAATAAAGTCCTTTTAAATGATGAAACTATAAGACAGAACAGACTTCATTTTGGGCTTGTATTCCAGAACTTTAATCTTTTCCCTCAGTACACAGTTTTCGAGAACGTCACCCTTGCCCCTACCCTTTTAAAAACAGCTTCAAATGAGGAAATTAAGCAAAAGGGACTGTCATTAATAGACAAGGTTGGTCTTTCTGATAAAAAGGATGCATACCCCTGTCAGCTTTCGGGCGGTCAGCAACAGCGTGTTGCTATAGCAAGAGCTCTTGCTATGAATCCCGAAATTCTTTGCTTTGACGAGCCTACAAGCGCACTTGACCCCGAGCTTACCGGTGAGGTTTTAAAGGTTATTAAGGCTCTGAAAACAAGCGACAGCACCATGATAGTTGTTACTCACGAAATGGAATTTGCAAAAAACGTAGCCGACAAGGTTATTTTTATGGCAGACGGTGTTATTGAAGAGGTGGGCACTCCCCAAGAGGTATTCGATAATCCAAAGAGCGATAAAACAAAAGCATTCCTTGCAAAATCCTTAGAAGAATTTTAGGAGATAGAAAATGGCTAAAATCAGTGAAGAAATGATAAATGAACTGTATAAGGTCATTGTCAGTCTTGAATCGGTTGATGACTGCAAACTTCTTTTTGATGATTTGTGTACCCATAAGGAAGTTGAAAATATGGCGCAACGCGTCTGTGCGGCAAAACTGTTAAAGCAGGGTGAAACCTATAATAAGGTTACTGAAAAAACAGGAATCGCCAGTGCCACTCTGGCCCGTGTTTCAAGCTGTGTCAAATACGGCAAAGGCTACGATAAATTCATAAAATAGTAAAACGGTAGGTTTCCCTACCGTTTTTTACTTATTAGTGTTTGTATATTTTTAATTTATGTGTAGCATCATTTATATATTCAATTGGTTTGGCACTATCATTTTACCACAAATAAATCAAATTGCAATAATATATAAATCAGACAGCAAAACATTGACAATATCACGATACCGTGATATACTATTATTGAAAGGAGTGATTATATGCCTGTAATATCGAGATTTTACGGGATTGTTATTAGGATGTATTTTTTACAAAAGGAACACAATCCGCCGCATATTCACGCAATTTACGGCGATGATATGGCAGCCATTACTATTGCTGAAGGAAAAGTACTGGAAGGCGCTCTTCCTGCGAAGGCACTTGAAATGGTAAGAGAATGGATATCGCTATATAATGAAGAATTACTTTCAATTTGGGAAAGTCAAGATTTTAAACATCTTCCGCCACTTGAATAAAAGGAGGGTAACTATGTTTCATAAAGTTAAAAACGTTTCTCCCCTACCCGAATACCGCCTGAGCGTTCAATTCGCCGAAGGTTGCACAAAAATATATGATATTAAACCTTTATTTGATCGCATACCGATATTTGCTGAGTTGAAAGACGTTAATTTGTTTTCAGAAGTTTCTGTTGATGTAGGCGGTCACGGTATTGTATGGAATGATGATATCGATTTATCCTGTGATGAGCTATGGAAAAACGGTGCACAGGTGAAAACCCCTTTTGACGGACTAATGGCTTTTAGTGACGCTACAACCATGTGGGCTTTGAATGAAAGCACACTTAGAAAAGCGATAATCTATGGAAAATTAGTTGAAGGTATTGATGTATGTAAGTTCGGTAAACAGTGGGTTATTTCTACAAAGGCTATGCAAAGAGAGTACGGTGAACCGAGAATATAATAAAGATATAAAAACACCCAAGTTGTAGCTTGGGTGTTTTATCATTGGTTGCTTTATTAGGCGCCTTGCCGATAAGTGAAATGTTTTGTGTTTCGAGAGTGTAGCATCCAGCACCGAACATATCCAGTGCTTGACCATTCATAAAGAAAATTGCTTCTTGACTCTCGTGAACGATAAGCTGTGTAAGACTGTTAAAGTCTTCGCAAGGGTGCTTCCAAATAAATGTACTGTTATCACCCTCGTATTTAATAATGTCTGCTATCTTTGCTATTTCTATTTCCTCCTAAATATTATTATGTTTTTGATAAATCAATCCACATTGCTGGACGGACACCACAATAAGAAAAACTTGATAAAGACATATAATCCGAACTATATCTACTTCCAATAGTCCCATTGCTATGCACAATGATAACAAAAGATGAATTTTTTGTAGAATTAGTATTATCTTTTGTCCGTAGCCACCAGCTAGATTCATATCCCCTCATAACACTATTACTGTATGGTGTATTCTCACACACTCTATCAGTAGTATTTTTAAAGTACTTCTTCACATCTTCATCGCTCAAAAGAAATATCTTATCTTTCGTTATGGAAGCATTGCTGAATACGGTTTGTTTCGTTCCACAATAAGGGCATTCTGCTATATTCATACCCTTTTGCAGTTCTAATTCTCCGCCGCACATTTTGCATTTAAAAATCGCCATTATTAAAATCCCCTTATTGTTTTTCCACCTTATCCTCAATCATTTTTATTGTTGCAAGATAGTCCTTCTCGACTTCGCTCAAGGTTTTTTGCTGATATTTCTTATATTCAGTGGTTGCCTTGTTAATTGCCTGAGTATGTGAAACCGAACCTGCCCCGATAAGCAACTGTTCGCCCGACATAGTAAGAATCCTATCAAGATGCTCAGCCCAATCCTTCATAGTCATTGTCTGTTCACGCTCAGCTTGTCTTTCGGCAAAATCAAGATAACCTGAAACCAACTGTCCGAGAGAGCGAAGTTCTTTCTCATCAAGATAGTTCTTTGCAATTTTAACATCGCTTAAATGAGGTCTGGTACCTTTGAACGAGGTAAGTCCCATAAATTCCTTTTCGCTATCTGCACGATTATATATAACCTCTGCGGCAGTCTGTCCGTGAACGGCATAATTTATTTTATTCTGAACCTTTTTGAAGAAATCTATAGAGATATCTGCATTGGGATCATAGTCGATGCTTGTGGCATAAATATCCAATATCTGACGGTAAAAAACTTTTTCGGAAGCACGGATATCGCGAATTCGATCTATTAGTTCTTTAAAGTATCCCCCGCCGCCTAAGTTCTTGAGACGTTCATCATCCATCGTGAAGCCTTTACGGATATATTCGTTGAGTCTTTTGGTCGCCCATTGTCTAAACTGGGTGCCTCTAAAGGATTTCACACGGTAACCAACCGAAATAATTACATCAAGATTGTAATAATCGACCTGATATTCTTTGCCGTCTGTCGCAGTTGTTGCAAAATTTGCAACAACTGAATCTCTAACAAGCTCACCTTCTGTAAAAATATTTTTTATATGTCTTGAAATTGTAGATTTATCTCTTTCAAAAAGGGTTGCCATTTGGTCTAATGTCAACCAAACCGACTCATTATAAAAACGAACATCAACGGTAATCTGATTGTCGTCAGTTTTAAAAATAATCATATTGCTTTCGTTATTCATTGTATCCAACTTTAATATTCCTTGATTTCTAAATTATCTACCGCGAAGGCAAGACACTTCTGAATAACTTCATTTCTAGTTCTGCCAGTTTCTTCAGCAATCTTATCAAGTTCCTTTACTAATTCGTCGGGAAGGCGAATAGAAATCACAGTAGAATCACCCCTGTATTTTTTTGAAGAAATAACTAGTTTTTCTTTCGACATAATACTTCTCCTTTTGGTATAAAACTACATTTATATAATACTACATTTGTAATATGTTTGTCAATAAATCATACAAAAAAGTCTCCTATGGCGATTTCTAGTTCTACCATAGGAGACCTTTTGTATGCTGTTCGTACAAATTAAGACACAGCGATTTTCATATATAATTTTTTAATTCTGTTTTCTGACTATGCCGTATTCGTCGTATAGTCGAAAAGCGGGGCAATTTTTAGTTTGGAGGAAGGATACTACTTCATCCTCATCCATATATGCCATACACTCATAGTCCTCTGTTTCTTCATTATAGGCGAAATTTGCGCATATATCACAAGAGGATACGGTTTTGTGTTTAGCCATATATTAAGCCTTGCCGACAGAACCGAATAGTTCCATTTTTTCCTTAACGGTAGCTTTAATTGCTTCAAAGCCGGGAGCAAGAACTTTTCTGGGGTCAAAGCCTTTGCCCTGAAGGTCTTTTCCTGCTTCAATGTACTCTCTGGTAGCAGCAGCGAAAGCAAGCTGACATTCGGTATTAACGTTAATTTTGGAAACGCCTAAGGAAATAGCCTTTTTAATCATATCAGCAGGGATACCTGTACCGCCGTGAAGAACTAAAGGCATATCGCCTGTAAGCTGCTGGATAGCATCAAGTGTATCAAAGGAAAGACCTGCCCAATTTTCAGGATATTTACCGTGAATATTACCGATACCTGCAGCAAGCATAGTAACACCGAGGTCAGCAATCATCTTACATTCCTTGGGATCAGCACATTCGCCTGTGCCGATAACGCCGTCTTCCTCACCGCCGATAGCGCCAACCTCAGCTTCAAGAGAAAGGCCGAGCTCGTTACATACAGCAACAAGTTCTTTTGTCTTTTCGATATTTTCCTCAATAGGATAATGAGAACCGTCAAACATTACCGAAGAAAATCCTGCTTCGATACATTTCTTTGCGCCTTCATAAGAACCGTGGTCAAGATGAAGAGCAACAGGAACGGTAATGCCAAGTTCTTTAATCATACCGTTAACCATACCAACAACGGTGGTATAACCGCACATATACTTACCTGCACCCTCAGATACACCGAGAATTACGGGAGATTTGAGTTCCTCAGCGGTAAGAAGAATAGCCTTTGTCCATTCAAGGTTATTGATATTGAACTGACCTACAGCATATTTACCGGCTTTTGCTTTGGTAAGCATTTCTTTAGCAGATACTAACATTTTTTATTTCCTCCTGAATTGCGTTTAACACGCTTAATTTACCTTTATATTTTATACCAAAACTTTAAATAAATCAAGTGTTATATAAAAATAAAAGCACAGAGTTAAATACTCTGTGCGAATATTCCCCGATTACACTATGTATCGGAACCTAAAACCTAATTAAGCTTCAACGATAGCCTCAACAGGACAGGTAGAAGCACAAGCGCCGCAATCAATGCACTTGTCAGCGTCGATTGCATATTTGTCATCAGCCTCAACGATAGCCTCTACAGGACAACCAGCTGCACAGCTGCCGCAACCGATACACTCATCAGTAATTTTGAAAGCCATTCAGTACACCTCCCCTTAAGTTTTAAAAACACAAGTTTTTTATGTTTCACATATCTATTGTACTACAAATTAGAAAAAATGCAAGTAATTTTTATTTTTCTGCTTTTTCCTCGGTATTTTCTGCTTCTTCTACGTTTCTTTTAGACTTTCCGCGGGACAAAACGGTAACCTTGTCGCGATGGGTTTTAAAGGGAAGTCCTTCCGACTCATTTATCTTTACTATAAGATTTCCCGTAATAACGTTAACATCGGAAACAACACCTATTCCCTCTTCGGTTTTAACGGTAGCTCCAACAGGCGGAGTCTTTTTAAGCAGATACTCGTACGCATCCTGTTCGTACTTAAGACAGCACATAAGTCTTCCGCAGGTTCCCGAAATTTTAGTAGGATTAAGGGAAAGTCCCTGTTCCTTTGCCATTTTTATTGAAACAGGCTGAAAGCCGTTTAAAAATCGCGAACAGCAAAAGGGCTGACCGCAGATACCAAGACCGCCAAGCATTCTGGCTTCGTCTCTGACACCTATTTGTCTGAGCTCTATTCTTATATGAAGAGAGGCGGCAAGGTCTTTTACAAGTTCTCTGAAGTCAACTCTGCCGTCAGAAGTAAAGAAAAAGATTATTTTACTGCCGTCAAAGGAATACTGAGCCTCAATAAGCTTCATATCAAGACCGTGGGCAAGTACCTTTTCTTCACAGATTTTAAAGGCTTCTTTTGCTTTTTCTTTATTTTCTTCAAGCTTCTTTAAATCACGCTCACTAGCTGGGCGCAATGCCTTCTTTAAAGGCTGAACGATTTTTTCGTCCTCTACGCAGTGATTTGCTTCGCTGACTACTCCACACTCAATACCTTGAGCAGTTTCTACCACAGCATAGCTTCCCACAGAATACTGTTTGCCGTCGGGCGCAAAATAATAGGATGCGCCGTCGGATTTGAATTTAATAGATATAACCTCAGTCATAACTATCTCCTTATTTTAAGATTTAAATTTTGCCGCTGTTTCACAAAACAGCAGGGTTAAATTTATATTTGATTTTAATGCTTCCTGAGCTTCTTTTACAATTTCCAAATACTTTGTATCGCGCTTAATACTTGTGCCTTTAACTGCACAGCCTTTGATTTTTGTTAAAAGAAGGTAGGAAAGGTGGGAGTAAAACTCCCCTGCCTTATTTCTGTCCTTTTCAAGCGGTGCAGTAAGGGATATAAGGTCATACACGCTTCCGTCAAAGGCAAGGTCAAGATATTCACCGGCAATAGAATACACACCGCTTTTTTTACTTTTCAGAGCTTCCTCGCTTCTGCCTATACTGTTATTGTTTTTTCTTAACAGTTCTATTGCTTCATCTATTTCTATGCCGTGTTTTTCCCTTAAATACTCAGCCGATTCATTTATATCGGGATCATTTAAAGTATATGTCACACACCTAGAAAGAATGGTGGGAAGCAGGGCCGAACGTGAGCGAACCTGCAGAATGAAAACAGTATCTCCGGGAGGTTCTTCAAGCACCTTTAATATGGCATTTTGAGACTGTGCGTTCATTGTATCTGCATAGTCTATTACAAACACCTTTTTATCGCTCATCTGCGGACGTATATAAGCATCCACCTTAAGCTTTCGTATCTGTTCAACTGCAATATTCTTCTTTTTATCAAGAAGAGTGGTCAAAAACAGGTCAGGATGTGTTCCTACTTTTACTAAACTACACGCACGGCATTTACCGCAAGGCGAGTTTTCTTCTTCACAAAAAAGGGCAGAAACTATATAGGAAGTCAGCAGACTTTTTCCGCTTAAGGCTTCGCCCTCGATTATAACAGCGTGGGGAAAACGTTTTGTACTCAGCAGATGTGTAATTGAGTTTTTAACACCACTATTTCCTGCTAAAGCAAACATCATAGTACAAAACCGACCTTTTTCATAACCTTAGTCATTGTTTTGCGAGAAGCATAGTATGCCTTTTCAGCGCCGTTTTTAGCGAGTTCCTCAAGTAATTTTTTATTGGAAATATACTCGTTATATCTTTCTCTTACGGGATCCAGACATTCGGCAACGGCTTCACCGACAGCCATTTTAAATTCGCCGTAACCGCATCCCTCAAACTTTTTAACGGTTTCTTCGGCAGTTATGCCTAAAACTGTGCTGTAAATATCAATAAGATTATTGATACCGTCCTTACCCTCGGCAATGCAAATTTTTGCTTCGCTGTCGGTAACAGCACGTTTGAATTTTCTCAGAATATCTTCCCTTGTATCAAGGAGAGATATATATGCATTTGCGTTATCGTCCGATTTAGACATCTTTTTGGTAGGCTCCTGTAAAGACATAACCCTTGCGCCGCTCTTACGGATAAGAGGCTCGGGAATTGTAAATACGTCGCCGTAAAGATTATTAAAACGTGTTGCGATATCGCGGGTAATTTCAAGATGCTGTTTCTGGTCGTGACCTACGGGAACAAAATCAGGCTGATAAAGCAGAATATCTGCCGCCATAAGCGCAGGATATGCAAAAAGACCTGCATTGATATTGTCAGCGTGACGGGCAGACTTATCCTTAAACTGTGTCATACGGGATAGTTCGCCAAACTGTGTGTAACAGGAAAGAATCCACGCAAGTTGACTGTGTGCCGGAACATGAGACTGTATGAAAAGAGTGCTCTTTTCAGGGTCAAGTCCAAGCGCTAAAAACAAAGCGAACATAGAATAAATCTGTGCACGAAGCTTTGCAGGCTCCTGTCTTACGGTAATTGCGTGAAGATCGGCAACCGCAAAGGTGCAATCAAATTCATCCTGCATATCCACCCAATTTTTAAGAGCTCCCAAATAATTTCCCAAAGTGGGAATACCGCTGGGTTGAATACAGCTTAATACTTTTTTCTTTTCAGTAAGAGTTACTTCACTCATAATTCTTTCTCCTTAGCTTTTGGTTGCTAAACATATATAATATATAATTTTATCATAAATTCTCTATATTAACAAGATAAAATTTCACTTTTTAAGGGTAAATAAAATATCCCCTATTCGCTCTTTAATTTTATAGCTTTTCATATACTGCACATCAGAAAAAAACAAGCCCAAAGCAGAGAAAAACTTTTTGTTATTTAAAATTTCTTCACGTTTTTTCTGCATTTTGTAAAAGGCTTCAAAACCGCCGTAGGAAAGCAGAGCAGATGCCCCGTCAAGCTTTTCCTTAGCTATACCGAGTCTGTCCTTAGAAGCGGAATCAAGTCCCAAAGTATTAGAGGAATGTATTCTGTAAAGAATAAGAGGTTCATTTAGAAAATACAATCCCTCTTCACTTGCACTAAGTAAATTTACTTCCCAATCATGCGCAATAATAGATTTACTATAGCCTACAAATCTTTCCTTAAGCTCTTTTCTTATAACGGTGGCGCACCCCGGAGCAATATTACTGTGAAGTACCGTTTTAAAGGGAATTTTAATAAGCTCTCCCCTTTCGGTTCTTTTATTAATAAGTCCGTGATTAGAGGTGTTTTCCTCGCTTTTTAAATTTAATAATTCATCATTTTCGTCAATATAATCAAAGGAGGAACAAAGGGATAAAATATCTCTCTTTTTTTCCATTACCGCAAGGGCTTTTTCTATTTTTCCTTTTTGCCATATATCGTCTTGGTCACTTAGAAAAATATACTCACCCTGAGTTTTAGAAAGCGCCTTTAAAAAATTCTTTTTAAATCCTAAGTTCTCTTCGTTAACAAAAAGCCGCCAACCGAAAAGAGAATATTTTTCAATATACTCTTTAATAAAATCGGCGGTACCGTCACTGGAAGCATCATCACATATTATAACTTCATCGGGCATAATATATTGAAGTCTTATTGAATCAAGCTGTTTTTCAATATATTTCATACCGTTATAGGTAGCCATAGCCACAGATACCTTCATAGTTCCGCCTCCTTTATCCTTTATATTTTACCATAACTAAATAAAAAAGACAATAAAAATAAAAACGGTGAAAATCACCGTTTTTACAACTTTTCTATTTTTTTGATATTAAAATCTGTAATAAGGGAGGAAATTACAAGCTCCGCAGTATTTTCACTTGCCTCAACCACGTTCATTATAACGCTTCCGTCTTCTTCCTTGCTCATAGAAACAACCTTAAAGGAACTGTCAGTAATATATCTGTAAACTGCGCTTACATCCCCGTCTTTTGCCATAAATATCTTTATTCTGCAAACCCTTTTATTAGCTCTTTTTTGGAGATAATTAGTAACAGGATGAAGCACAAGCATAGCGGAAATCATTAAAGCAACCATAATAAGTCCCGTAAAGTAATATCCTGCACCTACTATAAGACCTAAACAGGCAGTAGCCCAGAGTCCTGCGGCGGTTGTAAGTCCTCTTATACGTTTGCCGTGAACAAGAATACAGCCTGCGCCCAAAAAACCTATACCGCTTACTACCTGAGCGCCTATCCTCATAACATCGCCGCCGAAATCAATATGCATAGCTTCGCTCATAATCATTACTCCTGCACTGCCGAGGCAAACTAAGATATGGGTGCGAAGTCCTGCATCGTGGTTTGTGCCAGCTCTCTCCAGTCCTATAATTCCGCCGAACACAAGAGCTAAAACAAGTCGTATAATTATTTCTATATAATTTTCAGGAAGCATATTTTATTCCTCACAAATACCAAAGTTCTTTTTTACCGGTAGATACGGCGGAAGCGCCGCTTGAAAGCGCTTCGGTTATTTCAGCCTTGCTTTCAATAAGTCCTCCCGCAATAACGGGAATACCTCGGGAGGCAAAACGGGATATAACCTTTCCTATTACACCGGGGATAATTTCAATAAAATCGGGAGAAGAAACCGACAGCATTTCCTCAATACTTTCTATTCCCTGAGTATCAAGGGCGAAAAAGCGCTGTACGGTAATAAGTCCCATTTCCTTAGCCTGACGAATAAGCTTTCCGCGTGTGCTTATAATTCCGTCAACACCAAGGTTTCTCAAATACTGTATGCCCGTCTTATCACTTGCTATTCCTTCTGCAAGGTCAATATGCACAAGAATGTATTTGCCCGTTGCGTGAACCTTCTTTATTACATCTGCAATGGTCAGTAAATCAGCCTTCATATGACACAAAATTTCTGCAGGAGAAACCAGTGCTGCTTCCAACTCCTCAGCGTGTACGGTAGCGATAAGAGGGAAGCTATCAAGAAGATTTTTAAACTCGGTAAGTTCCATTTTTACCACCTCAAAAAAATTAAAAGAAGACGCAAAAACTACAGGGTAACTGTAGCTTTTGCATCACCAATACTCATTTAGCAAATCTATTTTAACACATATTTACTTTTATGTCAATTAGTAATTAGTCTTTCTTTAAGCTGTCGCGAATTTCCCTAAGTAAAGAAATTTCGTCTTCAACCGGCTCAGCAGGAGCCTCTTCAACAACCTCTTCCTTTTTATGACGAAGCGCTTCTAATTTCTTTTGAGCATTCATCATTATTCTAAGTACAACAAAAATGCAAAAGGCAATGATTATAAAATCTACAATTGCCTGAAGGAATATACCATATTCAACGGCAACTCCGGGGTCAATTACCTCCCCTGCTTCGTCAAGAATTTCGGGTTTTAATACCCATTTTAGAGCTTCAAGACTGTTCTGTCCTGTAAGAAGAACAATAAATGGAGTAATTATGTTGTTAACAAGAGCATTGATAATTTCCTTGAAAGCAGCACCGATAACAACACCGACTGCCATATCGAGCACGTTGCCCTTCATAGCAAATTCTTTAAAATCGTGGAAAAACTTTTTCATCCCTTTTTCTCCTTTATTTTAACTTTTGTTTCCAATATTGTAACATAATACAATAAAAAAATCAACATTATCTTTGCTTTTTTAATACGGTGTGTATTATCCTGAAAAAGTTTATTTTATACGTCACCAAAGGAAGAGTTTTCCGTCTTATACAACTAATTTCGCCTTATCCATTCGAAGTACGGCGAAGCTTTTCCAGATGATTTTCGAAATCATCAACAATGTTAATTTTATCATGATTTATTATTTATAGCAATTGCAAAACAATTGAAAATATATTGCAAAAATTAACATAATTTTGTATAATGATATCGGTAATTAAGATGAAAGTCAAAATCATTTAAACAGACTTTTTTAAAGAATCTACAGGAACTACTCTTTGGGATTACGTAACATTAAAACGTTTAGTCCTTGCTAAAGAAAATTGGCTATTGGCGAAAAATCTACTAAAGTTTACCGTGATTCAGACTTTAACGATTATGCGACCTTTTTCAGAGCATATAAAAAGCATTTCGGCAATTCTCCCAAATCAGCAAAAGCAAAAATTTAATAATTTAACCTTAATTTTTGGAATAATATATACGGAGGTATTTTTATGAGAATATGTGTTTACGGAGCTGCGTCTCCTACTATAGATGAAAAATATAAAGAAATAACCTACGAACTTGGAAAGGCTTTGGCAAAACGAGGACACAATCTTGTTTTCGGCGGCGGCGGCAACGGACTTATGGGTGCCGTCGCAAAAGGCGTAAAGGCTGAAAAAGGGCACATTATAGGTGTAATCCCAAAATTCTTTGATAACGAAGATATTGAAGCAATTTGCGATTTTTGTGATGAGCTTATTACCCCTGATACAATGAGGGAGAGAAAACAAATTATGGAGGACACCGCCGACGCATTTATAGTTGTCCCGGGCGGTATTGGAACCTATGAGGAATTTTTCGAAATTCTCACCTTAAAACAGCTTTGCCGTCATACAAAGCCTATTGCGGTATATAATATAGACGGCTACTACGACAGCCTTTTTACCGTTATGAATGAAGCCATTAATAAAAATTTCATAAAGAAAAACTGCCTTAACCTGTTTAAACTTACAGATAACACCGAAGAGCTTTTCACATATATCGAAAATGATAAACTGCAATATACGGTGAAAGACTTAAAAGAAGGTTAAAAAAATCAAGCAAGACCTCTCCAATACAAAAAACACATAAATAAAATCAAATAATTACTAAAAATGCGCATCACTTTATGCTGATGCGCATTTTTTGTCACAGTATAAGCTCCATACATATTTTTTGCTCATTCATTCCACAGGCTTTATAAAAGCCCACTGCAGACGGATTACAGCTCCACACGTTAAGGGTTAAATTATAGCATCCCTTTTCTTTCGCAAGTTTAACGGCAGCCTCATACAACTCTTTACCTATATGCTTTCCCCGCATTTTTTCATCGACGCATAGGTCGTCAATATACAATGTTTTTACATCCGTAAGCACATTACTGTTTTCCTGCCTTTTAAAAACGCAAAAGCAGTATCCCATAACTTCATCCTCTTGGTTAACCGAAACAAGTATAGGACGTTCTTCATCATTTAACATTTCTTTTAACTGGGCATCATTATACTTTCTGCCTATTTTAAAAATGTCAGGTCTGCCACTGTGATGCACTAAATCAACTTGTGAAAGTAAATCTCCGATTTTTGTTATGTCTTTTTCTTTTGCTTTTCTTATCATTTCGCACCTCTTATTTTTTATCGAACAATGCACGTCTTTCTGTAGAATGACGCATAATATTTCTCATTCCTTCTATATCCTCTGTTTCCAGCATAGACTTCAATTCGCTGAATTTATTTATAAATAAATCCATTTGTTCTAAAAGCGCAGTTTTATTTTCTACAAACAGTTCACTCCACATAAGGTCATTAATACGGGCTATACGGGTAAGATCCCTGAAAGAGTCTCCTGTAAATTTTTCCATATTTTCTTTATCGTTACAGGTCATCAACGTAATGGCAATACAATGTGTAAGCTGTGAAAGAAAACCTATCATCTCATCGTGTTCTTTCGGTGAAAGAGCAGTAACGTTTGAAAAGCCTAAAAGCCTTCCAAGTTCCATACAAGTATTTATGGCTTCTTGTGTGTTTTTTTCGGTAGGAGTTACAATGTAGTTGGCTCCGACAAACATTGTGTCGGTGCTGTTTTCCACACCGGAGACCTCACGTCCTGCCATAGGGTGAGCCGCAATAAACTCACAGTCGGAACGAAGATTTTTTTGAATTTTATAGACAATACTTCCTTTAACACCCGTTACGTCGGTAATTATTGCCCCGCTTTTTAAAAGACTCTGATTATTTTCTATCCATTCCACGAATACATGGGGATATAGCGCAAATATCACCAAATCTGCTTCGCCTATAATTTTTTCATCAAGCTGTACGGAACCCTCATCAATTATATTTTGTTCCACAGCATAGTCAATAGAACTTTGCTCTTTAGTTATTGCACTTATGTGAAAGCCGAACCTTTTGAGTGCTCTTGCATAGCTTCCGCCTAAAAGTCCCAGACCGACTATCAATATCTTTTTGCTTACGTCAACTATCATATAAAATACCGCCAATAAAATTCATTTTTATTACTATATCACTTTAAAGCGCTAAAGTCAATAGTGATTTTAGAACATCTTGACAAACGGTATTTTCAGATTTATTATATTTCCATAGATAATATTTTAAAATCTTAGCTTTTCATTAGGAGAAAAAATGCGAAATTTACTGGAAAAAGATAAATCCTTTTACAAAAAGGTTGCCAAAATAGCTATCCCTATAGCTCTTCAAGGACTAATTACCACAGGCGTTAATATGATGGATACAATTATGGTGGGCGCTGTGGGTGAAACCGAGCTTTCGGCTGTTTCTCTTGCTAACCAATTCATAACCATTTTTCATATTTTCTGTATGGGAATAGGTATGGGCGCATCTGTGCTTGTTGCAAGATATTACGGTATGAACGATAAAAATTCCCTTAAGAAGACCGTTTCAATAATGCTGAAGCTCTGTCTTATTATGGCGCTTATTTTCTGTGTTTTCACCGCTTTTTCACCGCGAGCTATAATGAAAATATATACGGTTGAGGAAAATATAATCTCCCTTGGTATTGATTATCTTAGATACTCGATATTTACATATTTTCTTTTAGGTCTTTCTCTCACTTGCACGATAGTGCTCAGAAACGTAGGACAGGTTAAAATTCCTCTTTATACGTCAATTGCCTCTTTCTTTATAAATGTCGGCGCTAATTATGTGTTTATTTTCGGTTTTAAACCGCTTCATATAAATAAAATGGGCGTTGCCGGTGCCGCAATAGGCACTTTGGTTGCAAGAATTTTCGAATTTGCAATAATTTGCGGTTATCTTTTCTTTAAGGATAAAGAAATAGGATTTAGAATAAAGCACCTTTTTAAGCCTGTAGGTGCGCTGTGGAGAGAGTATATCCGTATAAGTATTCCCGTGCTCATAAGTGATGCTATACTGGCTTTTGGCAATAACTCTGTAGCAATGGTTATCGGAAGACTTGGTGAAAGCTTCGTTGCAGCAAATGCCGTAACCGCCGTAGCACAGCAGCTAAGCTCGGTTATGATTCAGGGCTTTTCTCAGGCAGGCGCAATTATTACGGGTTATACTCTGGGAGAGGGCGATAGAGATAAAGCTAACCGCCAAGGCTACTCCTTTCTGCTTATCGGCGGAATTTTCGGCATAGTTGCCGCACTTATAATAACAGTTATCTCCGCACCGCTTATTTCTGCCTATAACCTTTCAGAAGAAACAAAACTTCTTGCAAGAGAATTAATGCTTTCTATTAGTATTATAATAGTTTTTCAGGCAACCAATAGTATTATGACAAAGGGTGTGCTTCGCGGTGGCGGTGACACAAAAGTGCTTATGCTTGCCGATAACATATTCCTTTGGATAGCTTCAATTCCGTTAGGGATACTGGCAGGTCTCGTTTTGCATCTTCCTGCCTTTTGGATATATTTTGCCCTTAAAATCGATCAGGTTTTAAAAGCCTTCTGGTGCGTAATCAGACTAAGAAGCGGCAAATGGATAAAGAAAATCAAAAGCGAAGCTGAACTGACAAAGTAATGACGTAAAGGGAACGAAAAATAAACGTTCCCTTTAAAAATTAATCATCCTATTGACAAAAACAAAAAACTTTAGTATAATAAACCTCGCTGTGAAAATTCCCGCATAGCCAATCAAATATATTTCCGGGTGTAGCGCAGTTGGTAGCGCGCCTGCTTTGGGAGCAGGATGCCGCAGGTTCGAATCCTGTCACTCGGACCAAAACTGCGGATTCGTCCGCATACGAAAGCCGCAAAGTAGGGATACTTTGCGGCTTTTTAAATAACAGAAGGAGCATTCTGATTATGAAAGTAATTGTTTTTAAAATTCATATGTGCGGTATGTCCGATAGAACTATATCACGCAAAATAATGATTGATAAACCTTTTAAAACCATCACAAAATTTCTAAATGTATCTTATTGTTCAAAAAACAACATATCTACCATAGGTAACTTAATATCCCATATAAAAGAATCGGACAATGGTCTATTTGATTTATTGGGTGAATTTGGCATTGAGAATTTCAATGTTGAAAACATATACATTAAACATAAAGGTTACCTTATCGGATTACAAGAAGACAAATCTCTTTCCGATATTTTTACATATTTCAAAAAAAATATACTGGAATTTGATTACATATATGTTGCTGGCGGAGCCTCGAAAGAATATTATGGCTACAAATTTATCGTACACCCTAAGGAAGATATTCATAAATACACACCACATGTTCATGTTAAAAAAGATAATATTGCTCCGCGATATTACATAAAAACGTTTGAACGTTTTGAAGACGATAAATATCTTAGAGAACATGATCGTGATGAAAAGAAAATTATTATTCCGTTTTTAGAGAAAAACAAGAAGTGGCTTTGGAAAGAGTGGGATATGTATATGAACGGATACACTCCACCAATCGTAACTGAGTCAGGAAAACAATATTGCAAGGAAACATAATTTCTTTTCTTTGTTTACTCCCCACCAACCATTGAGGGCGCCTTAGTCGGCGCCCTCTTTTTGTTTTGCTTTTTCTTGTGCGCTCTCCGCTTTCTTTTCGGTGATCATATCAGCGATTAGATTTGTTCGGCGTGTTTTTCAAGATCTGCAATAATTTTATTGAATCTTTCTTCGTTTCTTACAAAATCAAATCGCTTATCTTCTAACGCTTTCAATCTGAGATTACAAGCATTACCTTTATAATTTTTAGAAGTATTTGCTTTTGTATGCTTCATACGATTTTACCATTGGTGCTGTGTAATTCATATCTTTTAGAGTTGCTTCGATAATTGCATACCGGCAGCTTTCTTCAAGCGCTTTCAAAGTATTCTCTACATCATTCAGCGCTGCATACTCCAAAGCAATGCCACGATAATAGTATGAAATATCAAACGCGTAAAATCCAACTTTATCATCCGAATACAAGCGTTTAAGTATATCGATTGCAAAGGTATGAGTTTTTTGCTCATCAGGTTTGGTGTTAATTGCAGTATATTTTTATTGCCTGTGATATGAATTCAGCGGTGCCAGAGGCGTGTTTGTCGATGTTGTTTTTAAATCGTTCATCGGCGACATACATCTGGCCGAGGCCTGCAAAAATTTCATTTGTGCAGGTATAGTAGTTTTCGGTGATATGGTTTTGCAGTTCTTTTACCAGCATCTGAGCCTCGGGCGAGTCAGCGGTGTGTCCGTTATTCATACATTCGGCGAATTTGGAGAGGACTGACATTAAACCATCATTTACCTCTTGCCATTTGTCTGCAGTATAATTGGCTGTTTTTTCTGCGTGTTCTTTATAGGCATCTGTTTCGCCCCAGCGTTTTTTTACTTCTACGTCGTAATTGCTCATGGTTTTCTCCTTATTTCACAATCTCATACGGCCAGTCGATGATGCCACCGAATTCTTTTACGTTGGTGTAACCGAGTTTCACAAGTTCTTCGGATGCTATTTTGCTTCGTCTTCCGCTTCGACAATAAACGAGGATAAGGGCATCTTTGTCGGGCAGTTCTTTTTCTGCTCTCTCAGCAATTTCGTATTCGGGAATTAATATCGCATTTTTAATATGTCCCTCGGCGAATTCTTCTTCAGTACGAGCGTCTATGATAACATAATCTTGTTCAGTATCCATAATTGTTTTGGCTTCTTTTGCCGTAATCTGCTGATAGGTTGGTGTGTTACCGCCATCCTTACAAGCGGTTAAACCAAACAAAGAAAGTGATATTAAAAGCATTATAACAAGTCCTCTCAGTTTTTTCATAGTATTTGCACCTCTTTAAGCATTATAACATTTTTGCCAATTTTTCTCAATACCTTATTCTTTACTGTGTATCAAATTTTGATTGGTTTTTCAATTCAACGCAAAGTAGGTTGAGGTTTAAGAAAATATGCATTATACTAAATTCAAAGGAGAATTGGTATGAATACTTATATTACAGGTGTAGTGATTAAACGACTGCGTGAAAATAAAAACTTAACACAAATAGAACTTGCAGAGAAGATTGGTGTAAGCAGTAAGGCTGTTTCAAAATGGGAGACCGGAAAAGGTCTTCCCGATATATCTTTGATAGAGCCTTTAAGCATGGCTCTTAGTGTTTCGGTTATGGAGCTTATGTCGGGTGATACGGTTATAAATAAAAATATTTCTTCCGATGTTTTGCGGTCAAAATTTTATGTTTGTCCTGTGTGTAGTAATGTAATACGAGCTATGGGCGATGCGGTTATTAGTTGCTGTGGTATCAAACTGCCACCGCTCGAAGCAGAAGACATTGACGAGGCACACGAAATCACCATAGAAAAGGTTGAGGACGAGCATTTTATTACCGTAAATCACGATATGACAAAATCACATTTTATTTCATTTATTGCCTTTTTTACAACAGACAGAGTTCAGTTTGTAAAACTATATCCCGAAGGTAATGCCGAGACAAGATTTCAGATTCGCGGCAGTGGATATTTATATATTTACTGCAATAAGCACGGACTGATGAAAATGAAAATATAAAGCACACAACCGCCCGAAAAATCGGACGGTTGTATTTCTTTGTTTACTGCGTATCAAATTTTGATATGCCTACCATTAAACAGCCTGTTACGTTAGCACATTTGTATATCTCTGCAATAAATGGGAAAAGTATAGGTATAAAAACAAACGGAGGTAAGTTTATGTTTAAACACGAAAAGATGCTATTTCATCCTGTAGCAGTAGAGAAACCCAATCCGCAGTATGCGGCGCTTTTACAGGAACAGCTTGGCGGTGGTAACGGTGAGCTTAAGGCGGCTATGCAGTATATGTCGCAAAGCTTCAGAATTAAGGATCCCGAAATCAAGGATTTATTTCTTGATATTGCCGCAGAGGAACTCGGTCATATGGAAATGATAGCGCAAACCATCAATCTTTTAAACGGACACGATGTTGATGCCGCGAAGGTTCCGTCGGGCGAGATTCAGTCTCACGTGCTTTTAGGGCTAAACCCCGGACTTATTAACGCTTCAGGCTATTCCTGGACCGGTGACTATGTTACTGTTACAGGTGATTTATGCGCCGACCTACTGAGCAACATTGCATCCGAACAGCGCGCAAAGGTGGTTTATGAATACCTTTACCGTCAAATTGATGATAAAAAAGTACGAGAGACCATCGACTTTCTATTAAACCGAGAGGAAGCACACAATCAGATGTTCCGAGATGCATTTAACAAAGTGCAGAATACAGGTTCAAATAGAGATTTTGGCACAACAAAAGCCGCAAAAATGTATTTCTCAATGTCGGACCCCGGCCCCAATGCATTTGCAACAAAAGATACTAAACCGGTTTCTTTTAACTAATTATAACAAAACCGCTGAAGCCTAAAAACTTCAGCGGTTTTTGATTTAGTATATATCAAATGATATATTTTTATTACTCGCACACTTCAATATAAAAACTCACAGGTCTAAAGCCATCGTTACAGGAAAGCATTGCCGATTTTTCGTTCTTCATCCAGCCGTCATAGAAATTTCCGCCGCCCTTTGCCAAATCCAGTACAAAAGGAGCAATACCCTCCCATGCATTACTGCAAAAGCCGTCAGGTTTTTTAGCATCTTCGCTATAAAACACCATTCCCACTTTCATATCACAGGCATTTTCCAGAGGATTTTCATATATCTTAATTAAATCGTCATACCGTGCTTTTCGCATAACCGTTATTTTAATTTTCTTCATATTTCGCCCAATTTCACACCGTTTATAATTCTTCTTTAGCCATTTGGAGCGCTGCCAAAATAACCTTGTCCATATCATAATAACGGTACTGACCAAGTCTTCCTCCAAAGAGAACCTTTCCCTCTTTATCAGCCAAATCTTTATATTTAGCATATAAGGCGGTATTACGTTCATCATTGACGGTATAATAAGGCTCTTTGCCCTGCACCCATACATCAGGATATTCTCGTGTAACAACAGTATATTCTGCCGCTTCACCCTGAGCTTCCTTACCTAAGGATGCCCCAAATTCAAAATGCTTGTGCTCAATTATACGGGTATAAGGTATTTCATATTCTGTATAATTTACCACTGCATTACCTTGATAATTGGCGCACTTATAGGTTTCGTTCTCAAATCTTAAGGAACGATATTCAAGCTCACCAAAGCAGTAATTGTAGAACCTATCAATAGGACCGGTGAAAATTATTTTGTCTGCCAACGCATTTAGTTCATCAGAGTGTTCAAAATAGTCGCAATTAAGACGCACTTCAACACCGTCAAGCATTTTTTCCACCATAGCTGTATATCCGCCAACGGGTATGCCCTGATATAGATCATTAAAATAATTGTTATCATAAACAAAACGCACAGGCAAACGCTTAATAATAAAACTCGGAAGGTCAGCAGCGCGTTTTCCCCATTGTTTTTCGGTATATCCTTTTACTAATTTTTCATAAATAGTTTTGCCCACAAGAGAAATAGCTTGTTCCTCAAGATTTTTAGGTTCACTAATCCCTGCCAGAGCCTTTTCTTCTTCGATTTTAGCCAATGCTTCTTCGGGAGTAAATACGCCCCAAAGCTTATTAAAGGTATTCATATTAAAGGGCATATTGTAAAGTTCGTCTTTGTATCTTGCTACGGGGCAATTGGTATATCTGTTAAACTCTGCAAAACGGTTAACATACTCCCATACCTCCTTAATACCGGTATGAAAAATATGCGCGCCGTACATATGAACCTGAATACCGTGTTGCTCTTTAGTATAAATGTTTCCTGCAATATGGTCACGCTTATCTATTACAAGACACTTTTTGCCTTTGTTTTCTGCTTCTCGGGCAAATACAGCACCAAAAAGCCCTGCTCCGACAATCAGATAATCATAATGCTTCATAATAATCTCCTGATTCAAAATACTTATATACTGTTAAGATCTGTTTTAATTTGTGTGGTGCTGATTTCAGGAGTACGAGGAAGATAAACTACCTCTACACCCTCATCTTTAAGGAAGTCAAACTTGCCTTTCCAATCATCACCCATAACAAAGGTGTCAATGTGATACTCATGCATATCATTAATTTTTTGTTCCCAAGAATTCTCAGGAATAACAAGATCTACGTATCTTATAGCTTCTACAAGCATTTTTCTTTGTTCATAAGGGAAATAGCATTTTTTTTGCTTTTGCTCCCAATTAAACTCATCGGTTGAAACAACAACAATAAGATAATCGCCTAAAGCCTTAGCTCTGCGCAACAAGTTAATATGACCGTAATGCAAAAGGTCAAACGTACCATAAGTTATAACACGTTTCATATAAACCATCCTTAAAATAGAAATCTTAGTTCGTAGTTTTTAACTGTTTATGACTTTTAATAACCACAGCAACTCTTATGGATAAAATGATAAACTCTGTAATGCAGGTTGCGATACATATTGTTTTAACATTAAGAGTACTTGTTAAATAAAGTATTGATAGTTGAAGCAAATGACATATAGCGCCTATGATTACTGAAACATTTGCATATTTTGCTAATCCCAGAGGAGAAAGCACAGGGAAACCAAAGATATAATTCGGCAAACTTATAGCTACTATGGGTAACAAAAATCTTAAATAAGGAGCAGAGCCTACAAAATCTTTTCCAAAAAGCAATACACAAAACGGCTCAGCAAATATAAATACAACAGCACAGCCTAAAATTATTACAGGCATAAGAAAAACAAGAACCTTTTTTACCAGTTTATAGTCCTTATTTTTAACCATATACGGATAAAGACTGTCTGCTATTGGCGAAAATGCGCTTCTTGCAGTACTGGTCAATTTATCTGCCGAAGCATAAAGCCCCATAACAGGACCTGTGGGATACACACTTCCGATAATCACCGAATTTGTAGCACCGTAAACAGATGTAGCAATACGCGACCAGAAATAACCGCTTGAACGCTTTAAAGTCTTTAAGATATATTTTATATCAACACTAACTAAACGAATTTTAATACGCTTATAAACATCAAAATATGTCCAAATACAAGCACCGATAGCACCAAGGGTATTAAACAAGGGCACAATATAATAATCCGACGGCGACTTCAAAAAAACAAATATCGCAACGGTAAAGAACGCTTTAACAGAAACCGCTCTTACGGTAATTGCCGACATTTTTTCAATTCCTCGATACAAAAAGTCCGGCAAAAGTGCATTTATAAATGTTGATGCAAAAAACAAAATATAAAGCATTGCATCTTCACGAATTTTAGGCACAAAGAAGCAAAACAAAATAATTGTGCCAAAAGCAATAGTTCCAAGCATTAATTTACAACAGGTAACTGCCGACAATATGCGGGATAACTGTGTTTTATCATCACGAAAATTTGAAACATCTTCAGTTGCCGATAGCAAAAACCCAAAATCAAGAAACAATTGCACATAAATAGCACATGCTTGAGCAAAGCCCAAAATACCATAGACATCAGGCCCCAAAACACGCGTCTGATACGGTATTGTTATAAAGTTAAACACATATCCTGAAAAAGTCAGAATATATAGCATAACAGTGTTTTTCAGAAGATTTGCTTTTTTATCAATCTTAGCCATTAATCTCTTTTAAAATCCTTTCGGCGACGGTTTGAGCAGCAGTGCCATTTTCAAGGTAGCCTATCTGTTTATTAAAGCCGTTTAGTTTTTCAAGATAATCCTTTTCATTAAAGTTAATGATATGTCCTAAAAGTTCTTCATTATTTTCAGCCACCGGAAAAGGAAGTTCCTTTATATCAAAATAGAAATTTCGGTCAGCGGTGTAGCTTTCCATATCGTTAACAAACAGCATTACCTGTTTATTAATAAGACCTGCATCAAACATTACACTTGAATAATCAGAAATAACGAGGTCGCAGGCTGGAATAAGTTCATAAAGGTCAGGATAATCAGTACCGTTTACAATACGTTCAGAGTAATGAATAAAATCAGCCTTATCCGAAACATTAGGGTGTAATCTCATACAAAATACCCATTGTTCGCCAGTCTTTTTTTTAAGTTCATCCAAAACAGCATCGAAATTAATATTATAACACTCCATATTACCGTCAGCGCGGAAGGTAGGTGCATATAAAACAATTTTTTTATCAGCAGAAATTGAAAGAGCTTTTTTAACCTCATTTTGCTTATTTACATCAGTATTAAAAAGCGCATCAGAACGCGGTGAGCCCACCTCAGCAATTTCTCCGTTAAACCAAAAAGCCTTTTTGCACAGATTGGTGAAGAAATCACAACCAGACAGAATAACGTCAGCCATTTTTGAATCGTTTTTAGCACCTGCAACGTAAAAAGCATCGAGTTTATCTTCCACGTCCTGTTCAATACGTTTTAAAGCAACAGTACCATGCCACGTTTGCACGTAAAACTGTTTTTTACGCTTAATTATTCCTGCGTTTTTGCGACTGTTATCAATCCAAGCCGCCGCAGTTGCAAGTTCAAACAGATATCTTATACTGTTATATTCAACAGAGCGAATATCTGATGGCAGAGTATCCTTAAACTGAGACTTAACTCCCCAAACGATATCCAACTCTGGATCTCTTTTTAGTAATGCCTCAGCAATTGCCTTTCCGTTATCTCCAAATCCCTTACCGAAATAACTGCAAATAACTATCTTCTTGCGGTTTATTGGACACACTCTAAAAGCTGTCATTAAAACTTTTATAACAAAGTGCTTTATTTTCATGCCCAGTGTATATGGTTTTGCCACAATGGCACCTTCTTTCAAAGAGTTGCTATATGAGTATTTTCTTTTTTTACGCACTCCATATAGCTGACAGCATATCCAAGCATTGAAAATGCTATAACCGATATACCGGAAAGATAATAGAACAAACTCGATATCATTATACCGCCAGCTAAAGCGCTAAACACTATTAACATCAAAATACCGACGGTAAACAAAGAATCGGTTTTTTTAATTCTTAATAACAAAGCATTTATAGCGCACAGTAAAAAGAATATTGCCATAAGCGCAATACCAATTATTCCGTTACCCATCAATAATTCCAAATAACTGTTGTGAATAGAACGTTCAGAAATAATCATTGCGTCATCCATTTCAGCAGCAACTTGGTGGTAACTTCTCGGACCAACTCCGAAAACAGGCTTGTTTTTAATTATTTTAAATCCTTCGTACCACAATTCAAAGCGTCCGTTTGAAACGTCACCCTTTTTCTTTATATCATCTCGTTCAAAGGAAACTATTTCATTCTTATTGCCATTTCCGTCTTTGTCAGTATCAAGTTGACCATCGGCATCTGCATCTTTATTGTCTTCACAATTGCTATTCAAATCATCTTTGGATGAATCAACAACAGAACCCGATTGAATAAACTGTGCATAAGGCAATATCTTTCTGGCACCGGTCACGCATAACCAACTACCTACCAGAATAACTCCCGAAAGCATCAAAGCGATAGCCTCGCAAACAAGACGCTTTTTGGCTATTTTAGAAACTTTTTCTATTGAAATATACCAACCGCCTACAACAGCAAGTAAAAACACGATTAACATAGCCGTTCTGGAGTTAGAGAGGACAATATAAAGGAACTGTAGGAAAACATTTATTATCTGAAGACACTTAACCCACTTTTTATTTGCTTTTTTAATTATATATATAGAAAAGCAAATAACCATAATTGCAATTGCTGCAGCAAAGTTAGGATCCACGAATACGCCCCATAAACGATTAACTACAGCGCCGTCATCTAAACGAACAAAACCCTGATTAACCGATTTTGCGCCGCCCCAAATATAACTGGTCTGTTGATATTGAATATCAAAAAAATACATAATTAACGATGCAACAATACCCGGCAGCCAAAATATACTTAAGGAATTTCCTATAACCTTAATATCATAATTTATTCGTTCCTTGGTTATCCTATTGCCCACAGCAAAAAGTACAAAGAACTGTATGAACATATTGGCGGCAGCCTTTATATTATCAACCAAAGCGTACCTAAAGTTTATGGCAATAGATATTCCCGTTGCCGCAAACAATGCGACTAGCCACCATATATGCTTTGATTTAAAAAGATTTTTAAAGAAAAGAAAATCCCATACGAAGATTACACCGGCTACCAATACAGTAACTATATTAAATGCACCGTGCATAAATATAGATTGTGTCGGAACTATTATCTGACGCGCAATTGAATAAAGCAATATAAAAACTATATACGCAAGTCTAAAATTCAAAAACACGGTTTCATTTTTTAATATTTTCTTCATATCATATTCTCCTGATTATCTTTTAAGGCTACTGACCAGCGGTAAAATTTTTCGTTGAACACAATTAGACATTGAGCCTATTATAACCATACAGCCGCTCTTTTTCTTTTTCATAAGATAAGTAATTAAAGCATATATTTTGTTCTTTGCTTCGAATGTCTGCAGTACTCTTTGTGTTACACTATCCTCAAGCATCTGCTTTGCCAAACGCTTTTGTTGAGCAAAACCTAAATTTGCATTCTTTGAACAATTCCTTGCTACAGCGGAAATATAGTGTTTAATATATCCCTTTAATATTTGCTGGAGATATTTACCGTCGTACAAATTGTGGGAATGCAGAAAACCTTCCTCCAGCGAAAATTTACGCTTGGCAAGCTCAAAAAAAAGCGGATTATAACTACTTGCCAAGGTAACGTGCGCCGGCTTACGATAGTAATAAAACTCCTCGCTTATTGAACGCACACGTTCAGCATATTCAAACACATTAATATTGTAAAGAAAATCTTCAATGAGTTTAGTCTCTTCAAATCTTACGCTTAATTTTTGAATAAATTCTCTTCTATATGCTTTGTTACAAGCATACTGAAACACTCTAGCGTCCGATAAACAGTAAAACATTTCAGCCATTTCATTACTTGCAGTTGCACAAAAGTTTTCAGGAATAAGACTTTCGGTGCGTACAGTAACGCCTTTTTTATTCTCATAGCAAAGTTTTATTCCGTAAACCAAAATATCCGGTTCATCCTCTAAATGAGCAGAACATTTTTCAAGTGTTTTGGAATCAATAGTGTCATCAGAATCCACAAACATTATATAATCTCCCAATGCCGCCTCAATTCCTGTGTTACGTGCAAAACCAAGTCCCTCGTTTTTTGGTTTATGAATAACACGAATTCGGCTATCGCTTTCAGCGTAGCCGTCACACATCTTAGGACAGTTATCGGGAGATTTATCATCAACCAAAATAATTTCAAAATCGGTATAGGTTTGATTTAGGAGAGACTTAACACACTCGTCAAGATATTTTTCAACTTTATATACCGGAACAACAATAGAGAAACACATAGCTTAATTCCCTTTATACTTTTTAAGACCCATAACGCCCCAACGAACTAGGTTAGTTATGCTTTTAAATACACCGAGTTTTAAGTAATCTCTATAAAAGCGATACTGCTTTTTGATAAGTTTTTTCTTATTACCCGTTGTTGAATTAGCAAGTACACGATAGCGAGCAATTACTTTTGGGTTACCGTATGCTTTATCCTCCAATTTAACAATATCAAGCCAATATGCATAGTCGTCACGCATACTCTTAAGTTCTTCTCGGAGATAAATTTTTCCGTGTCTCTCAATGTTATAAATACCGGTTAGGCAACCGATATAGTTAGTCACCATCATATCCTTGGTAGTAATTTCACTGCGGCAGATAACCGGATTTAAAATCTCGTTTCCGTTTTCATCAATACATTTATAAGAGGAGTAAACACAAACAGCGTCCTTTTCAGTCATAAAAGCTATTTGTTCGGAAAGGAAATCCGTTTCCCAGATATCATCAGCATCCAAAAGAGCAATATACTGACCTTCAGCACTGCGTATGCCGTTGTTTCGAGCAGCTGCTGAACCCGCATTTGCCTGCTGCAAAAATTTGATACGGCCATCATTCTCCATATAATTACGAACTATTTCAGCCGAATTATCCTTCGAACCGTCATCAATAATTATCATTTCCCAATTGTCATAACTCTGAGCTATGACTGAATCTATAGTTTCCGAAATATATTTTGCTCCGTTATAACAAGGTGTGATAATAGATACAAGTCCTTTAATCATTAAATTTCTCCTTAAATACCATGAAGTTCAGCGTTTTTTTAGGCTGATTTCTTCAAGCAACTCTTCTTTTAAATGCTCATTGTCCTGAGCTACGTCTATACCTTCAGTACTGTCTTTACTAAACATAATTCTGATGGTCAAAAAGATAAGCTTGATATCCAAAAGTAATGAATAATTTTCAATATACATCATATCAAGTCTCAGTTTGTCATAAGGGCTGGTGTTATATTTTCCGTAAACCTGAGCATATCCGGTAAGGCCGCCCTTAACTTTCATACGATAACGAAATTCAGGCATATCCTTACAAAATTCGTCAACAAAGACTCTTCTCTCAGGACGGGGGCCCACAATTGACATATCTCCCTTAAGGATATTCAATACCTGAGGAAGTTCGTCAAGACGGGTTGCACGTATAAATCTTCCAACCTTAGTGATTCTTGGGTCACGTTCACTTGCAAGTACGACGCCGGAATATTTTTCAGCATCAGTTATCATACTGCGGAACTTTAGTATTTCAAATTCACGTTCATTCAAGGTGAGGCGTTTCTGCTTATATAAAACAGGGCCTCCGTCTTCAATCTTTATAGCAAGTGCCACAAGAATCATAATCGGAGAGGTAACAGCAGCTACAATAAAACTGATAACAATATCCATTAAACGCTTGAAAAAACGTTGAGGAAGAGACATTACACTGCCCTTCATTAAAAGCAACGGTGTATCAAACAGTCTAATCTCCTTGCCGCCTCGTACAATAATATCCGAAATTTTCGGAACGGTATAGACACTAAGTTGATTTTTATAGCAAAACTTAAGAATGTCATTACGTCTTTGAGGTTCAAGATCGTTTATGACAACAGCATCATACTTAACTATTTCAGCAAATATTTCATCTAAATCACCCTCTGCAGAAATAAGCTTCGTAATGTTATACTTATCACGTCTTGCATCCATCTTTATTTTAATTCCGACAGCATTTCTGGTGCCATATACTAAAACCATATTGTGAGGTGCATACAAAAAATGATATATACGTGAGTATATAAAAATAACAACAATAACTGCCACAAGCTGAATGCCCGTAAGCACGAGCATAGGCAAGGGAGTAATCATTGTATTTGCAATTAAACAAAGTTGAAAATAGGTTATGAAATTAACAATTAAAAGTGCAATTCCCTGTCCCATTCCAATGTCCAAGGAACGCAAATGTCCAAATTTAAAGCAATCCATATTACTGAACATAACAACAATCAGTAATCCGTACACACCGGCAAGTACATATTTACCATTATAAAAGTAATCCGGAAAATGACCGCCAACATATCCGTAGTAATTACGCCACATAACATAATATAAAACAGATAAAAAGGCAACCTCTAAAAGACACTCAATACCGCGAATAATACTCTTAGAAGCTCCGCGTCTGCTTTTTTTATTTATCAAGTTATTACACCGCCTTAGAAATATAAACAAGTTTGTATATATGAATTCAAACAACTTGGCAAAGTAAAAATCTATACACAACACAAACATCAACATTTTTCTTTAAGATTATACCATACTTTATTTTGGAAATCAACAACTTTCCCCAAATATCGATACAAAAAACGCATATTGCAGCTATCTTATTATAGGCACGTAACACAATACTCAACGCGGTGTAAAATCCCCAAACATATTTAGAACATAATATTCATGAAATCGAAAATTTTGTGCCGATTTTAGATACACCGTATATCCATTTTAACGTTATATCACATTTTATTTTTAAAGTAAACGTATAATATGTTTGTTATGAAATGATTTTATGGCTAATAAGAGTGTTTCAATCAGAATCGAGGAGGAAATGCTGAATAAAATTTCATACATTGCCGATTACGAAAGCAGAAGCGTAAATAGTCAGGTGCTTATTAATAAGGGAAAACATCAAAGCCTTTTAAAAAGCCAACGGCACTATTGAAGGCAAGATAACCCCCGCTTCAAATGTTAAACCAACACGAAAACAATAAAAGCTCTCAGACCGAGAGCTTTTATTATTTTCTTTTTTCCAGTGTAAGTTCATAATTTTTAAAGCCTATTTTTCACAGGCAGTCCTATACCGACCGCCGCTAAAGCCTTTACTATATCTATAGGCACAAAGGGAGCCACACAAACAGTTAATGCCGTATAAAAATTAGTGTCTGTCACTAAAATATATTGTAACGTCCCGAAAATATAGCAAACGGCAATACCTAAAAAGCAACTTAATAAAGAAATAATAAACCTAAACACCGTGTTTTTAATTTCAATTTTAGTTAAAAGTGAAACTATTAAAGCCAGTAAAGGATATGACCATATATATCCGCCCGTAACACCGAAAAGCACACCAAAGCCGCCGCTTCCGCCGGAAAAAACAGGAAGTCCCACAGCGCCCATAATAACATATACAAAAGTAGCACTCAAAGCTTCAAAAGGAGAAAGAATCAAAGCGCAAAGCATAACGGCAAGAAGAGTAGCAGACACGGGTACTGTTCCTATAGGAATAACTATGAAGGAGCTTACGCAGATTATTGCCGCAAAAATTCCGCAACGCACAATTTTATACAGTGACTTATTTTGCATTCAATATTTTCTCCTTTCTCACTAATATTTTTCATAATAATTCAAAAAATATTAATTGTCAACACAGGGACACTTGTGCTATAATGGTTTTAGTTAGTCGAAACAGAAACTTTAGTTACTGTTTCGACCGCAAATATGTAATTTGCGGTCAAATTATCCGTGATAATTTGACTAAACCCATTGCAATGAGTATGGTGCACAATTAAATTCTTTGAAAATTTAATTGCGCAAAGCCGATAAAATCGGCTTGTCGAAGCGCTTTTGGGCGTTTCGACAAACTATAATCATTATAATTATTTATATAAACTATCTTGCTGAAAGGTGACGCAAATGATTAACGAAAAAGCACTCAACAACATTTCATACGGTCTTTACGTTCTGACCGCAAAAGAAGGAGAAAAAGACAATGGCTGTATTATAAACACAGTATCTCAGGTTACCGCTTCTCCCCTTTCTTTAAGCATTACTGTAAATAAAAACAATTTAACCCACGATATGATACTAAGTACCGGCGTATTTAACGTTTCGGTTATTGCCGAAGGCGCTTCCTTTGACCTGTTTACACAGTATGGATTTAAAAGCGGAAGAAATGAAGATAAGGTGCCTAAAGACGCTAAAAGAAGTGAAAACGGAATTGTTTACGTGGACAATAACGTTAATACCGTAATCTGCGCAAAGGTAAAAAACACCGTTGACCTTGGCACCCATACTCTTTTTATTGCCGATGTCACCGAAACTATCGACCTTTCCTCTTCTCCTTCTGTGACCTATGCTTATTACCACAAAAATATAAAACCTGCCCCCGTAAAACAGTCGGGAGGCGGCAAAAAATGGGTTTGTATCATATGCGGTTTTGTTTATGACGATTCCAAGGAAAAAATCCCCTTTGAAGAGCTGCCTGAAGATTGGGTTTGCCCCCTTTGTATGCACCCAAAGAGCGATTTTGAACTTATGGATTAATATGGTTGCAAAATCTATCTCGGTGTGATAAAATCATAAATAATATAAAAATCAAGGAGATATATTATGTTTTACGACAGATTAAGTGAATTTGACAGCGAAGTTTATGCTTCGGTTAAAAGAGAAAACGAGCGTCAGTCTCACAATATAGAGCTTATTGCAAGTGAAAATATTGTTAGCGAAGCCGTTCTTCTTGCCGCAGGAACTCCCCTTACCAACAAGTATGCAGAGGGATACCCCGGCAAACGTTATTACGGCGGTTGCTGCTTCGTTGACGAGGTAGAAGAAATTGCAAGACAGCGCGCAAAGAAGCTTTTTGGCGCCCAGCACGCAAATGTTCAGCCCCATTCGGGAGCAAGTGCTAACCTTGCCGTATTCTTTGCTCTTTTAGAGACGGGTGACACCGTTCTTTCTATGAATCTTTCTGAAGGCGGACATCTTTCCCACGGTTCTCCCGTTAACATTTCCGGTAAATATTTTAACATCATTCCCTACGGTGTTGACGAAACCACACAGACTATCGACTACGATTTAGTGGAAAAACTTGCTATTGAAAATAAGCCTAAGCTTATATTGGCAGGCGCTTCTGCTTATGCAAGAGCCATTGACTTTAAGCGTTTTCGCGAGATTGCCGACAAGGTTGGCGCATATCTTCTCGTTGATATGGCTCACATTGCAGGTCTTGTTGCCGCAGGACTTCACGAAAATCCTGTTCCCTATGCCGATGTTGTTACCACCACTACCCATAAAACCCTTCGCGGTCCCCGTGGCGGCCTTATTCTCTGCAAGGAACAGTATGCTAAGCAGATAGACAAGGCTATATTCCCCGGTATTCAAGGCGGTCCTTTAATGCACATTATTGCCGCTAAGGCTGTTGCTCTCGGTGAAGCACTTACCGATGAATTTAAAGAATATCAGAAGCAGATTATTAAAAATGCCGAATGTCTTGCAAAGGCTCTTAAAGAAGAAGGCTTTAATATTGTTTCAGGCGGTACCGATAACCACCTTATGCTTTTAGACCTTAGAAATATGAACCTTACCGGCAAGGAATTTGAACATATGCTTGATGAAGTTCACATTACCGCCAATAAAAATACCATTCCTGCCGATCCTCAGAGTCCTTTTGTAACCAGCGGACTTAGAATCGGAACCCCTGCCGTTACAAGCCGAGGCTTTAAAGAGGCAGAAATGAAGAAGATTGCCCATTGGTTAAAGCTTGTTGCTACCGATTTTGAAAACAGCAAGGAAGCTATTACCAAAGAGGTTATCGAGCTTTGTAATCAGTATCCCATCTACAGTGAAAAATAATTTTAAGCGAGGATATAATTATGTCTAAAACATTAAAATTTTCTCTTTTTGCAGACTTTCATTACAAAAAAAGAATGTATGCTGTAACTAAAAATGACCTTTTAAAAATTTTAGAGAGAGCAGAAAAAGAACAGGTTGAAGCAATCCTCCACGCAGGTGATTTTAGTAATGATTATAACGGTTCCAAAGAAGTAATAGAACCACTTTTAAACAACAAAATGGGCGTTCCCGTTTGCGGTGTTTACGGCAATCACGAGCTCGAGTGTAGAAACACAATGAGTGATGTAACCAAGTTTTTGACCAACGATAAAAACGCCGTTTGGGGTACCAAAGACGGTAAAATCGGCGACGGAAGTATTGCTTATTACTATACCGACATCAAAAATTTCCGTATAATCTGTACCGATACCAACTATTCCTTTAATAAGGAAGGCTTTTGGGAGCATAACCGTACGGGCAGCTGGGGGCCTCCAAATGAAAATATTTTAGGTAACAGCCTTAGCACCGCACAGCTTTGTTGGCTTGAAGAAGTGCTCATTAAATCCGCTAAAGAAGGCAAAAAATGTATTGTTATAAGCCATGACAGTTATTCAGGCAAATTCAGAAGTACTTCACCTGATGCTGCACGTGTAAGAAATCTTTTTGCTTGTGCCAACTCCATTAAAAAGGGCACAGTTATTATGGCGATAAACGGTCATATACATACAAATAATGCCGAAATTATAGATAATGTATTTTATCTTGATATGAACACCACAAGAAACAGTTGGTGGCAGTTAAAGGGTAGTGAACACTACACCGAAGAACACACCTACACCTATACCGAATATGAAAACGGTGAAGCGAAAGAAACCTATGAACGTTCTTTAGGTCTTGATACAATGAGCAAAAACACTTGGTGCACAAAGGATGCGCTAAACGCTATAGTTACCATTACCGAAGAGGGCGAAATCACTATTGAAGGTATGGAAAGCGAATACGTTTACGGCGTACTTCCTCCCGAAACCAAATGGAATGACTGCGAACCAAGAGTTATTTCAGGAAATTGGAAGCTGGATATATAAACCTAAAAAGCGCTTTTTTATATTGCTTTTTTCAGTCAATGTTGTATAATAATCTAAACATATAGTATGGAGGTTTATTATGTTAAAGCTTTATAAGGAAAATACAGCAAATTATCCCAGACTTAAAACCGATAAACACTTTATAAACTATGAAAACGAGTATCAATTCGATGAAATCACCCATAAAACAATGAAATTCACCGAAGAAAATCAGGCTTTAAAGGAAGAACTTTGGATAGATTTCGCCAATCAGTTTACCGACCAAATTGACGGTCCGGACACCGGCTGGCGCGGTGAATATTGGGGCAAAATGATGCGAGGCGCTTGTTTTGTATATTCCTACACAAAAAATCAAAAGCTTCTTGAAGTTTTAACAGCAACAGTGCGTCACATTTTAACCACTCAGGATGAAAAGGGCAGAATATCCTCCTATACCGTAGCGCAGGAATTTACGGGTTGGGATATTTGGAGCAGAAAATACGTGCTTTTAGGTATGCAGTATTTCCTTGAAATAAACGAAGATAAAGAGCTGGAAAAAGAAATTATAGCTTCTATGTGCCGTCAGGTAGATTATCTTATTTCAAAACTCGGCAATAGAGTTGAAGGCAAAATTCCGATTACCCGTACTGCAAAGCATTGGTACGGACTTAATTCTTCTTCTGTTTTAGAGCCTGTTGTACGCCTTTATAACATAACCGGAGAGGAAAGATTTTTAAAATTTGCTAAATATATTGTCAGCGAAGGCGGTTGTTGGGTAGAAAACGTATTCCATTTAGCCGAAAAAAAACAGTTAAAGCTTCACCAATACCCCGTTACAAAGGCTTATGAAACGACCTCTTGTTTTGAAGGACTTTTAGAGCTTTACAGAATAACAGGAGAAGAGTGGTACAAAACCGCAATTCTTAATTTTGCCGATTTAATTTTAGAAGATGAGTTTACTGTTATAGGTTCTGCGGGCTGTACTCACGAGCTTTTCGACCACTCTAAAGTACGTCAGTCAAACACCACCAACTTTTTCGTTATGCAGGAAACCTGTGTTACCGTAACGTTGATGAAGTTCTTTATGCAGCTTAACCTCTTGACTGCCGAGCCCAAATATATTGATGCTTACGAAATTTCATACTACAACGGTTTTTTGGGTGCTGTAAATGTTGAAGGCAGACTTGCTGACAGCACAACCTTAGATGAAGAACGCGCTAATAATCCTGCTATTGTTCCTGTTGTTTTGCCCTTCACAAGCTACAGTCCTCTAACTACGGGAACCAGAGGTGGAAACATCGGCGGACTTAAGGTTATGAAGAACAACAAATATTATGGCTGTTGCGTATGTATCGCAGGCGCAGGTATAGGCAGTGTTCATAAAACTGCTCTTATGACCACCGAAAATGGCTTGGCGCTAAACCTTTATATAAACGGTGTTATGCGCTCCTTTGCTCCAAAGGGCAGTCCCGTTGAAATAAAAATTGACACAAAATATCCTAATGATAATACCGTTAAAATCACCGTTAACAATTTGGGCAAGGAAAAATTCACCTTAAAGCTTCGTAATCCTTCCTTTAGCAATAACACTAAAATCGCTCAAAACGGAACAGAAATCGAAGTTAAAGCAGGATACAATGAGATTATATGTAAAAACGCAACAGAAGTCATCGATATCGTCTTCGATATGCCCCTTACTGTTGTTAAACCTATCCCCTATGGTAATCAGGTGCTTATGAACAAGGTTATCTGGGGCGCAAACAGTATAGTTATTCCTACTTATGATGAAGAAGACCCCGAAGCGAAGAACACTATTGCTCTTCAAAGAGGTCCTCTTATGTTAGCTCAGGATTCACGTTTCGGATACGATATGACAAAAGCGGCAAAAATCGTTAATGAAAACGGTATTGCTTCTTTTGAAAAAGCAACTGCCGATTTCGAAACCTTGCTCACACTAAACGTAAAGACCGAAGACGGATATATCACACTTTGCGATTACGCAAGTTCAGGAAAACTGCTTGACGAAGATAACAAAGCAGCCGTTTGGATAAAGAATATCTAACAACTAAAAACGCCTCAGGCTAAAATGTGTTGTTCTTATCGGAGAAAATAGAATTCTTTTAAATTCAGCTAAGAACCAGCATCGCATTTGTAAGTACAAATGCACTTGGGCAGTAGCCCAAACCCACTAACAACAGAAAAGAGAGAGCAAATCGGGAAACCGAAATGTTCTCTCTTTTTTCTGTAAGTGATGTATTTGCTGACGCAAAAGTGATGTTATTCTCTACGTTCATAATGATGTTGCTCGCCATTTGCTACGCAAATACAAGCTCGCAGTGATGTGATGTTTGCCCACTGTGCCGAAGGCGCAACATCACTCACGCAGTGAACATCACTGACGAAGTCAACATCACTTGCCCGCAAGGGCAAACATCGTTTAGCGTGATACTCCGTTAAGAGTATCACGCTAAGCCTGAGGCGTTTTTTTACTAACTATTAATAGTATCTAAATTCATCAACAACATCTCTTGCGCTAAAACCTAAAACAGCAACAAAGAGGAGTATAATCATAAAGATTGCTACGCCTACTAATGCAGCGCACCAATAAGAACGTGCAAAGCTTCTGCGGTTAAGATTTCCTCTTGAGAAAGAGAACACGATAAGGAAAACGAAGCCTACAATAGGGATAGAGAAAAGAAGCTGAAGTCCAAAATATCCCCATGCGCCTACAGGCTTTAGGTGATCAGGAAGGTCTTCTACAGTAATTTCTTTTTGAGCAGGCGCCTCCTGATATACGGGCTGCTGATATATAGGCTGAGCAACAACAGGCTGTGCTTCTACCACGGGTTCTGCTACAGGCTGAGCCTCAGCAACAGGCTGTTCAACAGCAATTCCGCAGCCTACGCAAAATTTGCTGTCATCATTAATTTCAATTCCGCAATTTTTACAAATCATAAATAAACCCTCTCTTTATGAAAGATTAGCTTTACGCCAGGTTTATTGTACTATAATTTTAAAAAAATTGCAACTATTAATCTTTTCTCTCGTCTCCCCAGAAGAAAAGCGCAACTGTACCGGGGCCGGTATGACTGCCTATGGTAGTACCTATCCAGTTGATTTCCACTTCGCCGTCAAGCTTTTTAAAGCGTTCTTCAACAAGTCTTTTAACCTCAAGTGCATCTACTAAACAGTCCGAATGACAAATATAGCATTTCTGATTATAGTCAAGACCATTCTTACAATGTTGTTCCATTTTATCGACTATTGCCGATATTACTCTTTTCTTAGAACGGATTTTTTCCCTTGCAATAAGTCTTCCTTCATAATTCATATTCAGCAGCGGACAAATTCCAAGCATACCGCCAAAGAAGCCCGAAACCTTTGATACTCTGCCGCCCTTAACGTAAAATGTAAGGTCTGTTGAGAAAAACCAATGGTGCAACTTAAGGCGGTTATCTTCTGCCCATACTCTTATTTCATCAATGCTTTTGCCTTCATCTCTTAAATCGGCCAGTTTATCTATAAAAAGACCATAGCCCGATGAAGCTCCCAGCGAATCTACAATATAAAGCTTTCTATCAGGAAATTCTTCTCTTAAAATTTCAGCGGCATTTCTAGCCGAATTAAAGCTTCCCGAAAGTCCTGAAGAAAGACTGAGATGAAGTACGTCTTTACCGTTCTCTAAAAATGTTCTGAAATATTTAATATATTCATCAACATTTATCTGGGAAGTACGGGTATCCTCCCCCGCAACCATACGAGCATAAAAATCGTTAAAGGGTACGCTTTCGCCTAAATCGTCAATATAATCGGTACCGCCAAGATTATAATGGAAACAGATATAGTTAATGTTTCTTTCTTCAAAATGTGATTTTGAAATGTCAGCCGTCGAACAGGCACTAAGAATAAATTCGCTCATAAATAAACTCCTTTTTGCATTTTGCACATATATTTTACTCTAAGTGCCGTAAAACATTCAACCTACAGTAAAAGATGCCCATTCTACTATAAAAAAAGACCTCTCTACCAACAGTAGAATTTGTGTTTTATATTGCGATTTTATGTCGTTTATGATATGTTTATGTTACAACAAAGACAAAAAATCTGCCGAAGAAAATCTCCGACAGATTATTTGTTTTTAATCAATATGTCTGATTGTATCTAACATATCCGAAAGAATTTGCGCACCCTGTTCTGACTCATAAAATGCCATTTCCTTTACGATTCCCGAAATCATTTCTAAAGCTTTGTTTTTGGTTGTTTCTTCGCGAGGTTTTAAATCATCATACATTTTTTCGTATAATCTTAATGCTTGTTGATTTGTTGCTTCTCTGCACCGAACAATGTCGCCTATTGCTTTTGCTTTTTCTTGACCTGCAATATCACCAGGTTCTGACTTTGGCATTAAAGCAAGTTGTTCTAAAGCATTATGAATATACTCATTATCTTTGACAATTTGTTCTATTTGATTGAGAACATAATTGGTTGTAAGCTTCTCTTTTGGTTTTGTTGTGGTTTTTACTGTATTTGACATATTATTGTTATCCTCCATATTATTAGGCGGACACGCAAGGCATATAGTATTTTCATCTATGAAGCGTGCCCTGCCATTTTTAACAAGACCTTTTGCCCTTTTGGGGTAGGTCGCCTCATATTCATTTCCTTGTTCATCTACAACAAAAATGTTTTTTTCTATGGGTATCATCCCCTTATTGTAAATGTGTGATACTGTTTTTTGTTATGGGTGCCGTCCCCAGTCACAATTAAAGTATAGCATATTATATTTGCAAATTCAATAGCTATATCAAAGTCACGGCAGAAATAACCATAAATACTTTCATCTTTCAAACTGTTTAAAAACAAAATTTTAAACGGCATTTCTTGTAGTATGACTTTCAATGAATCGGTATGGATATTCTCATATACATCTTGAAAATCTTTATAAAAAATGTTATATTAAATATAAGAAAAAGCTTGTTGTTATGCACAATTTGACACAACCATAAAATGAAGAAAAGGAGTGAGGCAGTTGGTACATTTAGGTAACGATTGGGATGAAATTTTAGAGGATGAATTTAATAAGCCTTATTATTTAAAACTAAGACAATTTTTAAAGGAAGAATATGGCACAAAAACAATTTATCCTCATATGAACAATATTTTTTCAGCCCTTAAAGCATCATCCTTTAAGGATACCAAGGTGGTAATTTTAGGACAAGACCCCTATCACGAGCCAAATCAGGCACACGGTCTTTGCTTTTCGGTATTAAAGGGTGTTACTCCTCCTCCATCCCTTGTAAACATTTACAAAGAGCTTCATGATGATATAGGCTTTAAAATCCCCACACATGGCGAACTTACAAAATGGGCAGAGCAAGGAATTCTTATGCTTAATACCGTTTTAACGGTACGTAAAGGTCTGGCAAATTCACATAAAGGTATGGGCTGGGAAACCTTTACCGACAGAGTTATAAGCGAACTTAATAAAAAAGATACCCCTGTAGTATTTTTACTCTGGGGCTCTCCTGCAAGACAGAAGGCAGAGATAATCACTAACCCTATTCATATAAAGCTTACCTGCCCTCATCCAAGTCCCCTTTCCGCCTACCGCGGTTTCTTTGGATGCAAACATTTTTCTAAAACAAATGAAATACTTATTAAAAACGGTCTTGCCCCTATCGATTGGCAAATTGATTAGGATATAAAGACGCTTTATAAAATAAAAATGCTGAGGTTTTTACACCTCAGCATTTTTTATATGGTATTTAATTATTTACCGTAGAGTTCTACGAGCTTTTCAAGATGAGCTCTGTTTGCCTTAGCAGTTTCAGCTGCTTTGTCGAAGAGTTCTTCTGCGCGCTCGGGGAATGCACGGGTAAGAGAAGCATAACGAGCTTCGCCAAGGAGGAATTCCTTGTAGTCGCCGGTAGCGGGTTTGCTATCGAGACTGAAGGGATTCTTACCTTCTGCCTTAAGAGCAGGATTGAAGCGGAACATATTCCAGTAACCGCAATCAACAGCCTTCTTCATTTCCTTCTGGCAGTTAACCATACCACCCTTAATGCTGTGCATTTCGCAAGGAGCATAGCAGATAACAATAGAAGGACCGGGATATGCTTCTGCTTCACGGATAGCCTTTAAGGTCTGAGCCTGATCAGCACCCATAGCAATCTGTGCAACGTAGATATAACCGTAAGACATTGCGATTTCAGCAAGACTCTTCTTAGCGATAGCTTTACCGGCAGCAGCGAACTGAGCAACCTGACCTATCTGAGAAGCCTTGGAAGCCTGACCGCCGGTGTTGGAGTAAACTTCGGTATCGAATACCATTACGTTTACATCGTTACCACTTGCAAGTACGTGATCCAAACCACCGAAACCGATATCATAAGCCCAACCATCACCACCGAAGATCCATACAGACTTCTTGGAGAGGAATTCTTTGTTAGCAAGAATTTCGGGAGCTGTGGGACAACCAGCCTCTGCAGCCTTTTCAACTTCTTTAAGAAGTGCTTCAGCAGCAGCGCTGTTAGCCTTACCGTCATTAGCAGTATTAAGGAAGTTTTCAGCAGCAGCCTTGAACTCAGCGGAAGCCTTGTCGGAAGCAGCCATTTCTTCAACTAAAGCGATAAGTCTGTCTCTGATTGCCTTCTGACCGAGATACATACCAAGACCATGCTCAGCATTATCTTCGAAGAGTGAGTTAGCCCAAGCAGGACCGTGACCGTCAGCATTTACGGTGTAGGGAGATGTAGCAGCAGGACCGCCCCAGATAGAAGAACAACCTGTAGCGTTAGAGATGTACATTCTGTCACCGAAGAGCTGGGTAACAAGACGAGCGTAAGCGGTTTCTGCACAACCTGCGCAAGAACCGGAGAATTCGAGTAAGGGCTTCTTGAACTGAGAAGTAATAACGTTTGCATCACTTGCAACGTCAGCCTTTTCGGTAACGTTAGCTACGCAGTAATCAAATACTTCCTGTTCTTTAAGCTGAGATTCAGTACCAACCATAGTAAGAGACTTGGTGGGACATTCGCCGATACATACGCCGCAACCCATACAGTCAAGCGGAGATACAGCGAGAGTATAGGAGTAACCCTTATTGGTAACAGTCTTTTCTTTAACTGCGATCTTGATGTGCTCAGGAGCGGCAGCCTTTTCTTCAGCAGAAAGTGCGAAAGGACGGATAGTAGCATGAGGACAAACGTAAGCGCACTTGTTACAGCCTACGCAGGTTTCATTGTTCCAAGCAGGAACCATAACAGCAACACCGCGTTTTTCAAATGCGGAAGCGCCCTGCTCGAAGGTACCGTCAGCGTGGTCGATGAAAGCAGATACAGGAAGAGCGTCGCCATCCATAAGAGCAACGGGCTTCATAACCTTTTCTACCATCTTAACGAGCTTGGAAGAATCTTCAGCAACTTTAGCAACATCAGCGTCAACAGCGTTAGCCCAATCAGCAGGTACGTCGATCTTAACGTATGCATTAGCACCGGCATCAATAGCCTTTTCGTTCATTTCAACGATTTCTTTGCCCTTCTTCATGAACTTCTGAGCCTTTTCCTTCATATAACCGATAGCATCTTCTCTGGGAAGAACACCGGAAAGTGCGAAGAATGCAGACTGAAGAACGGTGTTGGTACGTTTGCCAAGACCAATCTCAGCAGCAAGGTCAATAGCGTTAACGGTATAAAGATTAATATTGTTATTAGCAATATAGCGCTTAGCTTCAGCATTTAAGTGGTTGCCGAGTTCTTCGGGAGTCCACTGACAGTTAATAAGGAATGTACCGCCGGGCTTAACGTCGTTAACCATCTTGTAACCCTTGATTACATAAGAGGGGTTGTGACAAGCAACGAAGTCAGCTTTGTTGATGTAGTAAGGACTCTTAATGGGCTTATCACCGAAACGAAGGTGAGAAATGGTGATACCGCCGGTCTTCTTAGAGTCATACTGGAAGTAAGCCTGAACATATTTGTCGGTGTGATCACCGATAATCTTGATAGAGTCTTTGTTAGCGCCTACAGTACCGTCACCGCCGAGACCCCAGAACTTGCATTCCTTGGTGCCTTCAGCTGCGGTATTGGGAGCAGGTTTTTCTTCAAGAGAAAGGTAGGTAACATCATCGTTAATACCGATGGTGAACTGTGCTTTAGGAGCATCCTTAGCGAGTTCGTCATATACAGCGAATACGCTTGAAGGAGGAGTGTCTTTAGAACCGAGACCGTAACGGCCGCCGATAACGGTATCAACCTTTCTGCCGGTAGCAGCAAGAGCAGATACAACGTCAAGATAGAGAGGTTCGCCGATAGCGCCGGGCTCTTTGGTACGGTCAAGTACAGCAATAGCCTTAGCGGTAGCAGGGATAGCCTCAACAAATTTTGCAGCGCTGAAAGGACGGTAAAGTCTTACCTTGATAAGACCAACCTTTTCGCCCATAGCGGTAAGGTAATCGATAACTTCTTCTGCAACGTCGCAGATAGAACCCATTGCTACGATTACGCGCTCAGCATCGGGTGCGCCGTAGTAGTTGAAGAGTTTATAGTCGGTGCCAAGCTTAGCATTAACCTTGTCCATATACTTTTCAACAACTGCGGGAAGTTCGTCATAATATTTATTACAAGCTTCTCTGTTCTGGAAGAAGATATCACCGTTCTGATGAGAACCGCGCATTACAGGACGCTCAGGATTAAGAGCGCGCTTACGGAATGCATCAACAGCATCCATATTGCACATTTCTTTAAGATCTTCATAATCCCAAACCTGAATCTTCTGGATTTCGTGAGAGGTACGGAAACCGTCGAAGAAGTTGATGAAAGGAACTCTGCCTTCGATAGTTGCAAGGTGAGCAACAGCGCCGAGGTCCATAACTTCCTGAGTGTTGGTTTCAGCCATCATAGCGAAACCTGTCTGACGACAAGCATAAACGTCAGAGTGGTCGCCGAAGATGTTAAGAGCGTGAGAAGCTACACAACGTGCAGAAACGTGGAATACGCAGGGAAGAAGCTCACCGGCTATCTTATACATATTCGGAATCATGAGGAGAAGACCCTGAGAAGCAGTATAGGTGGTAGTAAGAGCACCTGCTGCCAAAGAGCCGTGTACAGTACCGGAAGCACCAGCTTCAGACTGCATTTCAACTACATTTACGGTAGTACCGAAAATGTTTTTGAGTCCCTGAGCCGACCACTGATCAGTATAGTCTGCCATAGGGCTGGACGGGGTAATAGGATAAATACCTGCAACTTCTGTAAACGCATAGGATACGTATGCAGCAGCATTGTTACCGTCCATAGTTTTAAACTTTCTTGCCATGGATAAAATCCCCCTTATATAATGGTGGAGAATGTCTTAAGACATATTCTCATACGCTAACATTTTAACACTTTTTTTGAGTTATGTAAATAGTAAAAATAAAAAAATTTAAAAATTCAGATTTTTTTAACAGTTACTTAACTTTTTTGAGAGCAATATCATAAAATTGGGCAGAAAATTTTCCATTTTCACTTCTTACGCTTATGGGAAGTCCTGCAGGAGTTAAAAGGTAACGGAATTTTCCAAAATCCATTTCACCGTCAACAAAATAATTCCCTCCGTCTCTTTCTGTTTTATATTCGTCTGTATCGAAAAATTCAGTTATATCGTAAAGAACGGAAAAAACCGACATACTTTTGTTTTTTGTATCTTTTTCCAGATTTCCAAAGCCTACCTTTATGCCCTCTTTATTCACAGTTGCTTTAAAGCCTTTTATCTGCCCGTCGATAACGCTGTACTCTGCTCCCTGCTCACTTACATTGCAAAATATATCGTATTCTTTATCAAAATAAAAAATATGCGCCTTATAGCTTAAGTTCCTATTAATAACTCTTACGTTCTTTTCAGAAGAGCACGAACATAAAAGTACGAGACTAAGCAAAGCGCATATGATTTTTTTCATTTATATCTCCCCTAAAGCTTTGTAAACTTCGGGAAGGAAAGAAACCGTATCTGTAGGAAGTGCGGAAATTTCGCCGTATTTTTTACTTGCCATATCCCCTGCCACGCCGTGAACGTAAACGCTGCTTACGGCAATATCCTCACTATCGGACAAAATACAGGCAATACCGCCCATAATTCCCGAAAGCACGTCACCGCTTCCGCCTGTTGCCATACCTGCGTTGCCTGTAAGATTAAAATAAACTTTACCCTTACTTGCAACTACAGTAATATTTCCCTTTAAAACCACGGTACAGCCAAGATTTTCGGCAAGTTTTTTCGCATATCCGACACGGTCATTTTCTATAGCTTCCACACTCACACCGCAAAGCCTTGACATTTCAGCAGGATGCGGAGTCAGTATAATATCTGCTCCCGAATGTTTTATACATTCTATGTGGGAAGCCATAAGGTTTAGACCATCAGCATCAATAATAAGCGTTCCTTTATAGCTATCTATAACCTCTTTAAGAAGTTTTTTAGAAAACTCACTTACACCCAGACCGCAACCGATAACTACAGCCTTTGCTCCCATAAGCGCCTTTTCTATTACTTCTTTTGGGTTATGACTCTCATTATATACGTTACACACCGCTTCGGGAGCGCTTAAAGTAACAATAGGATAAATACTTTCGGGAAGGGTAACCTTTGCAAGACCTACCCCGCTTCTCAGAGCCGCTTTCACACTAAGCACAGCCGCCCCCGCCATACCAAAGCTTCCGCAGATAAGAGACAAAGCGCCAAAGCTACCCTTATGAGTGTTTGGACTTCTTTTTTCAAAGAAGGGTGCAGGAATAATTTCGCCCACTTCATCTATACCGTCAAAGGCATTAGACGGAGTGCCTATATCCACCGTCACACATTCGCCGTAAAACTCGGCGGCAGGATACAAAACCGAAGACGGCTTTCGTGCTATGAAGGTAGTTGTCAAATCAGCCTTTACGGCAATTTTCACTTCGTTACTGTCAGCAAAAACACCCGACGGTATATCAAGAGAAATTTTTACGGCGCTGCTGCTGTTTATCACTTTGATGATTTCAGCATATTTTTCATCCAAAATGCGAGAAAGACCGATTCCGAAAAGAGCATCAATTATTATGTCAGCTTCATAAAGATAAGAGACTTCAAAGGAGGTAACCTCTCCGAAAAAACGGGCAGCCATTTCCTTTGCAGTATCGGTAGAAGGTTCATCTGTTTTTAAAATACGGACAAAAGCCCCCTCGTTTTCAAGAAGACGGGCTACCGCATAACCGTCACCGCCGTTATTGCCGCCACCTGCTACTATAACCACGGTTTTACCGACCACTTCAATTCTTTTAAGAATTTCCTTTACCGCACCTGCTCCTGCGTTTTCCATCATATCAAGAAAAGAAATTCCGCCTTTGTTGGCATTTTGTTCAATTTTTCTTATATTTAAAGAAGAAAAAACTTTCATTATTTAAAAGCCTCTCTTGCTACCAGTTTATTCAAAAACGGCAACATATTATCACGCATCTTTTGGGGCAGCTGCATAACAAGACACACCTTACCCGCAACCTTATGCTTAAACACAACACAGTAAACGTCGCTGTCCGTTGCGTTACAGTAAATATTCTTTTTATCGTAATTTCCCTTTTCGTAAAGCGCACAACCCTTTTCATAGGGTTCGATTTTTTCAATATCGCTGCACTTAAAAGAAATAAGACGTTTGCGGCTCGTTTTACTCGTTATCATATCAACGTCCATTTCGCCGTTGGTTAAGATATACTCGTATTCAACGTTAAGCATTTTCGAAAATCTCACACCCAAATAAAGAGCTACGCCTGTTAAAACAAGAGGCATAGGAAGACGCAGTAATAAAAAAGATGCCACCGCAATACCAATGATTGATAACCACAAAAATACTAAAGCCCCCTTTGCCTTAGCATCTTTACGCATAGCTATAAGATGTTCGCTGTAACTGTCCATATTTTTTCCTCCGTCAAGAATAAGAATTGAATAAATTATATATACTATTATATATAATTTCGGTTCTACTTGCAATATAAATTATAATATTGTATAATAAAAAAGAAATATATACTGGAGGAAACGCATATGAAAATCAAAGAAGGATTCATTTTACGCACAGTTGCAGGACAAAACGTGGTTGTTCCCGTCGGAAGCAACGCGCTTAATTTCAATGCCGCAATTACACTAAACGAAACCGCCGCTTTTTTGTGGAAACAACTTGAAAACGAAAAGACAGAACAGGAATTACTGACAGCCCTTACCGATGAATATGAAATTGACAATGCATCGGCAAAAAGCGATATTACGGTTTTTCTTAACGTTTTAAGGGAGCACGAGATAATTGAATAAGCCCTCCTCCACAGTAAAAAGGTTATTAAAAAATGCGATAGCGGGACAAAAAGGAAGAATATTCGTTTCCTCTTTTTTGTCCGTTCTTGCTTCTGTTACCTACGTTTTTCTTGCTCTCGTTTCCAAAAAGATAATAGATATTGCCACAGCAGAAAAGCAACAAAATTTTACCCTGCTGGGCATAACCATTATTGCCGTTATTTTGTTGCAGGTAGTTTTTTCGGCTGCCGTTTCCCACTTTAAGACAGCCGCATCGGGAAGAATTGCAATCAGCATCAAAAAGAATCTTTTCGCTGCTGTTTTAACCAAAAGTTATAGTCAAATAAGCAGTTATCATTCAGGGGATTTACTTACTCGTTTTTCTTCCGACGTTGACGTAGTTTCCTCTTCCCTTTCTTCCCTTGCGCCTGCCATTGCTTCGATTATTGCAAAAATTATTTCTGGTGCTGTTGCCATTTTAATCATTGACTGGAAATTTGCCAGCGCACTTATCGTTTTGGGAATTTTAGTTCCCTTTGTTTGCAAACTTATCGGAATAAGATACCGCTCTTTACATAAAAACTATCTGCAAAGTGAAAGTAGGCTTCGTTCGTTTTTACAGGAAAATTTCAAAAACCTATCTATTATTAAATCCTTTTCCTCCCTTTCTCCCACAAATAAAAAGTTGGCTCATTTACAAAAAGAAAATTATGATTTAAAAATCACAAAAAACACACTTAATATTATCTATTCAACAGGACTTTCTCTGTTTTTTACCTTAGGCTACTTCCTTGTTCTTTTATGGGGAGCAAAGGGAATTCAGGCAAATACCGTAACCTACGGCGCACTTATTGCCTTTTTGCAGATTATTTCTCAGCTTCGCGCACCGTTGCAAAGTATCTCCTCAATTGCTCCCGCTTATTTCAGTATGACAGCATCTGCAGAGCGACTTGCCGAATTACTCGATTTAGAGGACGAAATCCTTCCGCTTCACAAGGATGTCTTTAATGCTATAAATGACGTTTTCACCTCTATTGATGCAAAAGACCTTTCCTTCTCCTACGGTGATACGCCTATTTTAAGCGACTGCACCTTTAGTATTGAAAGAGGAAGCATTACGGTCATTACGGGGGAATCCGGTGTAGGCAAAAGTACGCTTTTCAGATTACTCCTCGGTTATTTAAGCGGTGAAGGAAGTCTTAAATTCGACAGCAAATACGATATAAATTCCTCAACACGCGCCTTTTTCTCCTACGTTCCTCAAGGAAATATGATTCTCTCGGGCACCATAAGAGAAAATCTTACGCTATGCTGTAATAACGCTACAGAAGAAAAAATCAAATTCGCAATCGATACTGCAGTGCTTACGCGTTGGATAGCTTCACTTCCCGATGGGCTTGATACATTTATCGGTGAAGACGGTCTTGGCATTTCAGAAGGACAGGCAAGTAGAATTGCCCTTGCGAGAGCTCTGCTTTGCGATACTCCCGTGTTGCTTCTTGATGAAGCCACAGCCGCTCTTGACAGCGAAACCGAAAACCAGTTGCTGATTAATCTTAAAAAGCTTAAAGATAAAACCGTTCTTCTTGTAACCCACAGAACACTCAGCGCTGATATTTACGATAATCACCTTCATCTTGAAGGTAAAAAGCTTATAACCGTAAAAAAATAAGAGGCGATGCCTCTTATTTTTTTACTATATATTCGTCTATTTCCTCTAAAAAAGTTTGGTCATCTGTTTCGGCAGTAATGGTAACAGGCTTTGTAAGGTCAAGACTTAAAACACCCATCATTGATTTACCGTTCACAAGATATTTGCCAGAGCTTAAATCAACATCATAATCTTTTTGACTCATTTTAGCTACAAAAAGATTTACATTTTCAATATTATTTAAAAGAACCTGCGCGGTAATCATAGAAAAACCTCCATATAGTTTTCTGTGGTTTATCTTACTCTTTTTTTCAGAAAAAGTCAAGTATTGCAAACTTGAGTGTTTTATAGTAAAATGTATCTTTGGAGTGATAATATGAAAATCGGCTTTTTTACTTTAGGCTGTAAAGTTAATCAATACGAAACTCAGGTTATGCGTGAGTTATTCGAAAAGCAGGGCGACATTGTTATAACCGATGCCGCTCTATGTGACGTTTTTATAATAAACTCCTGCACTGTAACAGCTGAAAGCGATAGAAAAACCCGACAGATGCTTAGAAAATACCGTGCGATTTGCAAAGGCGTAATCGTTCTTGCCGGCTGTATGCCTCAGGCTTTTCCCGATATAGCCGATAAACTGCCTGAAGCGGATATTATTGTCGGAAACACTAACCCTAAGGAAATTCCGCTTTTAGTTAAAAGATTTTTGGAAAACGGCGAAAGAATAGTAAAAATCTCAAAGCACGAAAGAAGTGAAAACTTTAACACTCCCTATATAACCGATTTTGAAGAACGCACCCGCGCATTTATGAAAATTGAGGATGGCTGTGACAGATACTGTACCTATTGTATTATTCCTTTTGCCAGAGGCAGTATTCGTTCAAGAAGTATCGAAAGCATTAAAGAGGAAGCTCGCTCGCTCGGTGAAAAAGGCTTTTGCGAAATTGTACTTGTCGGTATCAACTTAACCTCTTACGGCAAGGAAACAGGAAAAAATATATGCGATGCCGTTGATGCAGTATGCGCTGTGCCTTCAATCAAACGAGTGCGATTAGGTTCACTGGAGCCTGACCACATAAGTGACGAAATGTTAAATCGCTTAAGGGCTCAGGAGAAATTCTGTCCTCAGTTTCATCTATCTCTCCAGTCAGGCTGTGATGCAACACTAAAAAGAATGAACCGCCATTATGACACCGCATTTTACAGAGATTTAGTAAAACGCATCAGAGAAAGTTTTAGTAACGCCGCCATTACCACCGATATTATGGTAGGCTTTGCGGGAGAAACACAGGAAGAATTTAACAGTAGCCTTAACTTTGCAAAGGAAATCGGTTTTGCATCTGCCCACGTTTTCGCCTATTCAAGAAGGGAAGGCACCATTGCCTATAATATGAAAAACCAAGTGGATAAAAGCGAAAAATCAAGACGAAGCAAAGAAATGATAGAGGCAACCTTAAAAACCCAAAAAGACTTCTTAGAGTGCATGATAGGCAAAAGCTGTACCGTACTTTTTGAAACAAAGGAAGAAGGCGGATATTATCACGGCTTTAGCGAAAACTACTGTCAGGTAAAAGTAAAGTCCGACATCACCGTCACGGGAAAAATTTTAAACATCAGAATAACAGGAAGAGAAAACAACTGCCTTATAGGCGAAATACATTAAAAAACTTCTGCAACAAATGCCGTCCTCGTGGCGTGAGCTAATTTGTTGCAGAAGTTTTTTTAATACATATAAACGTAGATCATTTCAGTTTTATTCATAACAACATCGGTATTATATAAAACCATAAGTTTATTTCCGTATATATTTTCGTATCCCATATAATCATCCGAAAATTCAATCTTAATATCAGGTTTACCAAATTCTTTTTCTATTTGTTCTTTTTCCTTGCCTGAAAAATGATGTAAAACCGTTACCATTTTTTCAATATCATTCTTAGCACCCTGCAGTTTAATTGCTTCTCCGTCCAGTTTTTCAACCCTTTTTATTGTATTACCGCCCTCACTGTAATACAGGACGATTGCATCGCCCCTGCTGTTAAGACGAACTACACAATTTTCGCTATCTACGTAGCCTCGGTAAGCATCTATAAAATATCTGTTGTCATCGGGAGAAAGACCTATAGACTTTTTCCTGATTTCAGAAATATCCTTATCGGCAAAATCATTTGTTTCTACGTTTATTTCAATTTTCTCAAGTAGGTTATCCTTATCGTAATACAGGTTCACGCGTTTTCCGTACAAATTAGTATAGCCATAGGCATTGAGAGTAGTCAAAATATATCGGGTTCTGCCATACTCAGCACTTATCTCTTTTTTTGTTTTGCCCATCAGCTCATTCATAAGAGCGGTAAGCAGTTGTTCATCGGACAAGCAATAATAATCCTTATTTTCGATATCGGATACGAGTAACCTATCTATAGCGTTTACTCTGCGTAGTTCATCAAAATAGAAGAACACACAGTTTTTATCGCCGTCAAAATAAACTCGGCAGTCATCTTCCTCCATAACTCCGTCGGGATCGCCAAAAATATTAAGAAAATCGCGCAACCCCATTCCAATAACCGTTTCACTCAGTTTTTCCGTATCGTTAAGAAGCATATCGGCATCTAACGTTTCATCCTTTGACGAAACATTTTCATCGCTGTTGTTTGCCTCTTCGTCCTTAACTTTTATTATAAGCTTTTCGGCTATGCCGCTTTCATCAAAATAAATTATAACCTTTGCATCTTCAAAATCCTTGTATCTGCAGACTGCTGAGTTTTTTGAAATCTTATCAAACTCACCGTACCGCTCAATTATCTGTTCTCGGCTTTTGCCCATAAGCTTATTCATTATTTGGCACCTTTTTTCAGCATTCAAATAAGTTTCCTGAGTCTCATAGGATTTTTCCCGTTCTATTCTTATAACGGTTCCTTCTTCCTCGTCGTAAAAGATAAACACTGCGACCTCTTGGTTGTCAAGATAAATATCGCTTCTCTGGTCAACTACATGCGCCAAAGGCTCACCCAAAAGATTATGCACTTCACTTTCGTTCATTCTTTTAGTTTTCGCAAATAGCACGTCAATGTCGTCAATCCAAGCCTTAGGTTGTTCCTTATCGGCACATCCGGTAAAGATTAAAACTATAGCAACAAGGCTTAATAATACTGCAATTATTCTCTTCATATTTACCCCCCTTTTACGATTATATTACTACTAAATTGTTGCTCATTTTCAAAATTTCTTCCTTAGAGCAATTATCCGTTCTGATTTCAAAAACGTATCCAAGGTCACTCCAAATATATCTGCTTTTACCGTTATTAATGTTATAGATATATAAGCCATCCTCTATTTTTTCATATTTTACGCCAAACCTGTCAATTTCCGGCAACGGTATATTATCCATATACTGAATAAGCATTATTTGTTCTTCTTTTTCGTTTTTAAAACCACTTTTAATATAGTTGTCTTTCCCTCCGCCTGACAGTTCGGTATTATATCCTTCGGGAAGGTAAGAAAAACCGTAATAACAACTACGTACCTTATCAGTTTTATACATAACCGAATTGTGAAGTTCAATTATATCCTTAATGGTTGTTTCGTTATCGTTAGGCTCGGCAAAAATTCCTACTACACAAACACTTGCCAAAAGAGAACAAACTATAAAGACAGAGGCTATTTTCATTAAAACCTTTTTAGGAGTTACTACCCTTAGGGGCTTTTCACCCTTTAAAAGTGCTTCCATTCTTTCTTCAAATTCAGGGGAAAATTCCACCATGCCAAGTTCATCTTCACTTGGCATTTTTTGATTTTTTACGTACTCATCAAAGGCTTCCTTATATAGCCTTTCTTCTTTTTCGGTAGTTTTCATTTTACTGTGCCCCTTTCTTTAAAATTTTTATAGCATATTTTCGCGCACGCCCAAGCCGTTTTCTTACATTTTGATTTGATATTCCCAAAGCCTCTCCTATTTCATCAAAAGACATTTCATAATAAAACCTGAGCATTAAAACCATTCTCAATTGTTCGGGAAGCTTATCCAGTTGTCCAACAAATTCTTTTTCTTCAACAGCGTCAATATCCAAAATCTGCTTTTCATAACCTTTTTCACTAAATAGTTTTAACTGCTTAATCCTTTGTCTATATTCTATTTTCGATATATCCTTACAACAATTTTCAGTTATACAAACCAAAAAGGCTCGGGTTTTAGGAGAATCAATTTCTTCGATTTTTTCAATAAATCTGAATACTTTTATAAAGGCATTCTGTACGGCATCCTCAGCGAGTGTTTCATCGCCTAAATTTTTCAGCGCTATGTATTTCATAAGCCGACAGTACTTTTCATAAATTTCTTTAAATCTTTCCTGTCGGTTATCCAAGATAGCCGTTTCTTCGCACTTCATAAAATTCCCTCCTTTTCAGCCTTCTATATATAATAACGACACAAGTTTTAATTTTGTGACACTTTTTTAAAAAAAAATGCGGAGGTTTTTTTAACCTCCGCAAATTAATATTATCTTATTCCGTATTTTTCAATAATATAATCCATGTCCTTATCGCCTCTGCCCGAAAGGTTAATAAGCACACTGCCCTTGCCCATTTCTTTTGCAAGTTTCATACCGTATGCAACGGCGTGAGAGCTTTCAATAGCGGGAATGATACCTTCGAGACGGGAAAGAGTAAAGAAAGCGTCAATAGCGTCATCGTCACCGATAACGTCATATTTAACTCTGCCGAGTTCATTTAAGAAGGCGTGTTCAGGACCGCTGGAGGGATAATCAAGACCGCTGGCAACCGAGTAAACGGGAGCAGGATCGCCGTTTTCGTCCTTTAACATAATACTGTTAAAGCCGTGCATAACACCCTCGGTTCCGTACTGTAGAGATGCCGCATGGTCGCCAAGCTTAGTACCTTTTCCAAGGGGTTCAATTCCGTAAATATCAACAGGATAGTTTAAGAAGCCCGAGAAAAAGCCTGCAGAGTTAGAACCGCCGCCTACACAAGCAACAACCGCATCGGGAAGTTCGCCTGTCATTTCAATAAACTGTTCTCTGGCTTCAATTCCCACAACACTTTGGAAATCTCTTACCATCATTGGAAAAGGATGAGGGCCTACAACACTACCGATACAGTAAATGCTGTTTTCGTAATCCTTTGCATAAGCCTCAAATGCGGCATCCACCGCTTCTTTAAGGGTGGCAAGTCCGTGAGTAACCTCAACTACGTTTGCGCCCAGTATCTTCATTCTTGCAACGTTGGGAGCCTGTTTTTTAATATCAACACTACCCATATAAACGTCACATTCAAGACCGAAATATGCAGCAGCGGTAGCAATAGCAACGCCGTGCTGACCTGCGCCCGTTTCGGCAATAAGTTTTTTCTTACCCATATATTTAGCAAGTAACGCTTCACCCATACAGTGATTTAATTTGTGTGCGCCTGTGTGGTTAAGGTCTTCACGCTTTACGTAAAGCTGAACGTTGCCAAGAGAATTAGAAAGACGTTCAAGGTGAGAAATAGGAGTAGGTCTGCCCTGGAATTCCTTTCTTATTCTTCTTAGCTCATCAATGAACTTTCTGGACTTACAAATGGTGAAATATGCCTGAGTAATTTCATTCATAGCCTTTTTGAGACGGTCATCAACGTACATACCGCCATATTTTCCAAAATAGCCATCCTCATTAGGATAGTTTTTAAGATAAGTATCAAAATCAATTCCGTTATAAATCATTTTTTATTTCCTCCGTAAACATAATTATATAATAACACATTTTTGTGAAAAATCAACCCAAAAGACGCCATCGTCTTGACAATATACACATAAAACACATTCCTTTTTAAAAATAAAACAGCCCGAGTCTGTTTGCACAGACTCGGGACGAAAAAACTTTCCGCGGTACCACCCGACTTTGCCTTTCGGCACACTTCACATACTACTATATGCTATCCGCTGTAACGGTCGGCATCCGTCTTCCCTACTTTTATTTCAGGTTGCCCTCGTAAGCCCATTCATTTACTTCAATATTACTGTCTTCCACCCTTAACAGCTCTCTGTGAATTTAAAAGTAAATTACTCTTCTTACTCATCGGTTTTAATCATTTTAATAGAATCCTTATAAAAAGTCAAGAACTATTTAATAATAAGTCCAAAAGACAACAGCACTATAATACCAAGGGCAATTCGGTAATAACCGAACACCTCAAAATTATGCTTTTTAATGTATCCCATAAGGAATTTAATTGCTAACACTGACACTATAAATGCACTTACAGTACCTACCGAAAGGAAAATAATATCGTTATTTCTGAGCGCTACACCCTTTTCCATAAAATCAAATATTTTAAGAACACTGGCCCCAAGCATAGCGGGAATAGCAAGGATAAAGGTAAATTCCGAAGCGGCAACACGGGACACACCTAAAAGAAGCGCTCCGAGTATTGTTGCTCCCGAACGGGAGGTTCCTGGGAATGCCGCAGCCAAAAGCTGAAAAAGACCTATATAAAGAGCCAATGAATAGGTAATGTCAGAAAGGCCTTCGTATTTTGGAGTGCGCTTTTTGTTGTAACCTTCAATAAGTATAAAGAAAATACCAAAAACTATTAAGGCTATTGAAACACCGGTCCAGTTATAAAAATATTTATCGCATATTTCATCCAGCCCCAAAAGTATAAATACCACACCGGGAACGGTAGCTATTGCCACTTTAAACCAAAGAACAAAGCTTTCCTTTTTGATTATGCTTTTTCCTTTTAACTTGTTTGGCTTTCTGAAAGGCCATATTTTGTTCCAAAAAAGAATAACGGAAGCCAAAATAGCACCAAGCTGAATAATAACCAAAAACATATCCCATATGTCTTTAGATACATAAACGGGAAGTATTTCTTCAAATAATATTAAATGTCCTGTACTGCTTACAGGCAACCATTCGGTAATTCCTTCAATTATGCCAAAAATCAAAGCCACTACAATTAAGCCCATAATAAAACACCCTTCTTATAATACTATATGAAAAAAGGACGGTGAATATCACCGCCCTTTAGTATAACACATTATTTATTATTTGCCAAGTATCTGTTTATAAAGTCTTATATATTCATTAGCCGATTTGCCCCATGAATTATCACATTCCATAGCGCGTTTTTTAAGAACTTCCCAGCCTTGTTTATCGGAAAAGCCCGCAAGTGCGCGCCATACCGTTTCAAGCATATCGTGGGCATTATAGCTCTTAAAGGTAAAGCCGTTGCCCTCGTTATCACCGCTATCCTTAATGGTATCGGCAAGACCTCCCGTTTCTCTTACAATAGGAATAGTGCCGTAGCGAAGCGCCACCATCTGAGCAAGACCGCAAGGCTCACTCTGACTTGGCATCAGGAATATATCACTACCTGCATAAATCTTTCTTGCAAGGGATGGAATAAAGCCCATTTTAAAGGCAACCTTTTCGGGATATTTTTGTGACATTTCGTGGAAAAATGTCTCAAACTCCCATTCACCGCTGCCCAGAATTGCAAACTGTACGTCAGCCTTAAGCATTTCTTCAAAAACGTGCTTAACAAGGTCAAAGCCCTTGTGTTTTACAAGACGGGAAACAATTCCTATAACAGCAACGTCGCTTCTCGTCGGAAGCCCCATTTCTGCCTGTAGCCCCATTTTATTATTTGCCTTTTTATCTAATGAAGACAGGTTGAAATTTTCATAAATATTCGGGTCGGTTTCGGGATTATATACCTCGGTATCTATACCGTTTACTATGCCCGACACCTTTCCTCCAAGTTCTCTTAAAATTCCGTCAAGGCCGTGAGCATAATACGGATCTAAAATTTCTCTCGAATAGGTGGGAGATACTGTAGTAACTCTGTCAGCCTCTTGAATACCGCCCTTCATAAAGTTAACACAGTTATCGTAATCAACAAGCTGTTCCGTACCCGAAGGAAGACCTAAAACGTCATCAATAATCTCATATCCGTATTTACCCTGATACTGTATATTATGAATGGTAAATACCGTATGAATGTTTTTATGAATTTCATTTTCCCTATATAGCGAATTAAGGAATACGGGAACAAGAGCGGTCTGCCAATCGTTACAATGAATTATATCGGGAACATAATTAATATACGGTATCATTTCAAGAATTGCACGGGAGAAAAATGCAAAACGCTCAGCATCGTCAAAGTAACCGTATAGGCTGTTTCTTTTAAAATAATACTGATTATCAATAAGATAATAAATAACTCCGTCAACCTTAGCCTCAAATATACCGCAGTACTGTCTTCTCCAAGCAACAGGCACGGTAATACTTGTTATAAAATTCATATTTGCTCTAAGTTCATCAGGAACCGCTTCATAAAGTGGCATTACAACTCGGCAGCCCACTAAACGCCGTCTTAAAGCCTTAGGCAAAGCGCCTGCCACGTCGGCAAGACCGCCCGACATAGCAAATGGATAGGCTTCACTTGCAGCATAAAGTATTTTCATTTATCCTCGTCCTTTCTTTTCTCCCTTTTTAAGAAGTACTATCTTTTTTCTACTTCCCATTAATTCGGCATTTTCTTCTATTTTGGAAATCTTATCCATTACAGCATAAGAAACCTTTGCATTTTCTTCCACTACGGCATTCTGCATTATAATGGCATTCTCAACCACAGCACCCTTTTTAACAACCGCGTTTCTAAAGAGTATGGAATTTTTAACCGTTCCTTCAATAACACAGCCGTCGGCAACAAGACAGTTATTAACCTTACTGCCTATAGCATATTTAGCGGGCATACTGTCGTGAGTTTTAGTATAAATAGGTCTTTCTCGGCTGAAAAGCTGTTTTCTCACCTTCGGTTCAAGCATTTTCATATTCAGGTCATAGTAACTCAAAGGTCCGTCCATAATTTCTGCAAAGCCTTCAACCTTATAGCCTAAAATTTTATAAATACTGGTGCCGGGAATCAGTACGTCACGGGAAAGAGAATGTTTTCCCTTTTGGGTGCAGTCATTTATGATATTTATAAGAAAATCACGTCTGCAAAGCACAATATCAAGGCTGTGATTAACCGTTTCTCTATCCTTTACATATTTTATCTCTTTAATCACGTTATTTTCATCTACATCAAAAACCATAACCTTATCGTGATTTAAAGGAAGCTTTCCATATTTATAAGCAATAGTAAAGTCGGCATTACCTTTGATATGGGCTTCAAACATTTCGCCTATATCTACATTAGAAATAACGTCGCTGTCACAGATAACAACATACTCCTGCTTTGCGCGGTTAAGGAAATTAAGAATACCGCTGAGAGCATCAAGATGGGTTTTATACACACCATCGTTAATACCGCCCGAAACAAATGGAGGAAGTATAAAAAGACCGCCTGATTTTCTGTCCAAATCCCATTCTCTTCCGCTTCCAATATGGTCCATAAGGGATTGATAGTTCTGCTTTGTAATAATTCCTACCTGACTTATACCGGCATTAGTAAGATTAGACAGAGAGAAATCTATAAGACGGTAACGTCCCGCAAATGGAACCGATGCCATTGAACGCTTTTCGGTAAGCCCCGGAAGAAGATCATCGTGAACATTTGCATAAATTATACCTAAAATTTTGTTGGTACTCATACTGTTTCGCCTTCTTTCACATTTTTACTTATCATAGATTTAGCCTTTACCGTGGCGTTCTTGCCTATCTTAACACCGTCGCCCAAAACTGCAATTCCCCAATCGTCGCTATTTGAAACATTTGCAGGATTTTCACCAACAACAGCGCCCTCGCCCACCTTTACATTTTCAGCAACTATTGCATACTGTACGTGTGCGCCTTTTTTAATTACTGCGCCGGGCATTATAAGGGAATATTCAACCGTTGCGCCTTCCTCAATGGTAACGTCTTCAAAAAGTACGGAATAGTCAAGCTTTCCGCTTACCGAGCATCCGTCACTGACAAGAGAATTTTCGACCTCGGCTTTTTCGCTTATATACTGAGGCGGCAGCCAACCTGTACGGGAATATATTTTCCAATCATTACTGTCAAGCTTCAAATCCAGCTTGGGATTAAGTAGGTCAAGATTGGCATCCCATAAAGATTCTACAGTACCTACGTCCTTCCAATAGCCATCAAATCTATAAGCCATCATTTTTTCACCGGCATTAAGCATATTCGGAATAATATCCTTACCGAAATCGTTATGTGACTCTTTATTCTTTTCATCATTTATAAGATATTCGCGCATCTTGTCCCAAGAGAAAACATAAATTCCCATAGAAGCAAGATTGCTCTTAGGATTAGCAGGTTTTTCTTCAAACTCGTAAATTGTGCCGTCCTCTTTGGCGTTCATAATTCCGAAACGAGAAGCCTCTTCATAGGGCACCTCCATAACGGCAATAGTACAGTCAGCACCGCTTTCCTTATGAGCCTTTATCATTTTAGAATAGTCCATTTTATAAATATGGTCCCCTGAGAGTACAAGTACGTATTCAGGATCATATTTCTCAATAAAATGAATATTCTGATAAATTGCATTAGCAGTGCCCTTGTACCAGTCACCGCCCTTGCTCTTCTGATAGGGAGGAAGAATATGAACACCGCCGTCGATTCTGTCAAGGTCCCACGGCTTTCCGCTTCCCACGTAATCATTAAGCTCCAAAGGCTGATATTGGGTTAGAATACCCACAATATCAATACCGGAATTAACGCAGTTCGAAAGCGGAAAATCTATAATTCTGTACTTTCCGCCGTATGGTACGGCAGGTTTTGCAATTTTGTGTGTTAAAACACCTAATCTGCTTCCCTGTCCACCTGCAAGTAACATTGCTACACATTTGTTCTTCTTCAAGACACTCACTACACTTTCATAAAATTTATTTGCGTTGCTTGTTTCTCTTCAGATAGGTCACCGATAGAGGCGGTATATCTAATGAAATACTGTTTTCATATCCGTGCATCTCTGATTTTTCGCTTTTATAAGAGGCTCTGCTTTTTTCTTTTACTCCGCCGAATTCCTGCCATTCGGAACAGAAAACCGTTCTGTAGCTTGCCTTATCGGGTACACCTATACGGTAATTTTCTCTGCCAACAGGCACGAAATTGCATACAACAATTATTTCTTCACCGTCACTTGCCATTCTTCTGAAGGAAATAATACTCTGTGTATAATCATCATTGGAAATCCAGTTAAAGCCTTCCCAAGAATAATCAATCTCATAAAGAGGCGGATTTTTCAGATAAAACTCATTCAGCTTTTTGGTGAAATATTGCATTTTTTCGTGGGCTTCATAATCAAGTAAAAACCAATCAAGCTGACGCTTATAGTCCCACTCAATAAACTGAGCAAACTCTTGTCCCATAAAGGAAAGCTTTTTACCGGGGTGAGCCATCATATAAGCCATAAACGCCCTGAGTCCTCTGAATTTACCCTCATAATCCCCCGGCATTTTATTTATCATAGAACATTTTCCGTGCACCACCTCATCGTGAGAAAGGGGCAAAATAAAGTTCTCGCTAAATGCATAGAAAAAGGAAAAAGTAAGACAGTCGTGATTGTTTTTTCTAAAAAGCGGATCAAGGGAAGTATAACGGAGCATATCGTTCATCCAGCCCATATTCCACTTAAAATTAAAACCAAGTCCGCCGTCAAAGGATGGCTTTGTCACCATAGGCCACGCTGTTGACTCCTCGGCAATCATCAAGACGTTGGGATTTACGCTGAAAGCCGCCGAATTAAGCTGTCTTAAAAACTCAACCGCTTCAAGATTTTCCTTACCTCCGAAGGAATTCGGCAGCCACTCTCCGTCTTTTCTGCCATAGTCAAGATAAAGCATAGAAGCCACTGCATCAACCCTGAGTCCGTCGATATGAAATTCCTTTAGCCAAAAACAAGCGCTGCCAAGCAGGAAGTTAATAACCTCAACCTTGCCGAAATCAAAAACTGCCGTTCCCCATTCCTTATGTTCGCCCTTTCTTTCATCGCTGTATTCGTAAAGGGGCGTACCGTCAAAGCGGTACAGGAAGGGTTCATCCTTTGGAAAATGCGCAGGTACCCAGTCAAGAATAATTCCTATGCCCTTACTATGAAATATATCCACAAATTTCTTGAAATCTTCCGGAGTACCGTACCTTGAAGTAGGAGCATAATAGCCGCTGACCTGATACCCCCAAGAGCCTTCAAAGGGATGCTCGGTAATCGGCATCAGTTCAATGTGGGTATATCCCATCTCAGATACATAGTCAGCAAGAGCACGTGCTGATTCCTCATAAGTATATGGATTACCATCCTCGTGAATACGCCAAGAGCCAAGATGTACTTCATATATATTTACGGGCGAAGAATATATATTCTCATCTTTTACCTTTTGCTGCCATTTTTTATCCTTCCAATTATAGTTATCGCAGTAAACCTTTGAGCAAGTACCGGGAGGTGTTTCAAAATGCCGCGCATAAGGGTCTGCTTTAAGAACCGTTTTATCCCCCTTTGTTATTGCATATTTGTAATTGTCAAACAGCTTTATACCCTTAATGACCAGCTCAAAGGTACCGTCCCCGTTTTTCTGCATAACGTCGGCATATCCGTTCCAACCGTTAAAATCCCCTACTACCGAAACAGTATCGGCAGAGGGCGCCCATACTCTGAAAAGAGTACTTTCTTCACCATAAAAAGAGCCAAGATAATTATAGGCATCATAAATTATGGATTTTCGAAATCTTTCTGAATACCCTTCCACCTTTTCCTCTCCCTCCGTTTTATATTCTTTCCTTTATTATCATACCAAACCAAAGCATAAATTTCAAGTTGTTTTTGTTAATTTTAAAACATTTTTATTAAGAATGGGTTTGTGATATTGTAAAACTTCCACAAAAAATCACTGTTTTTTTGTATATATATCAAAATTTGACAAGTTTATAGTTTTCTAAATCAAAAATTATTGACTAAAACTCAAATTAATGATAATATTATCTCAGTAACTAAAGGAGGTATTTCTTATGATAACCAGATTCAGAGGCGAAGAGTACATAATGCACCGAAACGCCAAAAACCCCATTATAACAAAAGAGGATTTCCCGCTTGAAACCAATGCGGTATTCAACTGCGGACAAACACTCTTTAACGGAAAAACTCTTTTACTTATTGCCGCATTTTATAAGGAACGTATAAACAACAGTATGTGCGGTATCCACGTAGCCACGAGTGAAGACGGTGTTAACTTTGACATCAATCCTACTCCCCTTTTCTTAAGTGATGATTGGAGCGGTGACTGTCCCGGCACATTTGATGGTTGGGTTATTGACCCGAGAGTTACAAAAATTGATGATACATATTATATTATCCGTCCCGGTCAGGTAAAAGGCAGCGGCCCTTGCGCACTTCTTTACAAAACCAAGGACTTTGAGACAGCTCAGTTTGTTGACTGCATTGCCCTTCCCGCAAATCGCGTACCCTGTCTTTTCCCCGAAAAAATTGATGGACTTTACGTAAGACTTGACCGTCCCTATAACGTTCATTGTCCCGAGGAGCCCGAATGTATTCCCGATACCGATATTCTTAGAGCAAGTATCTGGATTTCTTATTCTCCCGACCTTGTTTATTGGGGACATCACCGTCCGCTTCTCTATCCCGAAAGCGTATCCTATTCCAACTGGAAAATCGGCCCTACTCCCCCAATCAAAACCAAAGACGGTTGGCTTGAAATCATTCACGGAGTTTGGAAGGAAAACGGCGAATTTTGTTATTCAATAGGTGCAATGCTTATGGATTTAAAAGATCCCACAAAAATTATCGGTCTTCTTGACCGTTGGATTCTTACTCCTACCGAGCCTTTCGAAACCGACGGCAGAGTCGGAAACGTTGTATTCCCCTGCGGCGCTATTGCCGAAGAGGATAAGGACGAAATCCGCATTTACTACGGTGCCGCCGATGAACATATCGGTCTTGCGAAGGGCAGACTCAGCGAACTGTTAGAAGCTCTTAAAAATTCTAAAGCGCCCTGCTAAAAAGATAAAAGGATGTGTAAAAATACACATCCTTTTTATTTATTAATAAGTGCGAACCCTATTATTCTCCGATTTTAGGCTCAACGTAATCTTCGTTCTGGTTTTTAAGCTTTTTGTTGATTTCAATGGTGTTCTTAACAAGAAGTATAAACATCATAATGCCTTCGAAAACTATACGAACTACAACAGGTCCTAAAATTGCAATCAAAAGGCCCCAACCGCCATACCAAGAAGTATGGTTATAGTATCTACCGGAATAAACGTCAAAGCCAAAGAGCATAAACACACCTACAAAAACGCAAGCAAAGGAAGAAAGTATGTAAAGTGCGCGGAAGAAGGTTTCGATAAATAGTTGCTTCATATTTAATATGTCGCTAACAATTTTTAAAATCTTCGGTAATTTGGCGCGTTTTTTCTCAGGCAAAATAAAAATAAACGCCAAAACGGTTGCTGCTACTGCGGTAATAAGACCGAGTACAACGAAAAATGTAACTGTGCTAAAACGACTCATAATAAACCCTCCAAAACATTTTTCTTAATTATACCATAAATAAAATTTAAATCAATAGATTTCCCCAGATATGTTCGTATTTTTATACTAAAAACCCTTATTCCTTTTCATAATCAGGATTGTAACACCCTTGAAAAAGCAATTAATAGGTACTATCGGTTTTTCGTCCATATCGGTTCTCCTCTGTAAATTCTTATTTATATGTTAAATTATACCATTTTAGTCCTAAAACTGCAATGCATAAAAAAGGGGCATTTTAAAATGCTAAATCAATTAAAAGTTTCTCTTTCAGATTGTTTAAAGTATCTTCTTCAACATCAATATATATGCAATCTACACAGCTTCCTTGTATATCAAGCCGTACACTTTCCAAAATACAAGTTCCCTGTTTTTGATATATGCAAAATTCATTTTCGCAAGATAATTGGATCATATAATCACCTCGCAAATAATTTTAACATAAATTAATACAAATATCAAGTACACGAAGTATTTTAAACTCAAGCTTACCTATACTTATTTATAGAGTTATCGAGTAAATGAAGTATAGGTGATAAAAATGAAATTAAACGAAGCCGTAGCGTACAGAATAAAGGAACTTTGCAAAGAGTACGGAATAACACAATATCAATTATATTTAAAAACGGGCGTTCCGCAGTCAACCCTAAGCACAATTATGAAGTGTTCCTACCCCAGTATGAAACTTAGAATAATATACGAAATTTGCGACGGCTTGGAAATAAGCCTTGAAGATTTTTTCGCTTCAGATGTATTTAAGCGCGAAAATATAGAGGAATGTTAAACATTAAAAATCCCCACTAAGTGATATGCACCTCCAAAAGTGTCTAACTTTTGGGGTGCATATCAAAATTTCTTCGGGCGAACAGTTTTTTCTTTGATAAAAAAATTAAGCGTTATTCGGTCTTTGACGGAGTAATATTTTTAAAATTTGGATAATTTTATTCTTCGATTATTTTAACAAGCTCGGTTAAAGCCTTGCGGTTTTTTGCGCGAAGTTTATCGTCCGGCGAAGCATATCCCAAAGTGATAACAAGTCGCACCGCGCCGTCTAAACCGCAAATTTCACGAATTTTCGTATCCTCTAGCCAACCAAGAATACAAGTGCTAAGTCCCTGAGCGGTTGCTTCAGCGGTAATATACGCTGACAATATGCCGATATCAATCGAACGATAATCGTTCTTTTTAAGCCTTGCTCCCAATGCCGCAGATTTAACGTATGGCTTTTGAGACAACACAATCAAAACGTAAGCATCTGTTGCAAATTTGTTCATTCCCATTCCATGAGTTGCCTTCGCCACTTTTTTTGCTGTCTCGCCCTTGCAAACGGTTATTTGATACGGCTGACCATTGCAAGCAGACGGGGAAAGTCTGGCGGCAGCTAAAATGCAGTCCAATTTTTCTTTTTCAACCATTCTTGCCGAATCATAATGGCGGCAGGACTGTCTGTTTTCTGCAATTTCAGTAAAATTCATAATTTTCTCCTTTGTAATTAAAAGCCTCTAAACCGAGATTAATTTTTGTAATTATAACATAAACTCACAACTTTTACAACAAATACAAAAGTCCCCTCGGATTTCTCCAAGGGGATAATTTTGCTTTATAAACCTAATTACTTAAATTCTTTGATAGCAGCCTGTGCAGCGGCGAGGCGTGCAATCGGAACGCGGAAGGGAGAGCAGGATACGTAGTCGAGGCCAATCTTATGGCAGAACTCAACAGATACGGGGTCACCGCCGTGCTCACCGCAGATACCGCAGTGGATTTCGGGACGAGTCTTCTTACCAAGAGTAACAGCCATATCCATAAGTTTACCAACGCCGGTCTGGTCGAGCTTAGCGAAGGGATCGTTTTCGTAAATCTTGCTGTCATAGTAAGCGGTAAGGAACTTACCAGCATCGTCACGGCTAAAGCCGAAGGTCATCTGAGTAAGGTCGTTAGTACCGAAGCAGAAGAATTCAGCTTCACGTGCTACCTCATCAGCAGTAAGACAAGCTCTGGGGATTTCCATCATAGTACCAACTTCGTACTTAAGTTCAACGCCTGCAGCAGCGATTTCTGCATCAGCAGTAGCAACTACAACGTCCTTAACGAACTTAAGCTCCTTAACTTCGCCGGTAAGAGGAATCATAATTTCAGGAACGAGGTTCCAATCGGGATGAGCTTTAGAAACAGCGATAGCTGCGCGGATAACAGCAGCAGTCTGCATCTTGGCAATTTCAGGATAGGTAACTGCAAGACGGCATCCACGGTGGCCCATCATGGGGTTGAACTCATGGAGAGAAGAAATGATATTCTTGATGTCCTGAACAGTTTTGCCCTGAGCATCTGCAAGTGCCTTGATGTCGGCCTCTTCGGTGGGTACGAACTCATGGAGAGGAGGATCAAGGAAACGGATACAAACGGGATTGCCTTCAAGAGCTTCGTAAAGCTTTTCAAAGTCGCCCTGCTGATAGGGAAGAATCTTAGCGAGAGCTGCTTCTCTTTCAGCAACGGTGTCAGCACAGATCATCTCACGGAAAGCAGCAATTCTTTCAGCTTCGAAGAACATATGCTCGGTACGGCAGAGACCGATACCTTCAGCGCCGAGTTCTCTTGCTTTCTTAGCGTCAGCAGGAGTATCAGCATTGGTACGAACCTTAAGAGTTCTGTACTTGTCAGCCCAAGCCATAATTCTGCCGAATTCACCAGCGATTTCAGCATCAACTGTGGGGATAATACCGTCATAAATGTTACCGGTAGAACCGTCAATAGAGATATAGTCACCCTCAACATATGTTTTGCCTGCAAGAGTGAATTTCTTGTTTTCTTCGTCCATAATGATGTCGCCGCAACCGGATACACAGCAAGTACCCATACCACGAGCAACAACGGCAGCGTGGCTGGTCATACCGCCACGAACGGTAAGAATACCTTGAGAAGCTTTCATACCGGTAATATCTTCGGGAGAAGTTTCAAGACGAACAAGAACAACCTTTTCACCGCGAGCGTTCCAGTTTTCAGCGTCTTCAGCAGTGAATACAACTTTACCGCAAGCAGCACCGGGAGAAGCACCAAGACCTTTACCTGCAGGAGTAGCAGCTTTCAAAGCTTTAGCGTCAAACTGCGGGTGTAAGAGTGTGTCAAGGTTTCTTGGGTCGATCATAGCAACAGCCTGTTTCTTATCAATCATACCCTCGTCAACTAAATCACATG
>JAZSHI010000013.1:0-10679 GCA_045533195.1 Acutalibacteraceae bacterium
TGGGAGCCCAAATTTTTTATGATTAAAATTTTCGTCAATAAATCTGTTTCGATACCAACTGCCTTAATTAAAAATTTTCGCACACAAACCTATGATTTTATAAATCATACAAAAAGTTAATGTTTTCTTGAAACTCGAAAAAAGTATTCTCCATATTATAAACATCCAAGAATTTGGTACACAGTTTCAACCTGGACCGCTGAAACCTGTGAACAAAAATTTGGGAAATTTCGTGTGCGTTAATGTTTTCTTGAAACTATGCAAAAACATTATCCACATTTAAGTATCGGAAATTTGTGATGAAGCATTAAGGAACCATAGATGCTTCTTATAAAAAACCGAAATCTATGAAAGGAGTAATACTATGAGTTTAACCCCTGAAGAACAAGAACGAAAAGCCGAGAACCAAAAACGCAATTTGCTTAATCAAACGCTCCCTGTGATTGACAGATCAAATCAAGGAAGTTTCAAAACACGTAGACGCTATAAAGCGGTGATGAATAGATTCTGTGGGTATTTAGGAGAGAATACCACTTTACAGAATTTTAGAAATGTTGAAGTTAGACACGTGAGAAGTTATGTTGAGCATCTTCAAATCAGCGGTTGTAAGCCCGGATATATACTCACCGAATTATCCGGCATAAAGTGGGTACATCAGCGAATGAACCCTAAAAGAAATTTGCCAAAGAGCAATAAATGTTTCTTTGTTGCCAAGCGCCAATTATATATAAAGGATAAATCTATTCTTTCTCACGAGTTTGATGAGCTTATTAAAGTTGCGCTTGACATGGGCCGTATTGATGCGGTTATCGAGGCGTATATGGATAGATATTTTGGACTTCGCCACGAGGAGTTTGTAACCCTGCGTGTGCATCAGATTGAGTATGCGCTTAAATACAAACAATTAAATCTTACCAATACTAAGGGCAGCAGACCGAGAGATATACCCGTTGAAACTAAAATGCAGGAGAACATTTTAAGACGAGTATTGGCATACGCTCATAAAAACGGTAAATGCTCTATGGACTATGTTATATGCGATAACCATACAAACAGTGTTAAAAAGAAAAGCGAATCCTTGGATAACTGGATGAACAACAATAAAAAGAAATTTATGGACCCTGATCGCACCAAGTACAAGAACCCAGGCAAACGACCAAGAGAACAATCAATACATTGGCATAGTCTAAGACATTTGTTTTATCAAGAAACTAAAGAACGATACAAATCCGAAGGCAGAATGACCGATGCACAAATTGAACGAGAATTATCCGAATCTATGGGACATTCTCGCAATGATGTGAACAATACTTATTCAAATGAAATAAAAAGAATCCATTAAAGTTAATGTTTTCTTGAAACTCAAAATTTATATTCTTATGTTTTAATTGCAGATTTTCGCAGAGGATTAGTCCCTACCTGATTCTCTGAACGGAAATCTGAAATCATAAATCTGATGACGGCAGATTTAAAGTTTAAGCAATAAGCATTAACAAAACTTATTGCTTATGCGTTTTGGTATAGAGGACAAGACGCAAATCATATTTTAATAAAAGAAAAATAGTCGCAAAAGGAAGGAGACGGACTGCATGGTAAAATATGTCGCACAGTCTTGGGAGCAGAAAATCGGCAACAAAATCGTGTCGATTACAAATTTAACTCCTCAATTTTCTGTGGACGAAAAAAGAGAAGTAAAACTACAAATAGAAGCAAAATTATATGATGTTTTTTGCAAATATATGTCCTGTAAACCTTGAAGAAAAAGGGCTGTTATGGTATACTGTATATGTCAGCAGCTCCGCTTCTTTTTGCGAAGAAGGGAGTAAAAATTGAATCTTTTTGACGCAATTTATGCAAGACAATCGGTTGACAGGATAGACAGCATATCCGTTGAAAGTCAAATCGAGTTTTGCAAAAAGGAAGTGACAGGAGAAAGTTATAAAGTTTATACCGACAAGGGTTATAGTGGCAAAAACATAGACCGCCCTGCGTTTCAAGAATTGTTACGTGATATTGAGGCAGGCAAAGTAAACCGTGTTATCGTTTACCGCCTTGATCGTATCAGCCGTTCAGTGCTTGATTTTGCTAATTTGATTGAAGTGTTTCAGAAGTACCGTGTTGATTTCGTCAGCACAATGGAGAAATTCGACACTTCGACTCCAATTGGCAAGGCTATGCTAATGATCGTAATGATTTTCGCACAGCTTGAGCGTGAGACCATTCAGCAGCGTGTTATTGATGCCTATTCATCCCGTAGCAAACGTGGTTTTTATATGGGTGGCAGAGTACCGTTCGGATTTGAATTGGTTGAAACAACCATAGACGGAATACGAACAAAAATGTATAAGCCCATTGAGGAAGAAGCGGAGGTTATTCGATTGATTTTTTCAATGTATTCTAAGCCTCAAACCTCGTTTGGCGATGTTATGCGTTATTTGGAAGAGCACGGCATACGAAAGCGTGACGGTAAACTCTTTAATAGAAGCCGTTTGCGTGATGTGGTAATCAACCCTGCGTATGTAAAAGCTGACTATCAGCTTTATGAATTCTTTAAGGCGCAAGGCACAAACATTGTTAATACCCCAAGTGATTTTATCGGTATAAACGGAGCGTATCTTTATTCGGGCGACAATCTTAAGCGGAAAACAATATCCTTAGTAGGACACACATTGGTTTTGGCTCCCCACGAGGGGCTCGTCGATTCAGCAACATGGATTAAATGCCGTTCTAAGTGTTTAAACAACCAAAGCGTTGCACGGCCTATCAAGGCAAAAGCAACCTGGCTTGCGGGTAAAATTAAATGTGCAAACTGCGGATATGCTTTAACCGCTAAGATTTATAAGTGCAAAACTAAGTCCGATAACCGTTATTATCTCTGCACGAACAAATATCACGCCGGCGGATGTAACTTTGGTTCTTTGGATGCTGATGTTGTTGATGACATTGTGTTTAAAGAAATGCAGAAGAAATTAGCGGAGTTTCAGACACTGTCAAAGAAAAAGCAGGACGGCTGTAACCTGCAGGTTGTAAAACTTAAAACACGTATAGAAGAGATTGACAAAGAAATATCCTCTTTGCTCGAAAAAATCTCTGCGGCAAATGATACGGTAATGCAGTACATAAATAACCGCATTTCTGAACTTGACGCCGAAAAGAAAGAACTTGGTGCCGAGATTGTTTCATTAGAGAGTGACCGCACAAATGATGTGGGTGAAATCAGCGGATATTTTGAGCATTGGGATGAATTGTCGGTCAGCGACAAAATCACGGTGGTTGACTGCCTGATAGAGCGCATAACCGCCTCAAAAGAAAGCATTGAAATCAAGTGGAAGATATAAAAAATTGACGTCGCAAAAGCATTTCACCATTGTTGTTCTGGTGAAGCGCTCAGACTTACCGCTGATAAGCTCGACAGCAAAAACTTCTATGCCTGCAATCCAAGTTTCGATAAAAACTGCGGTAAAAAATGATTTGATTTTTAAAATTTCCAAAGGTGCTGTTTAGTGCCTTTGGAAATTAAATATTGATATTGCTTTCAAAGTGATATATAATAAGTTTATTAACAAAAAGGATGTTTAAATTTTGAGTAACAATGATACGATATTAGTCGGAAAATTTAACGAAAAATTTAATACTATTTTAAATGTCAACATTAAGCCTAAAAATATCTATCGTTCAAAAGGTTTACCTGCTCATATGATTAAGCGTTCACATTTTGACAGTTTGAAATATATAGATTACATTCCTGATATTATTAAAAATCCTGATTATATTGGGATTAATCCCAATGAAAAAAGTGGAGAAGCAATAGAATTAATAAAAAGGTATAATGACAATATTTTAGTCGGCATAAAACTGGATAAGAAAAATGATTATTTATATGTTTCAACTATGCATAGCATAAATGAATCAAAAATTCAAAATCGATTACATAGTGGACGATTGAAAAAATATAAGTAATGTATTCAAATGTTCGCAAATGCTTGACAAAGTTCACAAAATGTGTATAATATTAAGTGTAAAGAACATATTGTTAATGAGGTTATTGAGGTCGGAAAAGGTTCCCGACGCACTTTCTAACCACAGAAAGTACCTGAGATGATGGATACACCGCCCATCCTTTAACCTCGCAATATATAAAAAGCGAAACTGTTGTTAGTTTCGCTTTATTTTTGTCTTTAATTGTCAAGGTATAAGATAACAAAGATGCACGAACCGCTCCGTTCGTGCATCTTTTTAATCGTTAATAAGAAGAACTTTGTGCTTTCTGGCTTTAAGTGACATTGGCATTTTGATTTCTTCGCCGGTTAGTGCATCGTAAACCTTTTGGGTATCACTTAACTTAAAGTCGATATTATCGCTATCAATATTGCTCATATTAGAGATAAAGCCCAAGCGTTTACCGTCCTTTTCGTAGTAGGATATTTGAGTCTTTTCATTACCGCAATCAACCTTAGTAAGCCAATACGGTTTAAACTGGCTGCCCTCAATACCGAAGTCATCTATAGCCTTCCAGATAGGAGACATAAGTTCCAGAGGTTCTGTAATAACGTTAGGTCTGGGGAGAATTCCGTGAACAAGGCTTATGGTCATAGAGTCTTCAAAGCTCCAGTTAGAAAAGGTATAAGCGATAAGCTCGTGAACAACACCGAAGTTTCTTCCGATATATTCGGTTCTTATGTAGTCGGGAGTCATAGAGTCAATACTGTTTTCACCCTGACAGGCAATAAACCATTGTACGTCTTCGCCGTCCCAGTTCATATGCATAAATGAATAGGCGGGGATATTACAGCAACTGCTGATATGAGGATTAAAGCATCCGCCGCGCTCCTCTAAGAACTCATAAATGCTTCTGCAGAACTCTCTGACCTTGCTTATGGGGAAGCTGCGCTGTTTGTTGCCGTATGGATCAATAAATCCGCAGCCGTGCTTTTCATTATAACAACCGTAGGGAATACAGAATGTATCAATATAAAGTCCGTCAAAATCAAAATCGGTAATAACCTTTTTAATGCCCTCGCAAAGAGCCTCGTTAAAGCCGCTGCCCGAACACATATGACGTGTGCGCTGATTGGGTTTTCTGTACCAAGAGAAGTCCTTAATGGTACCGGGAGCAATCATATGGATCCATTCGTCGCTCTTAGAAGCCCAGAGAGGAGAAAGGGTGGACATTTCATATCCAAAGTAGGGTATAACCTTTATGCCGCGGCTGTGACATTCTTTAACTATTTGGGCGGTTCTTCTTGAGGTATCTTCTCCTATTATCCAGCAGTTCTGAACAGGGTTCCACTTTTCGTGAAGAATAAGGGTGGTAACGCCGAGTCTCTTCATTCTGTCATAGCAGTTTTCTCCGCTGCCTTCGATAACTTCACCTGCAAGATAGTCATTATATTCAATGGGGATTTTACCGTTGAAGCAGTCTATATGTAAAATCTTTTCCTTGTAAGGATTTTCGGGGAATGGCTTTACGGGTGTAAACTGGAAATTAAAATTAAAGGTTAAGGGGTGGGCGCAATTTTTCTTGGGGGCACCGTTTTCTCTGTGCCATGACAAAGGATAACTGTCGGTAAGACGAAGTCTAACGATAACTTCTTCTTCACCGTCGATAATTTCCATAGCCTTGTCAATGGATACAGGCTGCCAATTTTTGTTATCATCAGCAGCAAAGCAGAAACCTCTTGTTTCATCACCAACGTAAAGAATAGGCATAAAAGGCATAGCCATAGAAGAAGGAATCTCGCGGCTGGAAGCAACTCTGTTTGCGGGGATAGACTTACCGCTGAAGGTTGGAGTAGGTTCGCCGTCGCGGTTTGGGAAGTAGTGGAAGTTTTTAGCATAAGTCTTTTTAAGAGGAATTTCCACCCAAAGCTTGTCAAGCGACCAGTTGGTAGGCTTTTGCCTACCGTATGCCGTATCCTCGTAAAGAGTGTGTGTACGAGGCATAGCTGTAAGAACGATATTTGTGTAACCGTCAAATTCAACGGTGGAAACAACGTTAATAGTAATAGCCTCGCTTCTCATACTGGAGCAAATAATAGCCTTTTCGTCGTTTTTGCTTAATATGAAGTTTTCAATTTCAGTCCATTGACAGTCATTTCCGTCTTCCTTTGCTACTATTCTTATAGGCGCGGAAAGAATTTCTTCGTCAAGTACGTTTACCGAAGAAAAGAGTACATTGTTATCAATAACATATTTTCTTCCCCAAACGTTAAGGTCAACCTTATTGTCGGTACAGGAACATTCAAGAGGTGTCCATGTGTTTAAAATTTTCTTTTCCATAATGACCTCCCATATACAGAAGCTTTATTTGATTTAAGTATAGGATCTATAACCTTCTTTGTCAATGAAGAAAACCAACGGAAAACTGCTGAAAAATGCCCTATTATCAATAACTTTTTACTTTAAAAAGTTGATTTTTTGAAAAGATGTCGGTGAATGTCGCAAATTAACGTACTATAATAGAGTAAAAGGAGGTGATAATATGCCAAAAATTTATTTAAGTCCTGCTTATCATAAGTGGAATCCCTGCTCTATAGACGGCTGTGATGAAACAACTCATAATAATCTTTATTTAGATGAGCTTGAAAAGTATCTTAAAGCCTGTAATATTCAGTACAAAAGAGGGGTAAGACGAGTTCCTAAATCAAGTGAAGACAATGACGCGTTGCTCAGCAGAGCAGTAAGGGAATCTAATGAATATGGCGCGGATATACATTACGTAAGTCATACAAACGCATTTAATGGGGCAACAAAGGGATACAGACCTATGATATATCCGGGTTATAAGGATGCAAAGCGACTTGCCGACATTCTGATAGAAAAGCGTAAAGAAATTTATCCTTATCCCATTACCCTTAATACCCGTACCGATTTATATGAACTCAGAGCGACCAAGGCTACCGCTTATTATGAGGAACACGTCTTCCACGATAACAAAGAAGATGCTCAGTGGTTTCACAGCAATATGAAGCTTATTGCAAAGCAGACGGCAATGGGCTTTTGCGAATATTTCGGTATTCCTTTTGTTGATATAAAGGAGGAAAATAAAGCAAAAACCGTTATAGATTTGCTCTTAAAGGCAATAGAACTTTTAAAAGAAATATTTAAAGTCTGAATTTTTGTATTGACATATACAGAGTATATTGGTATAATTGTATACAATCTTTTGAAAGTGAGTGATAATGATGCTTGAAATATCACCAAAAAGTAATCTTTTGGAACTTAAAAGCTATAAATATTCTCTGCAAGACGTAGCAGAGCCTAATTTATACAGAAACGTATATAATTATGAGGACGTACCGAAAATTGCTTTCAACCACAGAAGAGTACCTATGAGTATGCCAAAGGAAATTTGGATTACCGATACTTCTCTTCGTGACGGTCAGCAGTCGGTTGAGCCCTATACCGTAAAACAGATTGTTGATTTATATAAGCTTATGTCCAAGCTTGGCGGCCCTTACGGAATCATCCGTCAGACCGAATTTTTCGTATATAGCAAAAAAGATAGAGAGGCTCTCGAAAAATGCAGGGAATTGGGTTTGAAATTTCCCGAAATTACCACTTGGATAAGAGCCAATAAGGAAGACTTTAAGCTTGTTCGTGACCTTGGTATCAGAGAAACAGGTATTCTTGTTTCCTGTTCCGATTATCATATTTTCAAAAAGCTTAAGATGACAAGAAAGCAGGTAATGGAGCATTATCTTTCTGCCGTTGCTCTTGCCTTCGAGGCGGGAGTTATGCCCCGTTGTCACCTTGAGGATATAACCAGAGCCGACTTCTACGGCTTTGTTGTGCCTTTTGTAAATGAGCTTATGAAGATGAGTCAGGATGCAGGTATCCCCGTAAAAATCCGCGCTTGTGATACTATGGGCTATGGTGTACCCTTTAGTGAGGTTGCGCTTCCCAGAAGTGTGCCCGGCATTATTTACGGACTTCAGCATTATTCTGACGTGCCCAGCGAAATGCTTGAATGGCATGGTCATAACGACTTCTATAAGGCGGTTACAAATGCGTCTACTGCTTGGCTTTACGGCGCATCTGCCGTTAACTGTTCGCTTCTCGGCATAGGAGAAAGAACAGGTAATATTCCCCTTGAAGCTATGGTTCTTGAATATGCGTCGCTTAGAGGAAGTCTTGACGGTATGGATACAACCGCCATTACCGAAATAGCCGAATATTTTAGAAACGAAATGAACTACGATATTCCGCCTATGACTCCCTTTGTGGGCAGAAACTTTAACGTAACAAGAGCTGGTATTCACGCCGACGGACTTTTAAAGGATGAAGAAATTTATAATATCTTTAATACCGAAAAAATCCTTGGAAGACGTCCTGCCGTTATGCTCAGCAAAACCTCAGGCCTTGCAGGAATTGCTTACTGGATAAACGAAAACTACAGACTAACGGGTGAAGAGGCTGTTGATAAGCGAGATGCACTTGTTGTACGTTTAAAGGAATGGATAGACAAGGAATACGAGGACGGAAGACAGACCTCTCTTTCTAATGGCGAAATTGAAGAAAAAATCGAAGAATTTTCCTGTGGGAAATTAAAAATACTGTAAAAGGGGATGTAAGGTATGATTGAACATAAAACAATATCCCTTGCAGATCAAGTTTTTGAACAACTTGAAGCAGATATTTTAATCGGTAAATATAAGCGCGGCGAAATTCTTACCGAGCTTAAAATAAGTGAAAACTTAGGTGTCAGCCGTACCCCTGTCAGAGAAGCTCTCCACAGACTTGCTGTTGAACACATTATTGAAGAAACAGCAAGAGGCTGTATGGTAGTAGGCATAAACGAAGATGATTTAAAGGATATTTACGAAATTCGCTGTGTAATAGAGGGTATGGCTGCCCAAAAGGCTGCCGAGCGGATAACAGACGAAGAATTAAATGAACTTTCCGAGCTTGTGGATTTGCAGGAATTTTATTCTTTTAAAAAGGATGCTGACCATATAAAAAGTTTAGATAACGAATTTCACCAGCTTATATATAAGTTTTCGGGAAGCAATGTTTTATACAGCACTCTTGTGCCGCTGCATAAGAAAATACAAAAATACAGAAAGGCTGCCGTAGAAAACGAAATAAGAGCAGAGCTTTCTGTTGAAGAACACAGAACGATTTTAAAGGCGATTTCCTTAAAAGACGGAGCTTTGGCAAGAGAAAAGATGACCGAGCACGTTAAAAATGCCTATGCCCATATAATAAACAAGGAGGAAAACTGAAATGGGACTTACCATTGCACAGAAAATTATTAAAGAACATTTAAGAAGCGGCGATATGACCGTCGGCAGTGAAATATCACTTAAAATCGACCAGACTCTTACCCAAGATGCAACGGGAACAATGGCTTATCTTGAGTTTGAAACTATGGGAATTGACAGGGTAAAGACCGAAAAAAGCGTCGCTTATATCGACCATAACACACTTCAGTCGGGCTTTGAAAATGCCGATGACCACCGTTATATTCAGTCGGTTGCCAAAAAGCACGGTATATACTTCTCCCGTCCCGGTAACGGTATCTGCCATCAGGTACATTTAGAGCGCTTCGGCAAACCAGGTAAAACCCTTATAGGTTCCGACAGCCATACCCCCACAGGCGGCGGTATCGGTATGCTTTCCTTTGGCGCGGGCGGTCTTGATGTTGCCGTTGCAATGGGCGGCGGCGCATACTTTATCACTATGCCTAAAATGTACAAGGTTAACCTTACGGGAAAGCTTAATCCTTACGTTACCGCCAAGGATGTAAGCCTTGAGATTTTACGTATTCTCTCTGTAAAAGGCGGCGTAGGTGCTATTATTGAATGGGGCGGCGAGGGTGTTAAAAATCTTTCTGTTCCCGAACGCGCAACCATTACAAATATGGGAACCGAGCTTGGCGCTACCACTTCAATTTTCCCTTCCGATGAAATTACAAGAGAATTTCTTAAAAAGCAGGGCAGAGAAGAGGATTATATTCCCCTCTCCAGCGACCAAGATGCCGTATATGATAAGATTATCGACATAAATATGAGTGAGCTTGAGCCCCTTATAGCCTGTCCTCACAGCCCCGATAACATTGTTACAGTGTCTTCCCTTAAGGGAGTAAAGGTTGATCAGGTTTGTATTGGCTCTTGTACTAACTCTTCTCTTTTTGATATGCTTAAGGTTGCTGCTATTCTTAAAGGCAAAACCATTAAGGACAGCGTTAGCCTTTCGGTTTCTCCCGGTTCTAAACAGGTACTTACCATGCTTGCCGACTGCGGCGCACTGTCCGATATAATTGCAAGCGGTGCCAGAGTGCTTGAATGTGCCTGTGGACCTTGTATCGGTATGGGATTTTCTCCCAATTCTGCCGGTGTGTCTCTGCGTACCTTTAACCGTAACTTTGAGGGCAGAAGCGGTACAGCTGACGGTCAGGTTTACCTTGTTTCTCCCGAAACCGCCGTTGCGGCTGCTCTTACAGGGGAAATTTCCGACCCCAGACTTTTAGGCGATATGCCAGAGATTACTATGCCGGAGAAATTCCTTATTAACGACAGTGCAGTAATTGAGCCTGCCTCTATAGAAGAAAGCAAAGACATTGAAGTGCTGAGAGGACCTAATATTAAAAAGTTCCCCGATGCACGTCCTCAAAAAAATGAACTGGAAGCTGCTCTTGTGCTTAAGGTTGGCGACAATATTACCACCGACCATATTAT
>JAZSHI010000019.1:0-39317 GCA_045533195.1 Acutalibacteraceae bacterium
GGACAATATCTCTTGTTTTGTGTTATACTATTCATGGTGATTGAGTCCTCTCTGTTATTTTCTGTTGTAGCAAACTTATTTTAACAGAACTCAATCACTTTTTCTATTCTTTTGGTCTCACATCTATTGTAACGCTACACACAGAGTTTTCTGCTCTGTGCTTTTTATATTGACTAATTATATATATTAGTAGTATAATAGAGAAGTATATAATGGAATAATATCAGTCTTTACACAAATCAATTCTGTCAGGAGTGAAGGAAAATGAAAAAAATATTCAACAGAATATTCATTGACGGACTTTCCGGTATGGCTCTCGGTCTTTTTGCCACCCTTATTATAGGCACCATTGTAGGTCAGATTGCTTCCTTTATTCCAGGGGTTATCGGCACCTATCTTACATACGTAGCAAACTTTGCAAAAACCGTTACAGGCGCAGGCATAGGCGTTGGTGTTGCCGCTAAATTAAAGGCATCTCCCTTAACCGCTGTTTCCGCCGCCGTTTGCGGTATGGTAGGCGCATTCCCTATTATAGATGCAGGCAAATTTGCCTTCGGCGCCGCGGGTGAACCTCTTGGCGCATTTATTGCCGCTTACATAGCCGTTGAAGTCGGCGCTCTTGTGTCAAACAAAACAAAGGTTGATATTATTCTCACTCCCCTTTGCTGTATAGTTGCGGGAAGCCTTGCCGCTTTCCTTATCGGCCCTTATATTTCTTACGCTATGAAGTGGCTGGGCAATCTTGTAAACGTCAACGTTGATAAACATCCCGTCGTGGGCGGAATGATAGTTTCGGTAGTTATGGGTATTTTCTTAACCCTTCCCATTTCCAGCGCCGCTATAGGCGTTTCTATGGGGCTAAGCGGTCTTGCCGCAGGTGCCGCCACTATCGGCTGTTGCTGTAATATGGTAGGCTTTGCCGTTATAAGCTATAGAGAAAATAAATTCGGCGGTCTTATAGCGCAGGGTGTAGGTACCTCTATGCTTCAGATGCCCAACATCGTTCGCCATCCGCAGATATGGTTGCCCTCAATCTTTGCAAGTGCAATTTTAGGGCCTGTTTCAGCCGCCGTATTTAAAATGGTAAGCACTCCCATAGGTTCGGGTATGGGAAGCGCAGGTTTAGTCGGTCAGTTTGCCGCCTTCGGCGCTATGACAGAAAGCGGAACCTCCTCTATTAAAGCGCTTCTTTTAATCGTTTTAATGCACTTCATTCTTCCTGCAGTAGTTTCCCTTGCCTTTAGCGAGGGTATGCGAAAACTGGGAATGATAAAAAACGGATATATGTCCCTTAAAACCAATGACTAAAAAAGAACGTGCCGCTTTATGCGTTGAAGCCTTTGAAAAGGAATATCCCGATGCAATTTGTTCATTAAATTACAAAAATCCTTTTGAATTACTAATTGCAACACGGCTTTCCGCCCAATGCACAGATGCAAGGGTTAATATTGTTACCCCCGCCCTTTTTGAGCGTTTTCCCGATTGCTTTTCCTTAGCTAAGGCGCCCTTAAATGAAGTTGAAGAGCTTATCAAAACCTGCGGTCTTTACAAGAGCAAGGCAAAAAGTCTTGTAGAAATCGGAAAAATGCTCTGTGAAGAATTCGGCGGTCAAATCCCTGACAGCATTGAAGAATTGACAAGACTTCCCGGAGTGGGGCGAAAAACCGCAAATCTTGTTTGCGGAGATATTTACGGGCAGCCTGCCGTTGTTGCCGATACGCATTTTATAAGACTTTGCAACCGCTTAGGCTTTATAAATACCAAAGATCCCTATAAAGCAGAAATGAGTATGCGAAAAATTTTACCAAGTGATAAATCCAATGATTTTTGCCACAGATGTGTGCTTCACGGCAGAAAGGTCTGCACAGCACGACGCGCATACTGTGAAGACTGTGTATTAAACCAATTTTGTCCCAAGAAGGTGTAAAAAAATGTCCCAAAAAAGAGTAGTAGCCATTCACGATATTTCCTGTTTCGGAAAATGCTCACTTACCGTGGCTCTGCCAATACTATCTGCCTGCGGCGCTGAATGTGCCGTAATCCCCACCGCCGTTCTTTCCACCCACACAGGCGGCTTTTCGGGTTATACCTTCCGTGACCTTACGGAAGATATTTTGCCCGTGGCTTCCCATTGGAGAAAGGAAGGCATTACCGCCGACATTTTCTACAGCGGTTATTTAGGCTCTAAACAGCAGGCAGATATTGTTAAACGCACCATTGAAATGCTCCGCACTCAGCAAAGTACGGTTATTGTTGATCCCGCTATGGCTGATTTCGGAAAGCTTTACAAAGGCTTTGAAGCCGACTTTCCCCTTGCTATGCTTTCCCTTTGCCAAAGCGCCGACATTATCGTTCCCAACATAACTGAAGCCGCTATGCTTACGGGCATTGAATATCTTGAGCCTCCCTACAGCGAAGAATACATAGAAAAACTCATTAAGCGTACCTATGACCTTACGGGCGCAGACGTTGTGCTTACGGGGGTATGCTTTGATGACAGACGTATAGGCGCCGCCATTTGCGAAGACGGAGAAATCCGCTATGCTCTAACCCGTAGGGTTGACGCTGTTTATCACGGAACAGGCGACGTTTTTGCCAGCGCTATGATAGGCGCACTTTTAAATGATCGTTCCTTACAGGCGGCGGTGCAGATTGCCGTTAACTTCACCCGAGAATCCATAGAAAAAACCATTGACGAAAATCCTGAAAGAGAGTACGGCGTAAACTTTGAATCCGCCTTGCCCGAACTGTTCAAGGTGCTTGAATAATTATGTCTTCTTTGTCTTTAAGAAAAATCAAGAGCACCTTAATAGGTGACAAAAACTTTTACTCAAAGGTTTTCACTATCCTTTTACCTATGATAGTGCAAAATACGGTAACAAACGTTGTAAGCTTACTTGATAACGTTATGGTGGGCAGAGTGGGCACAATCCAAATGTCTGCTGTCGCTATAGTAAACCAGCTTCTTTTTGTCTTTTCCCTTTGTATTTTCGGCGGACTTGCAGGGGCGGGTATTTTCTCTGCTCAATATGCCGGTGCAAAGGACGATACCGGTATGCGCTACTGCTTTCGTATGAAGTGCTATGTGGGCATTTTAATGCTTGTTTTAGCCGCCTTCATTTTTCTTGTTTTCCCCTCCGGTCTTATAAACGCATATCTTGCCGAAGGCACCTCGGCTGAAGATGCCGCAGCCACCCTTTATTTCGGCAAAAAGTACCTTTTTATAATGCTTATAGGTCTTATTCCCTTTGCTCTTTCACAGGTATATGCCAGTACCTTAAGGGAACTGGGCGAAACAAAGCTTCCAATGATTGCAACGGTAATTGCAATTTTTGTAAATCTTGTACTCAACTATATTTTAATATTCGGAAAGCTGGGCTTTGCAAAAATGGGAGTTGCAGGTGCCGCTGTTGCTACGGTTATTTCCCGTTACACAGAAATGCTTATCATTATTATATTTGCCCATTTAAAAAAGCAACGCTTTACCTTTATAAAGGGTGTTTATTCTTCACCGAAAATCCCCCTTTTACTTTCAAAAAAGATTATCCGTTCGGGATTTCCTCTGCTTATTAACGAGTTTTTATGGTCGCTGGGTATGGCAATGCTTTTACAGTGCTACTCCGTAAGAGGTCTGGGTGTTGTTGCCGCTTCCAACATTGCGGGAACTGCGGCAAATCTCTTCAACGTTGCCTTTATTTCTATGGGCGGCGCACTTTCCATTATGCTCGGTCAAGCCCTTGGCGCAGGAAATAACCAAAAGGCTAAAGATATGGTGTGGAAGCTTATCTCCCTTTCGGTATTTTTAAGCTTTATTATGGGAGTAATTCTTGCGCTTTTATCAAAGGCTTTCCCACTTATGTATAATACCGAAGACGAGGTTCGCCATATTGCTACCTACTTCCTGCTAATATTGGCCCTTATAATGCCGATAAATGCATTCTCCCATTGCTGTTACTTTATTATGAGAAGCGGCGGACGTACAATTATAACCTTTCTTTTCGACAGCGTTATTATGTGGGGCGTAAATATTCCCATCGCCTTTGCCCTTTCCAGCCACACCCCTCTTAATATCATTACCGTTTATCTCTTGGTACAATGTCTTGATATTTTAAAATGTATTCTCGGCTTTATTCTTGTTAAAAAAGGCATTTGGATAAGAAATATCGTTAAATAATTTCTGTTCCTTTATAGTACCACTTAAGTATTTCCTTATAGTCGCTTCCCTGCTGTGCCATATAATTGGCGCCGTATTGACTCATTCCTACAAGGTGACCGTATCCCCTTACGGTAAAGGTAAATGCCGAATCCTTAGCGGTAACGTCAAAATTAGCGCTTCGAAGATTAAGGGCGCTTCTTATTTCCTTGCCCGTAAAGGTTTTATCCCCGAATTTAATGGTAAGAAGGGTTCCGCTGTCGCTATATACAGGGGAAGAAAACCACTTTGACACCTCCACCTCGCTTATTCCTTTGATTTTTTCCTTTAACTGTTCATCAGTAAAATCAGCGGTGGTAAGATAGTTGGGGCTTAGCAAATCCCCCACGCTTTCTACGGGAGTAAGATAGGAATATTCCTTTCCCCAAAGGTTTTTAACGTCCTCGGTTTTCCCGCCCGAAATGGCGGTATAAAGGGTTAAGGCAGGTTTTCCCTCAAAGGTTACCGTCTGTCCCAGCACCGAATCAATGGCAGAAAGTATTTTTTCGGTATATTCCCCTTCGCTTTCTCCCCATTTTTTTGCCCTGCCCTCTTTATCTATATAGGCTTGGTCTAAATTTGAATCACTTGTTATATCAAAATCCTCTTTTTTATTTTCGTTTTTACGCCACAAAGCAAAGGTATAGGCGGCAACGGTCTGCGCTTTAAGGGCTTCAATGTGATAGGAGGCAGGCATTTCCGCCGACACAACCCCTAAAATATAATCTCTTGCCGATATAGTACTGATTTCTCCTGACTCCTTGTCCTTAAGGCGAAAGGTGACCTCTTGTGTTTCGGCTAAATTAGATACATTTACCGCCTTGGTTTCGCTTTTTACCGACATCAGCGGAAAAACTAAAAACATAAATGCAAGAAACAGGCTTATCCATCCGTAAATACTTTTCATACACTTCATCCTTTAAACATAATTTACTATACAATATATGAATCACGGGAGCAAATTATTATGAAAACCAAAAACCTATTTATTTTTTCTTTTTGTTTAGCGGTTATATGCGCCGCCATGAAAACAGCCACCACCCTTTACACCACCGAAAGCACTACGGGATTTTTTATCGCCAGACTTTCCTCCCTTGGCATATTTTTAAGTATAGCTATTTTCGTTTTAACCTTGGCGGCTTTTATTTTTGCTTTTTTCGCAGATAAAAAAGCAACTGACGACTTTAAATTAAATAGTGTTTCAGGCGCCCTTTCTATCCTTTGCGGCATAGTAACATTGCTTTATCCCGTTCTCTTTACAAACACATCTCTTATTCCTTGGCAGAATAATTTAACTGTATTTTTCTCCTTCCTTTCGGGATTATGGTTTATATTCTTTGGACTTTCAGCCTTTATAAATTTGAAAATCCCCCCCATCTTAAGCATTGTTCCAATGTTTTATTATTTAATGAGACTGGTGCTTGTTTTCACTTCATTCAGCGCCTCTGCTCTCGTGGCTGAGCACGTTTTCTCCCTTGCCTACCGTTGCGCTTTACTGGTATTTATGCTGATGTTTTTAAGAATCTGCGCGAAGGTTCCCTCAAGCCGCACCTTAAAACTATTTTTGCCCGTAAGTATTTCTACCTTTATTCTTACCTTTACAAGTGTAGTCAGCCGACTTATTGTGCATTTCTCTCTGGGGGATACCTTTATCCACGGCGACGTTCCTATAGACTATGACGGTATAGTCTTATGCCTTGCCTTATTACCTATAACCTACAATATTTTAAAAGAAAAAAGGGAGGAAATCAGAAATGAGCTTTAATGTTAACAGCCCCATAATTTTTATTCTTGTAGGCATTATTATTTTAGCGGTTCTTGGTCAATCTGTATATTTCCTTATCCGCGCATTAAAACGTGCAAAGGAAAAAGGAATGGATATGGCTAAAATCAAAAAAACCGTAACAGGCTCCGCTATTGCGACCATTGCCCCTGCAGTATCAATTCTTGTAGGTGTAGTCACCCTTTCAAAGAGCCTAGGTGTTGCTCTTCCGTGGCTGAGACTTTCGGTAATCGGTTCTCTTTCCTATGAAACCATTGCCGCAGAAAGAGCCGTAAGCGAACTCGGACAAGGACTCGGTCAGGAAATCAAAGAGCCCTCCGCCTTTGTTACTGTTGCCTGGGTTATGACTCTTGGTATTTTAGTCGGTCTTATTCTCGCCCCCATTCTTACCAAAAAGATACAGGGCGGTATGAATAAAATCGGTATGAAGGATAAAAAATGGGCAGAAATCTTTAATAACGCAATGTTTTTAGGTATGATTTCCGCCTTTTTAGGCTTTGTATTCTCCCACGTTTCACGTCTTTGGGATGCTTCTGCTCGTACCGTTACAGAAAAAATCCTTCAGGACGACGGTACATATTTAGAAAAGGTTACCGAGTATTCAAACACATCGGGACTTATCCCCGTTTTAGTAATGGCAACTTCCGCAATTATTATGGCAGTTTGCGGTATAGTAGCAAAGGTATTCCATCAGCGTTGGATGAACGATTATGCTTTGCCGATTTCACTGGTAGGCGGTATGGCCTGTGCCATTCCCTTTACCGCATGGCTTTCTTAAGGAGGGGTAAAAATGAAGGAAAAAACCAAACTAACCTATCTCGAAAGCGTTCACCGTGACGGCAGAATTTGGGGACTCACCATTTTAGTACTTGTTCTTCTTTTCCCCACCGCGCTTTGTCTTATTTACGGCATACTTCCTAAATGGGATGCCTTCTTTAAAGCCCTTATTGCTGTTCTTCCTATGTATTGGGCTGTAGGAATTGTTGAAATTTTTACATATGTTCCAATGCTTGGCGCCGGCGGAGCCTATCTTTCCTTTGTAACGGGAAATATTTCTAACCTAAAGCTTCCCGTTGCCGTTGATGCTATGGAAAAGGCCGAAGTTAAGGCAACAAGCGAAGAAGGAGAAATTATCTCCACCGTTTCTATTGCCGTTTCAAGCATTGTTACCACCCTTATAATTATTGTGGGCGTAATACTACTTATTACCGTTGAACCCATCGGCGCTTTTTTAAGCTCTCCTGTTTTACAGCCTGCCTTTGACCAGATACTCCCTGCCCTATTCGGCGGTCTGGCTGTTGTATTTATCTCAAAGAACCTTAAGCTCAGCATCGCTCCCATTATTCTTATGTTAGGACTTTTCATATTCGTTCCCGCCCTTAACGAAGGCACAGTAGGAATTATGGTTCCCGTAGGTGTTATCTTTACCGTAATAGTTTCCAGAATTATGTATAAAAAAGGAATGATTTAGTTGGATATAGTGCTTTATGCTTTATTGGCGGCAGTTATAATTTTCCTCGCCGTTATTATTATCCGCACTCTGATTTTTACCCCTAAAAAAAATATTACGGCTGACAACTCAGCCGTAGATTTCGAAAAGGATAAAGCGGTAGAAAATTTACAAAAACTGGTGCAGTTCAAAACCGTCTCTTTTGAAGAAAAGGAAAAAGAGGATGACGCTCAGTTTTCTGCATTACTTGAAGCTCTTCCCACCCTCTATAAAAACGTTTTTAAAGTTTGCTCGGTAACCCAGCTTAATGACCGCGGAACTTTAATTCATTGGAAGGGGAAAAACAGCGAAAAGCCTACAGTTTTAATGTCGCACTACGATGTTGTTCCCGCCGATGAAAGCAAATGGGAAAAGAGTGCATTTGAAGGTATTATAGAAAACGGAGTATTGTGGGGCAGAGGAACGCTTGATACAAAGGTTACTTTAAATGCCTCCCTTTTTGCCGCCGATAGCCTTATCGAAAAAGGGTTTGTACCCGAAAACGATATTTACTTTGCCTTTTCGGGCGGTGAAGAGGTTAACGGAATGGGCGCAGTAAATATTGTAAACTTCTTTAAGGAAAATAACATTAAGCCCTTTATGGTGATTGACGAGGGCGGCGCAGTTGTAAAGGACGTTTTCCCCGGTGTAAAAGAAAGCTGCGGACTTGTTGGTATTGCCGAAAAGGGTATGATGAACGTTTGCTACACGGCAGACTCTATGGGCGGTCACGCTTCGGCGCCAAAGCCAAATACCCCTCTTATAAGACTTAGCCGCGCCATATTAAAGGTTGAGCAAAATCCTTTTAAGATGCATATTACAAAGCCTGTTCGCGAGATGTTTGACACTCTGGGTAGGCACAGTAATTTCCTTTACAGAATGATTTTCGCTAATTTATGGCTTTTTGCGGGAGTGCTTGACTCCCTTGCCAAAAAGGGCGGCGGAGAAATGAATGCTCTGCTCAGAACAACTACCTCCTTTACTCAGAGTAGCGGCAGCAGTGCACCTAACGTTATTCCTCCCTCCGCTTATATTGTTTCCAATATGCGTCTTAATCCCGAAGATTCAACCGTCCGCGCTCTTTCGTATTTGAGAAAGCTTACAAAAGACGAAAAGGTTGACGTAGATATGATTATAGGAACAGAGCCCAGCACCATTTCCCAGACAGGCTGTGAGCAATGGGAAAGAATTTCTTCTGCCGTTGCATCTACCTGGAAGGGCTGTATAGTATCTCCCTATCTGATGGTTCAATGCTCCGACAGCCGTCACTATAACGGATTTTGCAGTAACGTTTACCGCTTTTCCGCAATGGACCTTACAAGCGAAGAACGTGCTACCATTCACGGCAATAACGAAAGAATAAGACTTGAAACAATTTATAAATCGGTAGAATTTTATATAAGACTTATAAACAAATGCTAAAAGGGGCTGTAAAAAAACTCAAAGCCCTTATACACGCATAAAATAAACTAAATAAATAAAAAAGAGTGCGGAAGAAGTAAAAAATTCGAACTTCTTCCGCATTTTTTTGTTTTTACCATCTAATCAGCTATGTATATTAATGATTTATCAAGCTTTTTTGGAATGTAAATACCCTGCCTCCCTCTGACGAGGGTGACTCCCCACAGTGTGGGGAGATGTCACAAAGTGACAGAGGGGACGGGCTCCTGTTAGGAGGTGGATTTTTGTATAGCGCCCCTTGCCTAAAGGGTGCGGGTGTCCGGTGGACACCTCTGCAATAGCAGAAGCACCGACCGAGCCGGCAGGTGAGACAGAGGGCCGCGTGTAAACGTGGCGAGGGGATTTGCAAAAAGACGGAGGGAGAGAAAAAAACGCAGTAAAATAAAGATTTTCTCTCCCTCAGTCACCTTACGGTGACAGCTCCCTCGTCAGATGGAGCCAAGGTTTTGGCTATCAATTAACTCACTGATAAAACGAAACTCTGTTTTTTTACAGCCCCTTTTTTAGATAATAGATAATAGATAAAAGATAACAGATAATAACGAATAGATGAAGCGGCGGCGAGCCGCACATTTTTTATTATTTCTTATTTATTCTCTATTCTTTCTTCTTTTAGGCAAGATTTATCTCGCCGCTTCTGGAAGACCTGCATCTAAGACTTAAGAGATGCCTATTGCTAAATTAAATTTACTTCTTCAGCACTTTTTTGCACCAAGTGCGTCTATTGCATTTTGGACACTTAAGGTACCGAGTCGTTCCTCTATGCATCGCATTAAGTGCCTGCATATAGGTAGGTACAATTTCGTGACCGCAATTTTTGCACTTGTAAGCACCCACACTGACCTCAAGCTTTAATGCATAGAAGCACGGTATCAGGAAGACCACGCAGAGCGTAAGTATTGCAACCAGCATCCAAGGACCCTCGGGCATAAAAAACGCGACGATCGCGAGACCTCCGATCAATCCAATGATACTCACTGCCATAATAATCCACATTACATTCCAAATTGTTTTGTTTTTCTTTTCTAATTCCTTTGCCATATCAATCAAAAGTTGTTCGTTTTTATGATCGTTATTTTCCATACAGATCTTCTCCCCACTTAATAATTCGTTTACACTGATGCCGAGAATTTCGCAAAGCTCAAGCATTATCGAAGTATCGGGCATTGAGATGCCTCGTTCCCATTTGGATATTGCTTTGTCGGTGATACCGAGTTTTTCAGAAAGCTGCATTTGTGTTAAATTTACCTTTTTTCTGCACTCTGCAATAAATCTTCCGATTTTTATTTGATTCATATGTTGCCTCCTTTCGCGTACAGTGTAACAACTTTTTCGCATTAAATACACACACCATTGGTTTAGTGAGGAGAAGTAAACCAAAAGTAGAGTGAAAATTGACCGTCAAATCAATATTTACTTAACCGATTATATCACATAAATATGAAAATATCCACACATTAAAGCAAAATAAAAACGACAAGCTTTCTTAATTAACAAAACAAAAATCTATGGATGGAACAAAAATAAAAACACTTGGTTAAAAGACCAAGCGTTTTTTAGATAATAGATAATAACGAATACATGAAGCGGCGAAAAGCTGCAAAATATATCAATGCGGAGCGTTGTATATCATCAATTCCGTAGGAATTGCATATCATCAAAACTTTAGTTTTGTATATCATCAAGCCGACAGAAATGCACACTTCGTGTGATGATATACACCTTCGGCGATGATATACCCGACTGCGTCGTGATGATATACCAAGCCTGTCGGCTTGGATAAAAAAATTCCAAGTCTTCGGACTTGGGATTTTTTGGCACCCACAGTAGGAATCGAACCTGCATCTAAGTCTTAGGAGGACCTTATTCTATCCGTTGAACTATGTGGGCAAATATTCGCCCACTTGTATTCAAGTGGGCGTGATTTATTATTTTCTGTAGCCGTTGGGATTATTTTTCTGCCAACGCCAAGTGTCGATACACATTCTTTCAATATCAAACTTAGCTTCCCAACCGAGAATTTCCTTTGCTTTGGAAGCATCGGCATATACCTCATCGGGATCACCCGGACGGCGAGGAGCAATAACGTAAGGAATTTCCATCTGGGCTGCTTTACCAAAGGCATCCTTAAGCTGAAGCACCGAAACTCCGTTACCTGTACCAAGGTTAAAGGCTTCACAAGCTTCATTTTTAAGAGCCCAATTTACTGCGGCAACGTGGCCTTTAGCAAGGTCAACAACGTGGATGTAGTCTCTCACACCTGTACCGTCAACAGTATTGTAATCATTACCGAAAACGTTGAGCTTTTCAAGTCTGCCGACAGCAACCTGAGATATGTAAGGCATAAGATTATTAGGAATACCCTTGGGGTCCTCACCGATTTTTCCGCTTTCATGGGCACCGATAGGATTAAAGTAACGAAGAAGCGCTATACACCAGCTGTTATCACTTACATAAAGGTCGCGGAGCATTTCTTCAATAAAGAGCTTAGTTCTGCCGTAGGGATTAATAGCACCGAGAGGCATACCCTCTTTAAGAGGCATTTCCTTAGCCACGCCGTAAACTGTAGCAGAAGAAGAGAACACTATCTTCTTAACGTCAAATTCACGCATAACCTCTAAAAGTACCAAAGTACTTATAAGGTTGTTATCATAATATTCTACGGGCTTTGCAACAGATTCGCCTACAGCCTTAAGTCCTGCAAAGTGAATAACTGCTTCGATTTTATTTTCAGTGAAAATTTTTCTCAGCGCTTCTCTGTTACGCACATCTTCCTTATAGAATTTAACAGCTTTTCCCGAAATTTCTTTTACGCGGCTTAGGGATTCTTCATTACTGTTATCAAGGTTATCCACAACAACAACGTCATATCCTGCCGCCATCATTTCGATACAGGTATGAGAACCTATATAACCTGCGCCGCCTGTTACTAAAATTGACATTTTAAATCAACTCCGAAATAATAATTGTAAAACTTTATTTTATATGTTATACTTAATATATTATACAGATTAATTAAAGAAAAAGCAAGAGGTTTTAAATATATTTATGAATAGTCTTATTAATCCCGGCGTTTATTCCGACACCTTCGCTCTTCCCAAGGGCGCAGTTGACGGTCATATTAAAATTGCTACTGCCGTACAGCTCAAAGTACTGCTGTATATTTTCGCAAATGCAAATACCCAGTTAGACGCAAAGGCTGTTGCCGATGCACTTAATCTTAATACCGAAGAGGTTAAAGATGCTATAGACTACTGGAAAGGCGCAGGATATTTAAAGGGCGATACAATTGCGGTAAAAACAGAAACCGCAACAACTAAAAAGGCGCGTATGCAAAGCGAACTTCCCAGCCGTGAAGAAATTGCAAGACTCTCTCACAACAACGAAGACTTAAGGGTTTTATACAGAGAGGCGCAAAACACCTTCTGCCGTCCTTTAAAGCAGAGTGAAGCTTCCCTTCTGGCTTGGCTATATAATGACGAGGGTATGCCTGTTTCGGTAATTCTTATGTTACTTAGCCTTGCGGCTCAACAAGGCAGCATTACAAAAACCTTTATTGAAAGCACCGCAATACAGTGGATAAACGACGGTGTTTCTACCATTGAGGATGCTGAAGAAAAGACAAGAGAAGCTCTGCTTTATGACCAAAGCTTCAAGCTTGTTTGTTCTGCCTTTGGTATATCCAAAAGAAAGCCGGGGAAAAAGGAAAACGAATATGCTTTCAAATGGGTTAATGAATGGAAGCTAAGCAAAGAGCTTCTCGGAGCAGCTTATGAAATCTGCGTTGATGCTACTGGAAAATATTCTATAGACTATATAAATACCATTCTTGAAAAGTGGCACAAAAACGGTGTCAAAACCCTTGAGGATATAGATAAAGCATCAAGCAATGAACCTGCTAAAAAGAAAAATGACTTTGATGCTTACGACAAAGATCTTATAAAACGTATTATTAACTCGGAGGATTAGAAAAATGTCTCTTTCATACGAAACCGTTCAAAAGGCATTATATCTTAAAGAACAGGCTGTTAAAAAGCAGGAATATATATACGAAAAATCTTTAGAAAAAGCAAAGGAAGAACAGCCCAGAATAACTGAAATCGACCGACTATTAGCACAGATAGGCACTTCCCTTTTAGGTTATGCTATAAGTGGCAACCTTGAAGCAATTGAAAAATGCAAAGCCGACAGTCAATCACTTTCAAAAGAAAAGGAAGAGCTTTTAAAAGCTGCGGGAGTAAAGGAAAAAACCGTTTTCTGTAAGGTCTGCGAGGACTCTGGCTACGTGTCGGGAAGGCTTTGCGAATGTATAAAGGCTGTAGCAAGGGAACTTGCCGTAAAGGAACTTAACGAACGTATGCCCATAGATAACGTAAGCTTTGAAAACTTTAGCCTACATTACTATCCGGATGACGTGCAACCGAAAATGGAAAGAATTTTAAACTTCTGCAAGGACTATGCAAAAAGCTTTTCACCCAAAAGCGAAAATCTTTTATTTATGGGAAAATGCGGTTTAGGTAAAACACATCTGTCATTATCCATAGTAAAAGAACTTACAAATAAAGGTGTAAATGTGGTTTACGGCCCTGCACAAACACTTTTTGCGGCGGCAGAAAAAGAGCATTTTTCCTATTCGGCGGATAAAGAGAAAACCGATGAAATCTTAAATGCCGAGCTTTTAGTTATTGACGACCTTGGCACAGAGTTTATAACCAACTACGTTCAGTCTCTTTTCTATGATATAGTCAACTCCCGACTGCTTCGCGGTCTTCCCACCATAATAAACACAAATTTAAGCTTTGAAGAGCTTGAAGCCCGTTATACACCTCGTATCACTTCCCGTCTTATCGGCGAATACAACGTAAAAAGCTTTGCAGGAAGCGATATAAGAATACTCAAAAAAATCGAAGCTAAATAAAAAAATGCATCTCAAGTGAGATGCATTTTTTTGATTTCATCAAAGAATCGAGAAGCCGACTACAACGCCTGCAAATACTATGGAAACCATAGAAAGAAGCTTTATAAGAATGTTAATTGACGGGCCACTCGTATCCTTAAAGGGATCGCCTACCGTATCGCCTACAACTGCGGCTTTATGGTTTTCACTACCCTTTCCGCCGTTAACACCGCTTTCGATATACTTTTTAGCATTATCCCAAGCGCCGCCCGAATTGGACATAAATATTGCAAGAAGGAAGCCCGAAACTGTTGCGCCGGCAAGCATACCCACAACACCGGTACAGCCAAGTACTATGCCCACAATAACCGGAACAACAACCGCAACTATTGTAGGAAGCACCATTTCTCTAAGACTTGCCTTTGTGCAAAGGTCAACGCAGGATGCGTAATCTGCATCTGCTTCGCCCGTCATAATTCCCTTTATTTCCTTAAACTGACGGCGAACCTCCTTAACAACGCTTTGTGCGGCTCTGCCTACGGAATTCATAGTAAGAGCGGCAAAAACGAAAGGAAGACACGCGCCGACTAAAAGACCTATAAGTACGGTGGGAGTTGTTATGTCAAGGTTGGATATCTTCTCTATAGCTTCAGCACCGAAAGACTTAATCTTATCAATATAAGAAGCCATAAGAGCAAGAGCTGTAAGAGCGGCAGAGCCTATTGCAAAGCCTTTGCCCGTAGCGGCGGTAGTATTGCCGAGAGAATCAAGAGCGTCGGTTCTTTCTCTTACCTCTTCTTCAAGACCTGCCATCTGTGCAATACCGCCTGCATTATCGGCAACAGGGCCGTAAGCATCGGTAGCAAGGGTTATACCAAGGGTTGAAAGCATTCCCACAGCGGCAAGAGCTATACCGTAAAGTCCATAAGCATCGCCACCCGAAACGTAGTAAGCTACAAGCACACAGGCGCCGATAATTATAACGGGCAAAAGTGTTGAAAGCATACCAACCGAAAGACCACCGATAACAATAGTAGCGGTACCGGTTTCACTTGTTGCGGCAAGTTTCTTTGTGGGCTTATAACTATCGGACGTATAATATTCTGTGGACTGACCTATAAGCACACCTGCTATAAGACCTGAAAGTATAGCGAAATACATTCTCCAGCTTTCCTGTCCTAAAACAAACCACACAAGCGGGAAAGAAAGCACGGCAATAGCAATAGCGGAGAAATTAGTGCCGCGGGAAAGGGCACCTAGAAGTTGTTTTTGAGTAGCACCTTCTTTAGTTCTGATGAAGAATGTACCTATAATAGAACAAACAACGCCGATTACAGCAATAAAGAGAGGAAGCGCCATAGCGTTTAAAGTATTTGCTCCCTTAAAAGCGCTAACTCCGAGAGCACAAGCAGAAATAATAGAGCCAACGTAGGATTCGTAAAGGTCAGCGCCCATTCCTGCAACGTCGCCAACGTTATCGGCTATAACAGCGGGATTTCTCGGATCATCCTCAGGGATACCTGCCTCAACCTTACCTACAAGGTCAGCACCAACGTCAGCCGCCTTGGTAAACACACCGCCGCCGACTCTGGCAAAAAGCGCCATTGAAGAAGCACCCATACCAAAGGTAAGCATTGCGCCCGTAATCTCAGACGGTTCAAGCTTAAATACAAACTTTAAAAGCGCAAACCAAAGGGCAATATCAAAAAGGCCGAGACCTACTACGGTAAAGCCCATTACACTGCCTGCGGAAAATGCAACTCGAAGTCCTTTATTAAGTCCCTCTCGACAGGCATTTGCTGTTCTTGCATTTGAAGCTGTAGCTATCTTCATTCCGACAAAGCCCGAAAGAGCCGAGAAGAATCCGCCCGTAATAAAGGCAAAGGGAACATAAGGGGTAAGCAGCCCCGCAATAGCCATTCCGCCAAGCACCAAGAACATAATTCCAAAGAAAACAAGTACAACCGCATACTGACGCTTAAGATAAGCGTTCGCGCCCTTTCTTATAGACTCTGAAATCTTTTTCATTTTTTCAGTTCCCTCGGAAAATTTGAGAACTTTTTTTGCTGTAAGTACCGCGAATATAAGGGCAAGAGCGGCGCCTACAAAGGTGAAAATTGCAAGATATTTTGCCATTTTTAAAAACCTCCCAATAGAGTGTAAAAAGTATTATACCATAAGATTGTTAAAAAATCAACAATTTTTATTCGCTATTTTATTGGCATTTTTAACGAAAAAAGCGCTGGGCTAACCAACGCTTTTTGTGAAATTTTATTTTTTAACCTTAAGTTTCTTTTCTTCACCTTTTATAAGACGTTTTATATTATCCTTGTGGCGAAGGAAAACTATTGCTCCCGCTATCAAACTAAGAGAAATTATAACATAATCAGGTTCTTTGCCATCAAATCCGTTAAGTCCTATTGAAAATCCTACAACCAACACAGTAGCAATAAGGGTACTCATAGACACTATTCTGGTTATCAGCATATTAAGAGCGTAGCCTACAAGACCTATGCCAATGCCGATAGGGCAACATACAGCAAAAATTCCTACGCTTGTAGCGGCGCACTTACCACCCTTAAAACCAAACCATATAGGGAAAGCGTGACCAAGCATACAGGCAACCGCACAAATATACTTTCCGTACATAACCATCACTTCGTTATTTTGGAAAACGTACCTATATACGAAAAGTCCCAGTAAAGCCGCAACAGCACCTTTAAGCGCATCACACACAAAGGTCATAATTCCGGCAGTTTTACCTGCAACGCGAAGCACGTTGGTTGTACCTGCGTTTCCGCTTCCGTGCTCTCTTACATCGGTTTTACAAAAGTATTTTGTGAAGATTACCGCAAAGCTTATACTTCCAATAAGATATGCGACAATTGGGGCCGCTATGGCAAGAACTATCATTTTTTGTCTTCTCCTCTTTCTCTGATAACAAAACGAATAGGGGTGCCTTCAAGTCCGAATATGGACCTTATTTGATTTTCTAAATATCTTTGATATGAAAAATGGAATAACTCCTTATTATTGCAAAAACACACAAAGGTCGGGGGCGCTGTAGAAGCCTGAGTCATATAATAAATCTTAAGCCTCTTACCCTTATCTGTGGGCGGTTGCACACGCGCCGTGGCATCTGCAAGTATATCATTAAGCTTTCCTGTGGATATGCGCATATTGTTCTGGTCATAAACAAACTTAATAAGCTCGAAAAGTCGGTCAATACGCTGTCCCGTTTTTGCGGAAATGAATATGATAGGCGCATATGTCATAAAGGAAAAATCATTTATAAGTTTTTTCCTATAATCATCCATTGTGGTGCTGTCCTTACTGACAGCATCCCACTTGTTAACGGCGATTATACAAGCCTTTCCCTGCTCCATAGCAAGTCCTGCTACCTTGGAGTCCTGCTCGGTAAAGCCCTCAACACCGTCTATCATTATAACACAAACGTTACTTCTTTCAATAGCCATTTGTGCTCTTAATACACTATATTTTTCAATTTGGTCATCAACCCTGTTTTTTCTTCTGAGTCCTGCCGTGTCGATAAAATTATAGACAGTATTTCCCTTTTCTATTCGGGTGTCAATTGCATCTCTCGTAGTTCCTGCAATATCCGAAACAATAGAACGCTCTTCACCGGATATACAGTTTATAAGCGAAGATTTACCTGCATTTGGCTTTCCTATTACAGCAACGTTTATTATATCCTCTTCCTCTTCATCTGTTTCGCTCTTTGGAAGATATTCATAAACAGCATCTAATAAATCACCGGTTCCGTGGCCGTGAACCGAAGAAACGGCAATAGGATCGCCAAGTCCTAAATTATAAAACTCATAAAACTCAAGGGGAGTTTTACCGAGACTGTCGCACTTATTAACGCAAAGAACAACGGGCTTTCCGCTTTTTTGAAGCATAGCCGCAATATCGTTATCTGCAGCGGTAACTCCCGAGGTTAAATCGGTAACAAAAATTATTACATTTGCGGTCTCGATAGCAAGATTTGCCTGAGCGCGCATAGATTTTAAAATAATATCATCGGTTTTAGGCTCAATACCGCCCGTATCAACAAGCATTATTTTACGGTTGCACCATTCACAGTCGCCGTAAATTCTGTCACGGGTAACACCCGGGGTATCGTCAACTATACTAAGTCGCTGACCTATAAGCTTATTAAAAAGTGTAGATTTACCAACGTTTGGTCTTCCTACAACCGCAACTACAGGTTTAGACATTTTCTTCACCTCAACATCCTAATATATTATAAACAAACTGAGCACCGTCATTTTCGGTAATAACTATTTTTACATTAAGCTCTTTTTCTACTTCGCTTACCGTAACGCTATCCAAAAACATATCGTTTTCGTGGCGGAGCATAGAGGACGGAATAAGCAGTTCTTCACCTAAGTCAGCATTTTGGAGTTGCTTTATAATATCGCCGCCCGTAATAAGTCCCGCAACGGTTATGCTTTCTCCAAAAAATTCATTTTTGATTGCAACTACCTTTAAATCAAGAGCATCATATTTTTCCTTGGTTTTAGCCGCAATTTCGCTTATTAAAGGATAAGCCGCTGTACCGGTCACAGCAGTACGCTTTTTGCCGTCACAGCTTAAATCATTAATTGAAAGAGCATCAAAGGCTTCCTGTTTAAACAGCGACCACATACCAACGCCGTTATCCAGTTGGTCAAAATCTCCGTAAAATTGGCTTTCAGGAATTTCCCTTTCAGCCTTCAAATAAAATTCATCAGCACCATAAACCTTACGGCGAGAATATCTTTCTTTATATTTTACAGCAAAGTCCTCTATAATATCAAGTACCTCTTGCGCTCTTTTTTTATTATACGGGGTTAATTTTGCTAAATTTTCTCTGTATTTGGTAAGTCCTACGGGAACACAGGCAATGCTCTGAACATTTTCCAGCTCCATTAGGTCATTTAAACTTCTTTTAAGCTCATCCCCGTCATTATATTCGGGACACAATACGAGCTGACAATTAATAGATATACCTGCATCATTAAACCTTTTTAAAATATCAAGGCACTGACCTGCAAAACGGTTATTCATCATCTTGCATCTGAGATCAGGATTAGTGGTATGCACCGATATATTAACAGGACTTATATGCATTTTTATAATTCTGTTAATTTCGTGTTCGGTAAGGTTGGTGAGGGTAATATAATTCCCGAAAAGAAAAGAAAGACGTGAATCATCATCCTTAAAATAAAGAGACTCTCTCATTCCCTTTGGCAATTGGTCGATAAAGCAGAAAATGCACTTATTCTTACAGGAATGCTGTTTATCCATAAGATATTCGTCAAACTCAAGACCGAGCTCTTCGTATTCGCCTTTATTTATACGCACGGTTTTAACCTTACCGTTTTGAGTTTCAACAGTAACCTTAAGCCTTTTTTCGTTCTGATAAAAGCGATAATCCAAAACATCAATTATATCGTTTGAGTTTATGGTAAGTATTTTGTCTCCCTTGCGTATTCCTTTTTTATACGCAGGAGATTTATCTACAACTCTATCAATTATAACAGACACCCGAACACCTCCCTTAATGAAAAAAGGCAGAGAGACCTTGCCCCTCTGCCCCACTAGTTAAAGATTTAGGATTATTCTTCTACCTTAACTACCTGACGGTCGCCGTAGTAACCGCAAGCGGTACATACGCGATGAGTACGCTTGTACTCGCCGCAACGGGGACACTTAACAAGTGTAGGAGCGGAAATCTTCCATAAATTGTTACGTCTTTTATCTCTTCTTGCTTTAGATGTTTTTCTCTTAGGTACTGCCATTTTAAATACAACTCCTTAAGCTAAAGTTAATTTTCTTCTTTTAATAAATCAGCCAGAGCCTGCAAACGTGGGTCAATCTGCTTTGTTTCGCAGCTACATTCGCCCTCATTAAGATTTTTACCGCACATAAAGCATATTCCTTTACAGTCGCTGCGGCAGAGGTGTTTCATCGGAAGCGAAATGATTATCTCGGTATATATAAGCTCATCTAAATCAAGCTTTAAATCTTCAACCAAAATAATTTCATCATTATCTTCGCCTGCGATTTCGGGAGCCAAGGACTTTTCAAGCGTCACCTCGTACTCAGTTTCGGTTGGTAGCCCGCACCGATCACAAGGGGCAGAAAAGACATACACCATACTTAATGTTAACGTTACCAGTCCGGCTCTGTTTGTTACCTTTCCTTTTATGGTTACAGGCTTTTTGAGCGGATATTCACCCATATACTCCAAGTCGGAAAAGTCAACAGAGTAGTCAATAGGAAGAGTATAATTCTCAGTTATAAAAAGCTTTTTTAAATCAAGAATCACACATAATCCTCCCATCGTTGCCATAATATTATATCCAATGCCCCACATTTTGTCAATAGTTAATTTTTTTATTTTTGATTTTCTTTATATAAATAACTTCGAAAATATTTCTATTGAAAATTTGTAAGAAAAATAGTATAATACTTAAAGAGATATCCACTACTTCTTAGTTTGGAGCATTTTATGGACAGAATTTTAAAACCATTTAAGATCTTTTTCTCGGTTATTTTCAGTAAAAGATTTTTAATATATACGCTTATAGGCTCTTTTAATACCTTTAACTGCGTACTGTTTTCAACATTGCTCGAATGGGCATACGTTCAGGAAAACTTAGCTTTCGCAATAGGTTATATTTTAAGCCTGACAATATCGTATATTTTCAACAGCTTGTTTAACTTTAAAAGAAAACTCACCTTTTTAAGATACGGAAAGTTTCTTCTTTCTTACGTTCCCAATTTTATAATACAGAATATCGTAACCTTCATCTGCTTTAATATTATAGATATGCACCATGTATTCGCTTACATCATAGCCGCCCTGCTGGGCTCACCTATCACATTTATTTGTCTTAAACTATTCGCCTTTGGCGATAAGAAACGTTCTAAAGTAAATGATTAAAAACCTCGGATTTCCGAGGTTTTATTTTTGCCGCAAACCGCCAAAAGCAGCATTATTTTTTGCATACCCACATATTTTTGGCCTCATCAAGTATTTCTTTAAGTTGCCATTTTTTATTTGAGTTTTTTACACTGTTGGGATCATTCACAGTAACATAACCGTCATTATATTCTGTCATAATAATAAAATGTCCCGAAGTGGTAAACTGTCCCGCGCCCATAATACATATTATTGGATTATTATCCTTTAAATTTTTGATAATCTTTTCTTCACTGAGAGAAAGCTCCTCAACTTTAAGTCCGAGCTTTTCACCGCCCTCATATATAAGCGACCAAGCGCTGCCGCTTTTTTGCACACTGTATCCGTTTTCCTTTGCAAAATCTGCCACATAGCTTGGAGAATACTTAGCATCATTATGAAGATATATTAAAACCATAGAAAGACAGGTCGGTCCACACCCCGAAAGTCCCATAAGCTCCCCTGCATATTCTTTATAACCCCAACGTTCATCCCATTGTAAAAGCAAAGGAACTTTATTACTGTCTATATACTCACTTAAATCGATTTGAAAATCCATATTCTTTTTAATCGGATAATTAAGGACAAAATCCTTTGTTTCGGGATTTCTTTTAAGAAGCTCTTTTAGTTCAACGGGCCACTCACCTTCGTCTATTCCTTTTTGCTTTGCAAAGCTTTTTATAATACAATCAGGTTTTTTACGATAATGAAAATCAAAAACCAAAAAAAGAAACGTTAAAGCCATTAAAAGCGAAATTATTTTCAAAAATCTTCTTTTGCGCCGTTTTTTCATACGCATAAACCACACCTTTTACTAATCTAAGATGCAGTATAGCAAATAAAGATAACATATTTATGACTTTAAAATAACAAAAAAGTAATAAAAACTCGGAAAACCGAGTTTTTATTTTAAAGAACACTATATTCTTCCAGTATTTCGCCTAATTCTTCCTTTGTAGAAATGCCCATAATATTTCGCATTGAGGTTACTCTGTAGGAAACGGTTTTTTCTGACATAAAAAGTTCTTCAGCCAGTTGCGAATAGGTTTTACCTTCCCTTATACCCTTTAAAATTTTAAAGTCATTTTCATCGCAGGAGCCAAGCATTTTTTCAAGTTTTAAAAGCCTTTGCGCCGACAGGTCGGAATACATAGGATCGACTACCCTTTTAAAGCTTTCGTTTTGGGGAGCAAAACCAAAATAACTTTCATTTGCGGTACTTTCTCTGATGTTAAGCTTTGGGGTAACGTAAACGCTTGTATCAGGAACGATTTCAAAGAGGCTATTGTTTATTTAACAAAAGCCGCAAATGCTCATACAGTTTACAATACCGAAATGGAAAGCGGAAAAATTCACTATCTGTTAGGCTACGCAAAATCTATGCTTAAAGACACCGAAGAAGCATACAATCATTTAAGAAAAGCCGCATGGAATCAGGACAGCGTTTCCTGCGCTATGACAAGAGCTTCCCTTCTTGCCGCTAAATCGGGTAACTTTGAAGAAGCGCTTTTCTGTGCCGATATGGCTCTTGATAAAGGAGACAGAAATCCCCTTGCCGCTCCCTTTACCGCTCTTATTGAGTTTAAACTCGGCAACAAAGAAAAAGCAGAAGAGCGTATCGAAAATCTCCTTAAGAGAGATCCTCTTAACCATCTTGCACGTTTTGTTGCAAAACTTCTCGGAAAAATCAGCGAAGCAGAATTATTTGGCGCACTTAAATCTTCTATGAGCCAAACCCTTATGGACGTAGCTTTCGACCTTACTGCAGGCGGTTTTGAAGATGAAGCAATGGAGCTTTTAAACAAGATTCCCTCCTATACCAAGGACGTTGCTCCTTCCCTTGCCGCACTTATTGAAAAGCCCGAAACCGCAAACTTTACCCACCGCTTTATAAAATAATTTCACAAAAGCCCTGTTTTTAGTAATAAAAACGGGGTTTTTAAGTTGACAATTTTCTAGGTTTATAATAGAATATTATTGATATTTTTAATAAGGAGTTACTGTTATGCTTGAAAATTTTTTTGTTTGGTATGGCGGATTAACCGATTACCTTTGGGGTGCTCTGCTGTTATTCGCTGTGGGTGTTGTTCTGCTTATTAAAGGCGGCGACTGGTTTGTTGACAGCGCTGTAGGCATTGCAAAACGCTTCCGCGTACCTGAAATTATCATTGGTGCAACAGTAGTTTCCATTGGTACTACTCTTCCCGAGGTTATGGTATCGGTTACAGCGGCTATGAATAATAACGGTGCGATTGCTTACGGTAATGCTATAGGCTCAATTATTTGTAACACCGCTTTAATTGCGGCCTTAACCATTGCTATCCGCCCCGCGCCTGTTAACAAAAAGGCCATAGTTACACCTATTCTGTTCTTTTTCGTATCTGCCGCTATTTACATAGTTGCCGCATATCTTTTCGGCCGCTTTGACAGATGGCTCGGAATTGTAATGCTTGTAGTATTTGGCGTTTATATGGCTATGACCGTATATAAGGGCTTTAAAAATCCCACCGAAGAGCATAGCGAAGAGGGGCAAAGCCTTCAGGGCGGATCTTTACTAAAGGATATTATAGTACTTGTTATAAGCGCAGGTTTAATTGCCGTGGGCGCAGATATGCTTGAGGGCTCTTCTGTTTCCCTTGCAACGATGGCAGGTATTCCTACCGAGGTTGTTGGAGTTACCATTGTTGCGCTTTGTACTTCACTTCCTGAGCTTGTAACCGCAGTCACCGCTCTCCTAAAGGGCCACGGCGCACTTTCCCTTGGCAATATTATCGGTGCCAATATCTTTAATCTGGTACTTGTATCGGGTGCTGCTGTAACAATTTCGCCCTTTGTTATTCCCGAAGGAAGTAAGCTTTTTGAGTATAATACCTCTCAGCTTATCGAAATTCCTCTTATGGTAATTGTTATGGCAATAATGACATTACCTGCACTCTTCAAAGGTAAGCTTCGCCGTTGGCAAGGTGTAACACTTCTCGGCATATACGTAGCATTTGTAGTATTACAGGTGCTTATTGCATTAAATGTTTTCTAAATATTTTACACATTATACTTTAACCCAAAGCACAGTATTCCGCTCCGAATACTGTGCTTTTTTGTGTCACTCACTTAATTTACACATAGGATGTAAAAGAAGAATACTATCATATATAAAAAGAGTGAACAAAATGGAACGAATTGTACTTATGGGAAATCCCAACGTGGGTAAAAGCACGATTTTTAATAAACTGACACATAAAAAACAGCATACGGGCAACTGGGCTGGAAAAACCGTTGAGGTAGCCAAAGGCTATTTTAAAAGCGGCTCTAAAACATACGAAATAGTTGATTTGCCCGGTATATATTCCCTTGATTTTAAATCACCCGAAGAGAAAATTGCAAAGGATTATCTTTTAAACGAGACCTACGACAAAGTAATAGTAATCTGCGATGCCACCGATTTATACAGAAACCTACGACTTTTTTACGAAGTATCACGAATCAGCGAAAATGTGATTTTATGTATTAATATGCTTGACGAAGCAAAGCGCAGAGGTATTGAAATAAATCTTGTCGGAATAGAAAAAGAACTTAATATAACGGTTATAGGCTGCAGCGCAAAAAAGGATGTAAAAATCGTTAAAGAGGTTATCCAAAGAGATATTATTGCTAAAAATCCTACCCATTGTGAGCGTCACACCATTATAAATAAATATGTCTTTTATAAAAATGCCGACATAAAAGCCAAGGACAGAAAAATAGACAGACTTCTTTGCGGAAAATACACCTCCCTTCCCATAATGATTATTTTTTTACTTATCATACTGTGGATAACCATAAGCGGAGCTAATTATCCTTCAATGCTTCTTTCAAAAATGTTTTCCGTTTTAGGAAATTATTTTAATGCATTTTTAACACACATCAACACTCCGCACTTTTTAAAGGGAATTATTTATGACGGAGCATATATGGTGCTCAGCGAAGTTGTTTCGGTTATGCTTCCTCCCATGGCTATATTTTTCCCTATTTTTTCTCTCCTTGAAGAAAGCGGTATTTTGCCCAGAATTGCCTATAATCTTAATAAACCCCTAAGCAAAGCGGGAAGCAGCGGGAAGCAAGCTCTGACTATGTGTATGGGGCTTGGCTGTAATGCTGTAGGAGTTACGGGTTGCAGAATTATCCCTGAAGAAAATGCCCGTATAATTTCTTCAGTAACAAACAGCTTTATCCCCTGTAACGGAAGGTTTCCTACCCTTATCCTGCTTATTTCCATTATGTTTAAAAACGCTTCATCAATAATCAAAGCCGCCATACTTACCTTCTTTATAATTTTGTCGGTTGTTTTGACTATAGCTGAAACTAATTTTTTATCTTTTTTTATGGGCAATTCAGAACAAGAAACAGAAATTGAACTTCCGCCATACCGAAAGCCTGATATTTTAATAACCCTTCTCGATTCGTTTATTAATAAAACCCTTCGCATACTTTTAAGAGCAATTTACGTGGCAATTCCTGCAGGTGCGTTGCTTTGGATAGGCGCAAATACATTTATAAACGGAAATTCCCTTCTCTCTATATGCGCCGATTTTTTAGACCCCTTTGCGAGACTTCTTGCTATGGACGGAGTTATTCTTTTAGCCTTCATTTTAGGCAGTACAGCAAATGAAATTGTGCTTCCTATAGTACTTATGGTGTATATGGGTTCTTCTACCCTTAAAAGCGCTGATAATTCATTTTTTATCGATATTTTTATAAATAACGGTTGGGATTTTTTCACCGCGCTTTCGGTTTCTCTTTTTTCACTTTTCCATTGGCCCTGTACCACTACATTACTTACCATAAAAAAAGAAACGGGCAAAATGAAATACTGCATTTTAGCAATTTTGCTCCCTGCCTTAACGGGCATATTGCTATGCCTTATAATAAACGCAATAAAACTTATTGTTTAAATTTCAAAACTCCTCGTTTTTTATGTCTATTTTTAACAATTTCACCAATATTTTTAAATAATTTTGAGTATTTTGATAAATTTCTAAAAAGTGGAAAAATTACTATTGTTTATTAGAAATATTTTTAGTATAATAATATGGGTTAATTTGTATCTGCTATTAACCTATTATAATACAAAAAAGAGGAGGTAAACGAATATGAGCGATACATTATTCGTGTGCTTAATGGGCATAGGCACCGTATTTGTTGGTCTGATATGCATCATAATCGTATGTAAGATAGTCAGCGGCATAATACGGCTCGGCGAAAAAGCACCGGCAAAAGATGCTAAAGTGACTGCACCTGCCAATAATACAGTAAGCGATGAGATAGTAGATAAACAGCGTCTTATTGCTGCAATTTCAGCTGTTATCGCTGAAGAACTCGGTACCGACGTTTCGGCACTCAGAATTAAATCATTCAGAAAATTATAATTAGCTTTTAAAAGCACAAGAAAGGTGAAAAAATTATGAAAAAGTATAAAGTAAACGTTAACGGTACTGAGTATGAAATCACATTAGAAGTTGTTGACAGTGCCGAAGTATCCGCTCCCGCTCCTGCACCCGCTCCCGTAGCTGCACCCGCCGCTGCTGAAGGCGAACAGGTTAACAGCCCTATGCCCGGCAACATCCTTGCCGTAAACGTAAACGTAGGCGATACTGTTAAAGCCGGACAGGTTCTTATGATTTTGGAAGCTATGAAAATGGAAAACGAGATTATGGCAGGCGTTGACGGTAAAATAGTTTCATTAAACGTTCAGAAGGGCTCTACCGTTGAGACCGGCGCTCTCCTTTGCGTAATCGGTTAATTTCTCTCGGAGGATAGACTGATGAATAATAAGTTTATTAAAACCCTCTTCGCTGTGGTTTTAGCGTTTGCCCTTATTATTGTGGGCTTTAACGTTTTTGCCGACACCGCAGACGGTACTACCCCCGAAGATACTTCTTCCGCTGTTATCGGCGGCGCTGATGAGCCTACCGATATTCTTGTTACAGAAGAACAAACCGAAGAAGGACTTAATCCTAAAGAAGCAATTATGAATTTCCTTAACGAGACAGGCTTTAAAGCTATGTTCGGTAACGTTCACAAGGGCGCAGGTTCTTTTGCTGAATTTACCGCAAATTACGGCTATCTCGTAATGCTTCTTATTTCCTTTGTTCTTATATATCTTGCTATCGGCAAGGGATTTGAGCCGTTGCTCCTTTTACCCATTGCCTTTGGTATGCTTCTTACCAATCTCCCCGGCGCAAATATGTTCCACGAAGCAATTTTTGCAGGTGGTCACATTAACTGGCCCGAACTTGCCGCTACAGGCGGTCTTCTCGACTACCTCTACCTCGGCGTAAAGCTCGGCATTTATCCCTGCCTTATCTTCTTAGGCGTTGGCGCAATGACCGACTTCGGTCCCCTTATTGCTAATCCTAAGAGCCTACTTCTCGGTGCTGCTGCTCAGCTTGGTATTTTCGCAACCTACATTGTTGCTACCAATTTCTTAGGTTTCAATTCCTTGGAAGCCGGTTCTATCGGTATTATCGGCGGTGCTGACGGCCCTACCGCCATATTCGTTACAAGTAAACTTGCTCCTCACCTTTTAGGACCTATCGCTGTTGCCGCTTATTCCTATATGGCTCTCGTTCCGGTAATTCAGCCTCCCATTATGAAGCTTCTTACTACCAAAAAGGAACGTCAGATAGTTATGAAGCCCTTAAGAGAGGTTTCTAAAAAGGAAAAGATTATTTTCCCCATTGCCGTTACAGTATTCGTTGCTCTCTTAGTTCCTTCTGCTGCTCCTCTTATCGGTTGTCTTATGCTCGGTAACCTCTTTAAAGAAAGCGGTGTGGCTGACAGACTTTCCAAGACCGCACAGAATGAGCTTATGAATATAGTTACTATATTCCTCGGTGTTACCGTAGGCGCAACCGCTACCGCAAAGACCTTCCTTTCTATCAGCACCTTAAAAATTATTGTTATCGGTGTTGTAGCATTTGCAGTTGGTTCTGCAGGCGGTGTAATCCTTGCTAAAATTATGAATCTGTTCCTCAGAAAGAACAAAATTAATCCTCTTATCGGTTCTGCAGGCGTTTCCGCTGTTCCTATGGCAGCCAGAGTTTCTCAGACTGTAGGTCAGAAGGAAAATCCCAAGAACTTCCTCTTAATGCACGCTATGGGCCCCAACGTTGCAGGTGTTATCGGTTCTGCTATTGCCGCAGGCGTACTCCTTGCACTCTTCGGTTAATGGAGGTATAAACTATGACTAAATTAAATATTACAGATACTATACTCCGTGACGCTCACCAGTCTCAGGCTGCTACCCGTATGCGTATTGAGGATATGATTCCTGCCCTTGAAAAGCTTGACAAACTCGGTTATTGGTCTGTTGAGTGTTGGGGCGGCGCAACCTTCGACGTATGTATGCGCTTTTTAAATGAAGATCCTTGGGAGAGTCTTCGCACCATTAAAAAGGCTATGCCTAATACTAAGCTTCAGATGCTCCTTCGCGGTCAGAACATTTTAGGCTATAAGCACTATGCCGATGACGTTGTTGACGCATTTGTTAAAAAGGCTATTGAAAACGGTATTGACGTTATCCGTATCTTTGACGCTCTTAACGATACTCGTAATATGGAACAGGCTATGAAGTCCTGTAAGAAATACGGCGGTATCTGTGAAGCTGCTATGAGCTATACCATCAGCCCTGTTCATAACGAAGAATACTTTGTAGAACTTGCAAAGAAGCTCGAAGCTATGGGCGCTGATGTTATTTGTATTAAAGATATGGCTAACCTTCTTCTTCCCTATGATGCTTATTCGCTCATTAAGAAGTTAAAGGCTGCTGTTAAATGCCCTATCCACCTTCATACCCACAACACCACAGGTACAGGCGATATGACATATCTTATGGCTGCTCAGGCAGGTGTAGATATTGTTGACACCGCTCTTTCTCCCTTCGGTAACGGTACAGCAAACCCTGCTACCGAAGCATTGGTTGCCACCCTTAAAGGCACCGAAAGAGATACAGGTCTTGACCTTGATGCCCTTGCAGAAGTTGCTACCCATTTCAGAGGTGTTGCAGATAAGATGAAGGCAGACGGCACACTTGATCCCAAGGTATTAAGTGTTGACACCAAAACCCTTATTTATCAGGTCCCCGGCGGTATGCTTTCCAATATGCTCGGCCAGTTAAAGCAGGCAGGCAAAGAGGATAAGTACTATGACGTTCTTGCAGAGGTTCCGAAGGTAAGAGAAGACTTCGGTTATCCTCCCCTTGTTACTCCAACCAGTCAGATCGTTGGAACACAGGCTGTTATGAACGTTATCGCAGGCGAAAGATACAAAATGGTTCCCAAGGAATCCAAAGGACTTCTTCGCGGTGAGTACGGAACACTTCCCGCTAAAGTTAACGAAGACGTTCGTAAGAAATGCATCGGCGATGACGAGGTTATTACCTGCAGACCTGCAGACCTGATTGAGCCCGAACTTGAAAAGTACAAGGCAGAAGCAGGCGACCTTGCAAAAACAGAAGAAGACGTATTAAGCTACGCTCTCTTCCCACAGGTTGCAGCAAAATTCCTTGAAACAAAATACGGTAAAAAAGAAGAACCCGCAGCAGTGCCCACTACTGATGAAAACGGCATTCGTACTCTTATTGTCGAAGACCTTTCGTAATTTATTAAAACCTCCGCTTCGGCGGAGGTTTTTTATTGCTAAAACGCTTATAATGTGTTATAATTTTACCGGTGATTGCTTTGACAGAAAAACTCTATGACAGTAATTCTTATTTAACCGAATTTGAAGCCGAGGTTATTTCCTGCACTAAGACCGACGGTTTTTTTAAGGTTATTCTCAATAAAACTGCATTTTTTCCCGAAGAAGGCGGACAGTACAGCGACAAAGGTACGCTTGACGGCAAGGAAATTTTTGACGTGCAAATTGAAAACGGTGAAATAGTCCATTACTGCAGAGAAGATATAAGCGGTACTGTTCTTGGTAAAATAGATTTTGAAAGACGTTTTCGCAATATGCAAAATCACACAGGTGAACATATTATTTCAGGGCTTATTTATTCCCTTTTCGGTGGTCAAAATGTCGGCTTTCATTTAGGAGAAGATGAAGTAACCTGTGATTATGACATTGAACTTTCCGACCAACAGCTCAGTAAGGTTGAACTTATTGCCAATGAGGTTATTTATAAAAATCTTGATATATCGGCTTACTACCCAAGTGAAAATGAACTAAAAAGCATTAACTACCGCAGTAAAAAGGAAATAAACGAAGCCATAAGAATAGTTACCATTGAAGATGTTGACTGCTGTGCCTGCTGCGCTCCCCACGTAAAAACCACCGCTGAAGTAGGCATTATTAAAATACTTTCTTCTATGCGGCTTCGCTCGGGCATAAGACTTTTTATTGCCTCAGGAAAAGATGCCTACCTTGATTATGCCGCAAAGCACAGCCAGATTAAAGCCGTAGGCGCTCTTCTCGCCTCAAAGGGTATTGATTGTGCCGAAAACGTTGAACGGCTTATAAAGAGCAATAAAGAAGCTATTTACAAAATAAACACGTTACTTGCCGAAATTAATAGGCTCAAGCTTGAAAACATAAAAAAGACCGATAAAACCCTTTTGCTTTTTACACCTTGTACCGATAAAAAACAGCTTATAGATCTGGTTAACAGGGCAAAAGAAAAAAGCGGCAATATGTGTGCCGCTTTCGGTGGAGACGAAACCTCCGGTTATATTTATATTATTCACAGTGAAGATGAAAGCCTTCCCGAATTCATTAAAAATATGAATATTGTTCTTTCGGGACGAGGCGGAGGAAAGGTTCCTATGTGTCAGGGAAGCGTTACAGCATCAATGAAGAAAATAGCAGACTTTTTCACCGATGCCGAAATTTTTAGTCTTTAGTTTCTTTTTTGAAAATGTCGGCCGTCAACGGATCCCTTGCCATAGAGTGACATTTACTTTCACAGACTATAAAATGGTCTCTTAAACGAAAACCTAATAGGTCAAGGCTCTGCTTAATCTGCTTCGTGCTTTTAACATCACTTGCGGACGGCTTAGGATTATTGCCGGGATGATTATGAGCAATAACTATTTCGGTTGCCGAGATGTCCATCATTATTTTTACTATTTCTTGCATATTAAAGAAGCTTTCCCCTGAATTACCGCTGCCGATTTTTTGTGTTTTCAGCACCTTGCCTAAGCTGTCAAGACAAACTATTGCCACTCTTTCCTGTTTTTCGTTCATAAAATAAAGCTGAAAGAATGATGCAAATTCATCAACCGTTGTCATATAGGTCTTATGCGCTTTCTTTTCAAATTCATAAAGAGAATAGGTATCTTTAATAATTTTAAAAAGCTGATATGTACGCTCAGTAAAACCGTTAAATTTCATAAGTTCTCTTTTTGGCGCATCCATAACATTTGCAATAGTGTGATACTTATTCAAAAGCTCGTGTGCCAATTCATTAGTATTCCGTCTCGGAACACCGTAGAAAAGAATAATTTCAAGCTTTTCGTGTTCTTCAAAAATTGAAAAGCCGTTCTTTTCAAATTTAGAAAGCATTCTTTCCCTATGTCCATCGTGAAGTCCCATTTTAATTGCTCCTGAATTTTTTTATACATTTTACTACTTTTTTCCATATTTTTCAAGGTGATTTAATGAAAGAATTTATTATTTTAAAGAATGATGCCAATCAGCGTCTTGACAAATTTATATCAAAAGCCATTCCGTCGCTCCCCAAGACTTTGATGTATAAATTCATACGCACAAAGCATATCAAATTAAACGGTAAAAAGGCAGATATCAGCACAAGACTAAACGAAGGCGACGTAATCACAGCCTACATAAAGGATGAATTTTTTGAAAAAACAGCGCCAAAATATGACTTTTTATCTGCAGGCGACAGTTTAAACATTGTTTACGAGGATGAAAACATTTTGCTCCTTGATAAGCCCCAGGGACTTCTTTCCCACCCCGATGAAAATGAATACAACGATACTCTTATTACAAGAGTTCAAAAATATCTTTATAAAAAGGGCGAATACCAGCCCGAAAACGAAAACTCCTTCAAGCCTTCCCTTGCCAACAGAATAGATAGAAATACAGGCGGTATAGTTATTGCCGCCAAAAACAGCGAGGCTTTAAGGATACTGTGCGATAAAATCAAATCAAGGGAAATTGACAAACGATATCTCGCGGTTGTTCACGGAATCCCAAAGAAAAAGGAAGCTTTGCTGGAAGGTTATCTTGAAAAGAACAGCGATAAAAACAAGGTTTATCTTCAAAAAAATAAAACCGATGCCAATTTATCAATTAAAACCTATTACCGTACCCTTAAAAGCAAAAACGGTCTTTCGCTACTGGAAATTGAGCTTCTTACAGGCAGAACCCATCAGATAAGAGCTCATATGGCTTCCATCGGTCACGCCCTTTTAGGCGACGGAAAATATGGTAATTTAAAGGAAGACAAAAAGCTGGGTTTTAATAAACAAGCTCTTTATTCTTATATGTTAACCTTTACATTCACTAGTTCTGCAGGAATACTTGATTATTTAAATCAAAAAACATTTAAAGTAAAGTCCGTATGGTTTGCCCAGGAGCTGTTCGGATACAAAATAGGAGAATAACTTTTATGGAAGAACTAACTTTAAAAAGAATTAAACACCCGCGCAAAGTCTTTTCCAGAATAGGACTTTCACTTTTCATTTACTTTATAGCGATTTCCGCTTCAGTTTTTCTAATGGATTTTCTGATAGCGAAATTTGTACCTATTCTATATTTTCATAATATGTATATCTGGATAAAGATGGTGGTTTGCCAGTATATTATAGGAATACCCGCCATAAGACTTGTTCTTATAGGACTTCCCACCTATCGTTATCAAAAAGAAAAAATGAGCTTTAAGGAAATTTTTGGAGCTTTTTTAATATGTCAGGCTTTAGCCTATGCGGGAAATATGATAGGAACGGTACTGAACAATATAATTTCGGCCATAATCGGCAAGGAAATTGATAATACAGTAAGCGACCTTATTGAAACCAGTAATCCTTTCGTTTTGCTTTTGGTGGTCGGAATTATCGGCCCCATACTTGAAGAACTTGTTTTCAGAAGATTTATAATAGACCGCATACGTCCTTACGGTGAATTTTTGGCAGTTATGTTCTCTGCACTCACCTTTGGTATGTTCCACGGAAATTTCTATCAGCTTTTCTATGCCTTTGCCATAGGATTTATTTTAGGCTTCATATACGTAAGAACCAAAAATATTATTTATCCCATTATCTTACATATGGCGTTTAATTCTTTCTCGGTTATTCAGCAAACATTCCTCACAGCAAGTAAAAGCTTTCAGTCAGTAAAAATCGTTTCCTATGCTTTTACAGGACTTTACTATATGATGATTGCCGCTTCTCTCGCACTAACTGTACTGGGTATAATAAAGCTTATAAAATCAATGCGAAAATTTTATTTTATTAAAAATTATTATGAGCTAAGTATGGGAAAAGCTATTTTATATTCCTTTGTTAACGTCGGTATGATTTTATTTTCCATTACGGTATTGGTAAAATTTACACTGAGTATATTTATGTAACAGGCCTATACTAACCTTGAAAGGTGATTAGGATGGATAAGAAGAAAAAAATCAAAAGCGATTTGTCAAGTATTCCTATTGTAAGCCAACCCGAAAACATTTCTCAAATGCTTAATAAATACGGGACCTATGAAATACAGCCAACAGCAGACTCGGACAATTTTTACCCGACTATTGCTCAGGGGCGATTAAAAAAGACAAAAAGCCTTGATGATAATCATAACCCATAACCTTTCAAAAACCCCTGTGATATTTTCACAGGGGTTTTTCCTTTATTTTATTATTTTTTCGCCGTCGAATTTAATATAACCGTAGCCTGAACCCATATTTATTCCGCTTTTTATCATAGTTATATTTCTTCTCTTACTTCAATTACACCGTTGCTGTGGTAAAGCGTGGGAGTAACGGAAACCTGATAGCCTCTGCCAAAATCACTTGTCCATTCAAGACTTCTGCGTCGGGGCAGCGCACAGCAGGAAAGCAGAGTCATTATAGCGCCGCCATGCATAATAACAGCGGCTTTAAAAATACCTCTTGCCATCATATCCTCGACCACCTGATGAAATCCTACGCAAATTCTTTTTGCAAATTCGGTAGAATCCTCGCCGCCGGGCGGAGAAGAAATTTGTCCCGAAGTCCATTTGAAAAATTCGGGATTGCTTTCAAGCTGAAGAGCGGTTTTTCCCTCAAACTCGCCGAAATCGTACTCCATTAAGTTTTCAACAATATCAGCATCCTGTTCGGGATAAAGAATATTTGCCGTCTGTCTGCAACGAAGCAAAGGGCTTGTGTAAACCTTTTCAACAAAGGGATACTGTATTTTTTCCTTTAAATCAGTAAGCTCGGCAACACCGCTTAAGGAAAGGGGTAAATCGGTAACACCGATATATTCGCCCCTCATATTACCATCGGTTGCACCGTGTCGAATAAGATATATTTTATAGGTCTTCATACATATTCTCCTCCATAAATATAGTTATAAGAGAATTTGAAACAAGCATTCCCTTTTCCGAAAAAGAAAGTATGCCGTTTTTAAAATTTAAAAAGCCACTTTCTTCCAATTTTTTTGCCGATTCGATAAATTTGGAAGAATACTTTTTAGAAAAAAGTTCTTTGATTTTTTCTTCATCTAAGCCTTCTTTCAGCCTTAAGGCGAGCATTACGTATTCATATAAATCTCCGCCATCACCGTCGTCTATGGTAACGGGCGAATTTATAAAGCCCTTAAGGTCATTTTCATAATGGAAACGTTTTCCATCTGCAAAGGAATATGCAGACGGTCCAATTCCTATATATTCCTGTGTGTGCCAGTATTTTAAATTATGTCGGCTTTCTTTATCCTTTTTTGCAAAATTAGAAATTTCATAGTGGCAGTATCCCGCCTGTTTGAACATTTCGCTAATCTTAAGATATTCTTCCTCTGTCGCTTCTTCGTCAGGAAAGCTGAGTTTATCCCTTCTTGCATAAAGGGCAGTTTTTTCCTCTAATATAAGCATATAACAGGAAATGTGCTCCGGAGAAAGAGAAATAATTTTTTCGGCAGAGTGCAGAGATTTTTCCATAGAACTATTTGGCAGCGACAGCATAAGGTCAACGCTGATATTATCAAAGCCCACTTTTTTAGCCTTTTTTAAGGCATTAACACAGGTTTCGGCATTATGACCTCTGCCAAGGGTTTTTAGTGTTTGGTCATCCAAAGACTGAAAGCCTATTGAAAGGCGGTTAAAACCTGCGTCCTTTACTGCTTTTAAAAACTCCTCAGTTGCATCTTCAGGATTAATTTCAAGGGTAATTTCAGCATCCTTTGATACCTCAAAAGCTTCTTTAACGGCGCTGAGCAAATCACAAAGAGTTTCTGCGCCCAGCATAGAAGGAGTTCCGCCCCCGAAATATACAGTATCGGCGGGGCGCGACAAAGCCCCACCCCACCGATTAATTTCGTTTTTTAAACTTAATATATATTTCTCTTTAACCGAATCAACGCACATAGCTGTGTAAAAATCACAATAGGCGCATCTTTTACGGCAAAAAGGAATGTGGACGTAAACCCCGATAGGTTTAGTCAAGAATTTCACCCTCGCAAGAACCGGGGATAGCTGCAGCGTTTGCTTCATCGGTATCAAGATGCATAGCAAGTGCATAGCTAGGACTTACTCTGGCTACAACGTCACCGAAAATAAGGCTTCTGCCTTCGGTGGGGATTTTAACAGATACTATCTGCTTATCAACAATGCCATACTTCTGGGCATCTTCGGGAGTCATATGTATATGACGCTTAGCGGCGATAATACCTTCGGTAATTTCAACCTCACCGCAAGGACCAACAAGCTTACATCCGGGGCTTCCTGCAAGGTCGCCTGACTCACGGATAGGAGCGGTAACACCGATGCTTCTTGCTTCGGTAAGAGAAATTTCAACCTGAGTCTGAGGACGGCAGGGGCCTAAAATAGATACGCCTTTAATTTCTCTCTTGGGGCCTACAACGGTTACTCTTTCTTCACAAGCGAACTGACCGGGCTGAGAAAGGTCCTTTTTGTTGGTAAGCTGATGACCTTTACCAAAAAGGATTTCAAGGTCTTTTTCACTAACATGAACGTGATGAGCAGAAATTTCTACTAAAACTGATTTTTTCATAGCAAATACTTCCTTCTATTGTATTTTTTACTCTTTTATTTTACCATATTTTTTTATAGTTTCAAGTAAAATATGGACTTTTTTTTACTAATATGCTATAATTTTCCCAAAAGGAGTTGTGTTGACTTTATGAAAGCGATAATTAACGGTAAAATTGTACTTAAAAACGAAGTTTTAGAAAACAAGGTCCTTGTTTTCGGCAATAAAATTTCAGATATATGTGACAGCGCGCCTAAGGACGCAGAAATTATAGATGCAAAAGGAAATTTGGTTACGGCAGGATTTGTTAGCCCTCATATCCACGGAGTAAACGGCTTTGATACCGAAGACGGCAGTGTGGATGCAATAAATTCTATGAGCGAGTATCTTTTAACAACCGGCGTTACCTCCTGGTGTCCTACACTCGCCACTATTGAGACAGAAAATCTTGATAAGGTTTTAAACGCAGTAAGACAGGCGCAAAAAGAAAATAAAGGCTCTAAAATTATAGGTCTTCATCTTGAGGGAATTTTCTTAAGCAAAGAAAAGCGCGGGGCTCACCGAGAAGATTGGCTTAAAGCCCCCGATGCTGATTTGGTAATTAAAAATAAAGATATTATAAAGCTTGTTATATGCGCTCCCGAGCTTGAGGGTGCCACTGAATTTATTAAATCAGTCACCAAAGAGGGCGTAAAGGTAGCTCTCGGTCACAGTAACGCAACCTATGAGCAGACCAAAGCAGGAATTGAGGCCGGGGCAACCGATACAACACATCTTTTTAACGCGACCTCTCCCCTTTCTCACAGAGAACCCGGACTTCCCGGCGCTGTACTTACCAATGATAGAATTTATACCGAGCTTATTTGTGATAAATACCATATTCACCCTGCTCTCTATGACTTCTTTTATAATCTCAAAAAGGATAAGCTCATTTTAATTACCGACTCTATTCGTCCTGCAGGAATGCCCGACGGTCAGTATTCTCAAGGCGGATTTCAGGTTACCAAAAAGGGTGTTGAATGTAAGCTCCCCGACGGTACAATTGCAGGAAGTGTAATAGACCTTAACACAGGAATAAACAACGTAGTTAAAAACAGTAAAATTCCGTTATGCGAAGTAGTTAATGCCGCAACCATTAACACCGCCACAATGCTTGGAGTAAACCATAAAATCGGCTCCCTTGAAATAGGAAAAGATGCCGATATTGTAATCTGCGACAACGATTTTAACATTGTAAAAGTCTTTAAAGACGGACAATAATATAGTTAGAAAATAAAAACCGAACCTTAGAGTTTTAGCTCTTTGGTTCGGTTTTCATTATACAAAAAAGACTCTGTTCGAAAACAGAGTCTTGATTTTTATCAAATCTTAAATTACTTAAGTTCAATAGTTGCGCCGGCTTCTTCGAGCTTAGCTTTGATAGCGTCAGCATCTTCCTTGGAAGCAGCCTCTTTAAGAGTCTTAGGAGCGCCGTCAACGAGAGCCTTAGCTTCAGCAAGGCCAAGACCGGTGATTTCACGAACAGCCTTGATAACCTGAATCTTGTTAGCGCCTGCGTTAGCAAGGATAACGTCAAATTCGGTCTTTTCTTCAGCAGCAGCAGCGCCACCGGCAGCAGGAGCAGCAACAGCTACAGCTGCAGCAGCAGATACGCCAAACTCTTCTTCTACAGCCTTAACAAGCTCAGAAAGCTCAAGAACTGTAAGTACTTTTAATTCTTCAATAATAGCAGTAATTTTTTCGGATGCCATTTTAATTTCCTCCAATTTGTTTAATTATAAATTTTGTTTGTTTTTATTTTTAATAAGCTGAATTATTCAGCAGCGGCTTCGCCTTCGCCGTCTTTGTCAACGATAGCCTGTACAGCACGAGCAAATGCAGCAACGGGAGCCTGGAAAGCGCTGAGAACTGTAGCGAGAAGAACTTCTCTGCTGGGGAGTTTTGCAAGGCTTTCAATCATTGCGGTGTCGATTACTTTACCGTCAAGATAACCGGACTTAACCTTGAAGCTTTCGTGGGTATCTGCGAACTTGCAAAGAATACGAGCAGCGCAAACGTGGTCTTCTTTAGAGATTGCAAGAGCGGTGGTTCCTTCAAGAACTTCCTTCATACCCTCGAGGTCGGTACCTTCGATAGCACGGGCAAGAAGAGTATTCTTAACTACGAAATAATCAACGCCGGCCTCACGAAGCTCCTTACGAAGAGCTGTATCATCTGCAACAGAAGTACCGGTATAGTCAACGAGAACGCCGGCTACGGAATTCTGAAGTTTTTCAGCAAGGGAAGCAACTATCGCTTTCTTTTCCTCTAAAACTTTTGCATTAGGCATTAATTTCACCTCCGTAAAAAATAGTAAAAAAGTCTGTTCCCTGAGACGAGGAACAGACCAAAACATTAAAGTAATTTAACATAATGTTTCGCTTACCTCGGCAGGCGCTAAGCTTACTCCTTTACAGGAACCTACTGTCTCAAGTAATGCAACAAAAGTATTATACTAAAGGAATTCTGTTTTGTCAATACTTTTTTGAATTTTAAAAAAAATAAATAAAAAAAGCCGTCTAACGACGGCTTTTTTAAACTATTAGTTACCAAACTTAGCAACGTTAAGCTTTATACCAGGGCCCATAGTGGTAGCGAGTACACAAGATTTGATGTACTGACCTTTAGCAGCCTCAGGCTTAGCCTTAATAATAGCACCCATAAGAGCATCGAAGTTTTCCTGAAGCTTTTCAGCACCGAATGAAACCTTACCGATGGGGCAATGGATGATGTTGGTCTTATCAAGACGGTACTCAATTTTACCTGCTTTTGCTTCGGTAACAGCCTTAGCAACGTCAGGAGTAACGGTACCTGCCTTAGGAGAAGGCATCAAGCCACGGGGACCAAGAACCTTACCAAGACGACCTACAAGACCCATCATATCGGGTGTTGCAATTACTACGTCAAAATCCAACCAGTTTTCACTCTGGATTTTAGTAACCATATCTTCTGCACCAACAAAGTCTGCGCCTGCAGCAAGAGCAGCGTCAGCCTTGTCGCCCTTAGCAAGAACGAGGGCGCGTACAGTCTTACCGGTGCCGTTAGGAAGAACTACTGCACCGGGAGCCTGCTGGTCAGCGTGACGAGAGTCAACACCGAGACGTACGTGGATTTCTACTGTTTCATCAAATTTTGCAGCAGCAGTTTTTACAACTATTGCTGTTGCTTCTTCAGCGTCATAAAGCTTACCGGGTTCAATAAGCTGTGCGCTGGCTAAATATTTTTTACCGTGTTTCACTTTATTTTACCTCCCAATAAGTGGTTAAATCGGAAATTTCCTCCCACGAGAGAGAATCAATCGACTACTT
>JAZSHI010000055.1:0-68249 GCA_045533195.1 Acutalibacteraceae bacterium
GAATATGGCACGTATTAAAGGTGCGTTAGCAACACGCAAAAGAAGAAAAAAGATTTTAAAACTTTCTAAAGGTTATTTTGGAGCTAAATCTAAGCTCTTTAAGACAGCTAAAGAAGCTGTTATGAAGTCCGGCAACTATGCATACATCGGCCGTCGTCTTAAGAAGCGCGATTTCCGTCGTCTTTGGATTACCAGAATTTCTGCCGCTGCTAAAATGAACGGTATGAATTATTCTACTTTAATGAACGGTCTTAAGATTGCAGGTGTGCAGATTAACCGTAAAATGCTTGCTGAAGTAGCAGTAAATGACCCCGAGGGTTTTACCGCTATTGCTGAACAGGCTAAGAAAGCTTTAGCAAAATAATTATATCGCCCAAGTAAGTTCTTGGGCGAATTTTTTAATATTGAGAGGTCAGTTTATATGCAGTTTTTAACCATAACCGCTAAGGATAATGCACGAATAAAAAGAGTTCTTAAATTACAAAAATCTGCTCATTTAAGACGTGAAGAAGGCGCCTTTGTTCTTGAAGGGCTCAGAACGGTTGATGACGCTGCTGATAACAGTATTGAAATAAATGAGCTGTATTTTACAAAACAGGCTTTCGAAAAACACCCCTCCTATATTAAAAAGTTTGCTCAAAACTCTGCTTTTTGCGCTATGATAAGCGACAGTGTGGCAAAGAATATATCCGATACCACTTCTACTCAGGGGATTTTTGCCGTTGCAAAACTGCCTGAAAATAAGGCGCAAATAGAAAAAAACAAAAAATATATTGCTCTTGAAAATTTACAGGACCCTTCTAATCTCGGGGCTGTAGCGAGAACTGCAGAGGCTTTGGGAATAGATGCTATTATTATTTCGGGCAATTCCTGTGATCCTTTCAGCCCTAAATCCATAAGGGCGTCAATGGGCACTTTGTTAAGGGTTCCGCTTATCTTTACTGATGATATGGCAGAGTTTATCAAAAACCTCGATATTCCCGCCTTTGCCTGTGTTGTAGATAGGGATGCCCAAAGTTTAAAAGAGGTGGATTTTACAGGCGGCGCTGTTTGTATTATCGGTAATGAAGCTAACGGACTCACCGAGGAAACCGTAAAAGCCTCAACGAAAAGTATAACCATCACCATGAAGGGCAGAGCAGAATCCCTTAATGCCGCAGCGGCGGCAGCCATTGTAATGTGGGAGATGGTTAAATGATTTATTGGTTATGGCTTTATTGCGCTCTTGGTGTAGGCGGTAATAAATTTAATGAAATTATTTCCTGCTTTTTAAATGCTCGGGCAGTTTATGAGGCAGGAGACGAAGGCAGACGGGCATCGAAAATTTTTACTGAAAAACAGCTATCCTGCCTTAAAAACACTACACTAAATGAGGCAAATAAGCTTTTAAAACAATGTGAAATAGAAAAAATAGGAATACTTACTCCCGAAAGCAAAGAATATCCGGTTTGCTTAAGGAATATAAGCAAACCGCCTTACGCACTGTTTTACAAGGGAACGCTTCCCGATTTTGACAGTACTCCTACACTTTGTATTGTAGGCACAAGAAAGGTTACCGATTACGGATATAAATGTGCTTATTCTCTATCGGGTAGGCTTAGTCAGGGCGGTTTCTTAATTGTCAGCGGAGGCGCTATGGGAAGTGATACTGCCGCCCATCTCGGAGCTCTGCTTACAGGGGGTAAAACCGTTGCCGTCCTTCCTTGCGGTTTTAATTCAAACTATCTTGCCGCAAACAAAAAATTGCGTGAAGATATTTTGCTGACGGGAGGATGTCTTATTACCGAATTTTCTCCCGATACCGATGTAAGAAAATCCCACTTTCACGTAAGAAACCGTTTGCTTTCGGCACTCTCAAGCGGAGTTATAATCACCGAAGCGCCAATGAATAGCGGTGCGCTTATAACAGCGGCTCATGCAACCGAGCAAAACAGAGACATATTCGTTATTCTTGGCGAAGCAGATGACACAAATTACGAGGGATGCCGCTGCCTATATAATGACGGCGCTAAAGAGGTAAAACTGATTACAGATGTGTTTTCGGAATATCTTTATAAATTTAATGATAAAATAAGTATTGAAATGGCTATGGCAAAATCTTTGCCGTCATATAAATCTTATAATTTTGGAAATGATGAAAAGGTTACGGTTAAAAAGAAAAGTACGCCTAAACCGCCTTATAAATTAAAAGAACAAGGTGAATTTAAGGCTAAAAATGCCGAAAAATCAGCAATTAATAAAAAAATATTGCCTGAAACCCTTTCCAAAAACACAAAAATGATATATAATCAATTAGATAAGCAAATTTTTTCTTGTGATGATTTGCTAAGCAGTGAAGTAAATTCGATTATGGCGCTTACTGCTGTGGGTGAGCTTGAACTCTACGGTCTGATAGAGGCAATCCCCGGCGGTCGCTACAAATTATTGTGAGGAGATAAAAAATGTCCAAGCTGGTTATTATTGAGTCACCCGGTAAACTTAAAAGTATTCAAAAGTATCTCGGGGATGACTACAAGGTTATGGCTTCCGTTGGTCACGTGAGAGACCTTCCTAAATCCAAAATGGGTATTGATATAGAAAACGGCTATGCGCCCCAGTATATTGAAATGAGTGATAAGAAGGACCTTATCAAACAGTTAAAGGAAAGCGCCGCAAAGAGCGATACCGTTTATCTTGCAACCGACCCTGACCGTGAAGGTGAGGCTATTTCGTGGCATCTTGCACAGCTTCTTTCTTTGGATATGGAGTCACCCCTTCGTGTCTGCTTTAACGAAATTACCAAAAGCGGTATTGAAGCAGGTATGGAAAAACCCAGAAAAATTGATATGGGACTTGTTGACGCTCAGCAGGCAAGACGTGTGCTTGACAGAATAGTTGGCTATAAATTAAGCCCTTTCCTTTGGAAAAAGGTTAAGAGAGGACTTTCTGCAGGCAGAGTTCAGTCTGTCGCCTTAAAGCTTGTGGTTGACAGAGAACGCGAAATCGAAAAATTTATTCCCGAAGAGTATTGGACTATTGAAGCAAAGCTTAGTAAACAAAAGAATATTATTGCTAAGTTTTATGGAACCAAGGACGGAGAAAAATTAGCTCTTATAAGCGGTGAGCAGACAAATGCTATTGTCAGCGAACTTGATGGTAAAGACTTTGTTGTTTCCTCCATTAAAAACGGCGTAAGAAAGAAACAGCCGTTGCCTCCCTTTATTACCTCTACTCTTCAGCAGGAAGCGGCAAGAAGACTTAACTTTACAGGTCTTCGCACAATGAGAATTGCTCAGCAGCTTTACGAAGGCGTTGAGGTTAGCGGTATAGGTGTAACAGGTCTTATAACATATATGCGTACCGACTCATTACGCGTGTCAAGCGAAGCGCAAAATGCGGCAAGTAACTATATTCGCAATGCATACGGTGAAAAGTATATTCCAAAAAAACCTCGTGTATATAAGAGTAAAAACGATGCTCAGGATGCACACGAAGCAATCAGACCTGCTCTTATTGATATGACTCCCGAAAAGATAAAAGCATCCCTTACAACCGAACAGTATAAGCTTTATAAACTTATCTGGGAACGCTTTATTGCTTCTCAGATGGAAAACTGTTTACAGGATACCGTATCGGTTGATATTATTGCAGGAGACTATCTCTTTAAGGCAAGTGGTTATACCGTTAAATTCGACGGTTTTACGGTGCTTTATGATGAAATGAATGAAAATGAAGAAGGCGAGGTATCTTTGCCCGAGCTTTCAAAGGGTGACCTTCTTAAGTGCAAGAGTGTTACACCTGCTCAGCATTTTACTCAGCCGCCTGCAAGATATAATGAATCAACTCTTACAAAGGCTCTTGAAGAAAACGGAATCGGACGTCCTTCTACCTATGCGCCTATTATTTCGAATATCGTTCAGCGTGACTATATCGAAAAGGAGAAAAAATCCTTTAAACCTACACAGCTCGGTATGGTAGTAACCGACCTTATTGCCCAGTATTTTAAGAAAATAGTTGACGTTAAGTTTACTGCAGGTATGGAACAAAGTCTTGATAAAATTGACGGCGGCGAAGTTAGTTGGGTTGAAACTGTTGACCGCTTCTATAAAGATTTTGCCGTAAGCATTAAAAAGGCAGAAGATTCTACAAACGGCGTAAAGGTTAAGGTGCCTGACGTAGAAACCGACGTGGTATGTGAAAACTGCGGAAGAAAAATGGTTGTAAAATCAGGACGCTTCGGCAAGTTCCTTGCCTGTCCCGGTTATCCCGAATGTAAAAACACAAAGCCGATGCCCGAAGAAAAGATAAAAGAACCCTGTCCCAAATGCGGCGCTGAGCTTATTCGCCGCGCATCCAAAAAGACAGGCAAGAAGTTCTATGGCTGTTCTAACTATCCTAAATGTGATTTTGCCGCTCCAGGACTTCCCAGCGGTGAAACCTGCAAAGAGTGCGGTTCCTTTATTCTTTTGGGCGCTAAGGGCAGAAAATTCTGTATGAATGCAAATTGTCCCACTCGACAGACAAAACTTAAGAAAAAATAATATGAAGGAAAAAATTAAGGTTATAGGCGCAGGTCTTGCAGGCTGCGAAGCGGCGTGGCAGATTGCCAATGCAGGTTTTGACGTGCTTCTTTACGAAATGAAGCCAAATAAGAAAACCCCTGCCCATAAAAGTGATTTATTCGCAGAGCTGGTTTGTTCTAACTCTCTTAAGGCATCCAGAAAGGATTCTGCCGCAGGTCTCTTAAAGGAAGAAATGCGTGTTTTAGGCTCTTTGTGTCTTGAAGCCGCCGCTACCTGCTCGGTTGCGGCAGGGGGTGCTCTTGCAGTGGAAAGAGATGTCTTTTCGGCTTATATTACCGAAAAAATCAAATCTCATAAAAGAATTACCGTTGTTAACGAGTGTGTGGACAACCTGAATTTTGACTGCGTTACGGTAGTGGCTACAGGTCCTTTGACCGATGAAATACTCGCCCAGAAGATAACTCAGCTTTGCGGTGAAGAAGGACTCAGCTTCTACGATGCCGCCGCTCCCATAGTTACAAGAGAAAGTGTTGATTTTTCAAAAGCCTTTTTTGCCTCCCGTTACGGCAAAGGCGAGGACGATTATATCAACTGTCCTTTTAATAAAGAGGAATACGAGATATTCCATAAAGAACTTATAAATGCCGAGTCAGCGCCTCTTAAGGAATTTGATAAGCCTTTAACGGTTTATGAAGGCTGTATGCCTATTGAGGTTCTTGCCAAAAGGGGAGAAGACTCAATTCGTTTCGGTCCCTTAAAGCCCGTAGGACTTAGAGATCCGAGAACCGATAAAAGACCTTGGGCAGTTGTTCAGTTAAGAAGAGAAAATGCAAAGGGAACGCTCTTTAATATTGTTGGATTTCAGACTAATCTTAAATTTAATGAACAAAAAAGAGTGTTTTCACTTATTCCCGGTCTTGAAAACTGTGATATAGTTCGCTATGGTGTTATGCACCGAAATACTTTTATAAATTCACCTAAGCAGTTAAATAAAAATCTTTCCCACAAAAAAGCGGAAAAAATCTTTTTTGCGGGACAGCTTACAGGTGTTGAAGGTTATATGGAATCAGCCGCCTCGGGCATAGTGGCAGGAATAAATGCCGTTAAGTTCCTTAAAGACGAGGAAGCTCTTATACTGCCCGAATTTACCATGATAGGCGCACTTCTTTCTTATATAACCGACGAAACGGTTGAGAATTTTCAGCCAATGGGGGCAAATTTCGGTATTTTGCCGCCCCTTAGTGAACATATAAGGGATAAAAGGGAAAGATACGGCGCTCTTTCTGAGCGTTCGCTAAATTGGTACAAAACAAATTTAGGGGGATAAAAAATGAGAATCGTAGTTGATGCTTTTGGCGGAGATAATGCACCCGCTGCAATTATCGAAGGCGCCGCCCTTGCTCAAAAAGAATTAGGCGTTGGCATTATTCTTACAGGGGATGAAAATGTTATCCGCGATTATATAGATAAAAAAGGTTTGTCTTTTAATGACCTTGAGATTATACATACAGAAGATGTGATTTCAATGCACGACGAACCTACATCACTTTTAAAAACGCATAAAAATTCTTCTATGGCTCTTGCCTTTAATGCACTTAGTGAAGGCAAAGCAGATGCTTTTGTTTCGGCAGGAAGCACAGGAGCTGTAGTGGTAGGCGGTACGCTTATAGTAAAGAGAATTAAGGGAGTAAAACGTCCTGCACTTGCTTCTCTTATTCCTTCTCCCGATTCATCATATATGCTTATGGATATAGGCGCGAATGCAGAATGCCGTCCCGAAATGCTTCAGCAGTTCGGTATTATGGCAAGTGCTTATATGCAAAAGGTTGAAGGAAGAGAAAATCCGACGGTTGCTCTTCTTAATATAGGCACTGAAGACAGCAAGGGAGGAGAGCTTCAAAAAGAAGCTTATAAGCTTCTCAGCCAAGCGCCCATAAACTTTATAGGTAACGTAGAATCAAGAGAGATGCCCAAGGGCGTATGCGATGCTGTTGTTACCGACGGATTTACGGGAAATATAACCCTTAAACTTATTGAGGGTACCGTATCAACACTCTTTAAAATGCTTAAAGGTGTTTTCTACAAAAATTTAGTTAATAAACTTGCTGCGGGAATACTAAAGAAAGGTCTTTACTCAATAAAGGGTAAAATGGACAGTTCCGAGGTAGGCGGAGCAATACTTCTCGGTGTTAAAAAGCCGGTTATTAAAGCTCACGGTAATTCCGATGCAAAGGCTATTAAAAATGCAATACGTCAGGCAAAATATTTTTACGAAGGCAAGGTTATCGAGTCTATAAGCGAAGGACTTGAAGCCTTGAATACTGCTGAATAAGAGGCATAATATGAAACGTTTGGAAGAAAATCTAAGATATACTTTTAAAAATAAAGAATTGCTCAAAAATGCTTTGAGTCATTCTTCTTATGCAAATGAAAAACATTCTCCTTTAGGCTCAAATGAAAGACTTGAGTTTTTAGGAGATGCAGTACTGTCTTTGGTTGTTGCGGATTTTCTTTACAAAGAATTTAGCGGTAAACCCGAAGGTGACCTTACCAAACTCAGAGCTTCGCTTGTCTGCGAAAAATCCCTCTGCCGTTTTGCCAGAGAGCTTGAAATCGGTGACTTTCTGTTACTGGGTAAAGGCGAGGAGCAATGCGGAGGCAGAGAAAGAAATTCCATTCTTGCCGATGCCTTTGAAGCGGTACTTGCCGCTATGTATTTAGATGCCGGTATGGATGTAGCGAGAGAGCACGTGCTTCGTTTTGTAAAGGACGAGCTCAATCATACCGAAAATGAGGTTTTCCACGACTATAAAACCACCTTGCAAGAGGTTATTCAGCGAAATCCCGAAGAACGTCTTTCTTACGTTTTGTCTGCAGAAAGCGGCCCCGACCATAATAAATCCTTTACAGTTGACGTTTTACTTAATTCCTCGGTTATAGGTACAGGTACGGGAAAAACCAAAAAACGCGCTGAACAGATGGCGGCAAGAGATGCCCTTCGTCTGATGGGAATTGAAGAATAATGGGTGTTCACGCTAATATTTCTTTTTTCATTCCCCATCTTGGCTGTACTCATCGGTGCAGTTTTTGCAATCAATGCAGTATTACTGGACAAACCTCTCTTACCAAAAGCGAGGATATTAAAAAGGCTGTGGAAATTGCAGTAAGCGGGAAAAAATATTCGCCCGATAATATCGAAATTGCCTTTTTCGGAGGTAGTTTCACCGCAATTGACAGAGAATATATGATTTCTTTACTTGAAGCGGCATATCCCTTTGTTAAAGAAAAAATCGTAAAAGGAATACGTATTTCTACCCGTCCCGATGCAATAGATGATGAAGTTTTATTACTCCTTAAAAAATACGGAGTAACCGCTATTGAACTTGGCGCGCAAAGTATGGATGAAGGGGTTCTTCTTCTTAATGAAAGAGGACATGGAGCAAAGGACGTAATAAAGGCTTCCTCTCTTATAAAGCAATATGGCTTTTCTTTGGGACTTCAGATGATGACGGGGCTTTACGGGGCAACAGATGAAAGCGACAGAAAAACGGTAGAGGAATTTATAAAAATTTCTCCCGATACAGTACGCATTTATCCTACCGTTGTGCTTTATGGCACTAAGCTTTGCGAGTATGTCCAAAAGGGTGAATACATTCCCGATAGCGTAGATAAAGCCGTTAAAAAATGCTGTGAATACATAGGTCTTTTTGAAGAAAAGGGTATTAACGTAATAAGGGTAGGGCTTCATCATATCGACGAGGCTTCATATGTGGCAGGGCCGTGGCATCCTGCATTCAGCGAACTTTGTATGTCGGAAAGGTTTTTTAAGGAAGTATTCGAAGAATTAAACCTTCTTGGCGAAGGTAACTACAAAATATACGTAAATGAAAAATATATTTCTGCCGCTGTCGGTCAGAAAAGAATTAATATAGAAAAATTAAAGAAACTAAATTTTAATTGCCTTATAAAAGGTGATAAAAATCTTAAAGATAAAGAATTCAGGATAGAAAGAGATGTGAAATAAGTATGCTGTTACGTTCTATAGAGGTTCAGGGCTTTAAATCTTTTGCAGATAAAACCGTGCTGAAATTCGGCAAAGGTATAACGGCAGTAGTTGGCCCTAACGGAAGCGGAAAAAGTAATATTTCCGATGCTGTAAGATGGGTTCTTGGTGAACAATCTACAAAAAGCCTTCGCGGACAGTCTATGGAGGACGTTATTTTCTCGGGTACCGCTACACGCCGTCCTCACGGATTTTGCGAAGTAACCCTTAATATAGATAATAGTGACCGCACCCTTAATTTCGATAATGACAGCGTATCTATTACAAGACGCTTTTACCGTTCACACGAAAGTGAATATCTTATAAACAACGTTTCTGTACGACTCAGAGACGTTAATGAACTGTTTATGGATACAGGTCTTGGCCGTGACGGTTATTCTATGATAGGTCAGGGTAAAATTGATAATATCATCAGCTCTAAATCCGGTGAAAGACGTGATATTTTCGAGGAAGCGTCGGGAATTTCAAAATACCGTTACCGCAAAACCGAAGCTGAAAGAAAGCTTTCTGCCGCCGAAGAAAACCTTTTGCGTCTTAAGGATATTATGAACGAGCTTGAAAGCAGAGTAGGCCCTCTTGAACAGCAGAGCAAAAAGGCTGAAAAGTTTTTAGCTCTTGCCGAAGAAAAGAAAACCCTTGAAATCGGTCTTTGGCTTTATACCCTTTCCAATTCAAAACAGGCTTTAAGAGAGCAGGAAAACAAAATTGCCATTGCTACAATGCAATATAAAGAAATTGACGAAAAATTGCAGAATTTTGACAGCGAAAATGATAAAAATTCCCGTGATTTTGCGCTCCTTACTACTGCTCTTGAAGAAATTCGCAATAATATTGCTTCCTTTAACGAAGAAATCGCCGTAATGGGCGGTGAAATTTCTGTAATCGACAGAGATAAAGAACACAATAATCTTGCTATTGAACGTTTACTTGCCGAGCGTGAGCATCTGAAAAGCAACGATGTGGCTGCCGAAACAGAAATTGAGGCAAAGGAAAAGGCTGCCGCTTTAAAGGAAGCAGAAATAAAAGCGCTCGAAGAAAAAATCGAAGAGTTCCAAAAAACTCTTAACGAAATGCTTAGCGAAAGCGAAGCAATTTCCAAAAATATAGAAGAGCTTGTCAGAAGCCTTAATACCGTTTCTCTTAAAAATTCCGATTTGAGAGTAACAATGATGACGGCTGACAGTACCGTAAATGAGCTTTTAAGCCGTACGGGAAATCTTGATGAAACCATCAAGGAAAAGGAAACAGAGCTTTCCTCTTTAGATAAAGAATTTAAGGAAAATGATGAGTTCCTTAAAAAGACCGAAGAGACAGTAACCGAATGCGCTAATTCTCTTGTGGGTTATGAAATGAAGTATAATTCCCGCAAGGAAAAGGCTGAAATAGCCAAAGAGGAATGTGAAAAAATCAGGCTGGACAGAGAAGCAAAGCTTCGACGTATTCAGATTTTAAGTGAGCTTGAAAAGAATCTTGAGGGCTTTCAAAATTCCGTAAAGGCTGTTATGAACGCTGCCCAGACAGGAACTATTCGCGGTATTCACGGCCCTGTTTCAAAAATTATAACGGTTGATAAACAGTATTCGGTTGCTATTGAAACTGCACTCGGTTCAACCATACAGCAGATAGTCTGCGACAGCGAAAGCGATGCAAAACGCGCCATTGAGATGTTAAAATCTTCGGGCGGCGGACGAGCAACCTTTTTGCCCATTTCTTCTATCCGTTCAAGAGAATTTAAAGAAACGGGCTTTGAGGATATGTACGGATACGTAGGACTTGCTCCCGACCTTATTAAATGCGAAGAACAGTATAAAGAGATTATTAAATATCTTCTCGGAAACACCGTTGTGTGTGAAGACCTTGACAGCGCCGTAAAGATTTCCAAAAAATTCGGTTACCGCCTTAAAACCGTATCTCTTGACGGTCAGGTGGTAAATTCAGGCGGTTCCCTTACAGGCGGTTCTCTTATTAAAAATGCAGGTATTTTAAGCAGAGCAAGTGATATAAGAAGACTAGAAAATGAGACCGAAAAGTTGGCTCAAAAACTTAAACTCAGCGAAGAAAACTATGCCGCTTTAAACAGCGAGGTTGCTAAGGCTGATGCCGATATTACTGCCGCAAAGGCAACCCTTGCTACTGCTAATGAGGATAAAATCCGTGTCCTTGGTGAGCTTAAGCGTATTGACGATATGAGAAATGCTGTAAGCCGTACCATTGAAGAACTCAAAAACGAAAAAACTTCATCGGCAGAAAAAATTGAAGCCTTAAAGAAAACTTCACAGGATGCTGCTATACAGATAGCAACGCTTGATATTCAGAGGGATAAGCTTCAATCTGAAATCGATAATGCTACAGGCGGAAGAGACAGTATTTCAGATAAACGTGAAGAAATCGGTAATAACATTACCGCTGTACGTATGGAAATCCTTGAAAAACGCAAGGACATTGAAACCCTTACTCAGTCGGCAAAAACTCTTCGCGATACCATAGGCAACCGCCATAAGCGTATGGAAGAAATCACCGGTGAAATCAGCGGTATTGACAGAGAAAAAACCGAGCTTGATAATAAACTCGGCGAAATAAAGGAAAAGGTTGCTTCCTTAAAACAAAAAATTGTTGACAGCGAAAGTGAAATCGAGCGTTTAACTAATGAACGCGAGAGAATAGAAAAGCAGGGAATAGAGCTTCGTCAGAGCGAAAAAGAGCGTACCTTAGAGCGAGAAAAGGTGGGCGGTGAACTTGCCCGTCTTACCGAACGTAAAGAGGTTATGCTTAAGGAATACGACGACGTTATCCGACAGCTTTATGATGAATATCAGCTGACAAGAACCGATGCCGAAAATATGGGCATAACGGTGGAAAATCCCACGGAAGCTAAGAAAAAGCTTAATGAGGTTAAATCCCATATAAGAGGACTTGGTAACGTTAATGTCTCTGCTATTGAGGAATATAAAGAGGTATATGAAAGATACACCTTTATGTCATCTCAGATAGAGGACGTTGAAAAGTCAAGAACTGAACTTAACAAGCTTATCGCACAGTTGACAGCACAGATGAAGGAGCTCTTTACTTTAGGTTTTGAGAAAATTAATCAGAACTTTGCAGTTACCTTTACCGAGCTCTTTGGCGGCGGTGTTGCTTCTTTGTCGCTGAGCGATCCCGATAACGTACTTGAAAGCGGAATCGATATCAACGTTAAACTTCCGGGCAAGAACGTTCCCAGCCTTGACGGTCTCTCAGGCGGTGAAAAGGCGCTTATTGCTTTAGCAATTTACTTTGCTATTATGAGGGTTAACGCTCCTCCGTTCTGCTTCCTTGATGAAGTTGATACCGCTCTTGACGATATCAACGTTGAGCGTGTTGCAGATTATATGAAGCGTCCCGACTTCTCAACACAGTTTATCTGTGTAACTCACAGAAGAGGTACTATGGAAGCGGCTGATATGCTTTACGGTGTTACTATGCAGGAAAAGGGTATCACAAAGCTTCTTGAACTAAACGTTAGCGAACTTGAAAAGAAATTGATGCTTGAAACGGATGGTAAATAATGGGTTTTTTCAGTAAAATCAAAAGCGGTCTTGCAAAAACAAGAAACGCTCTTGCAGAAAATATAAATTCTGTTATTAAAAGCTTTACTAAAATCGATGAAGAATTATTTGAGGAGCTTGAAGAAATTCTTGTTCTCTCGGATATAGGCTGTGCAACGGCTGAGGAAATTTGTAATATTCTTCGTGAAAAGGTAAAAAAAGAAGGAATAAAGGACCCCGACGAAATTAAAAAACTTCTTAATGAAGTTATAAGTGAAATGATTGACGGGGATTGTTCCCTTAAAATTACCACAAAACCGTCTATTATCTTAGTAATAGGAGTAAACGGTGTTGGTAAAACTACTTCCATAGGCAAAATTGCTGCACGTCTTAAGAGTGATGGTAAATCGGTTATGCTTGGCGCTGCCGATACCTTCCGTGCTGCCGCTATCGACCAGTTGGCTGTATGGGCAGACAGAGCGGGTGTTCCTATGGTAAAGGGTGTTGAGGGCACCGACCCCGCATCTGTGGTTTTTGATACAATTGCTTCGGCTAAAGCAAAGGGAACAGACGTTATTATCTGTGATACTGCAGGAAGACTTCATAATAAGAAAAATCTTATGGATGAACTTGCTAAAATCTATAGAATTATAGATAGAGAACTACCAAATTCTGATAAGGAAACTCTTTTGGTTCTTGATGCAACAACGGGACAGAATGCCGTTAATCAGGCAAGGGAATTTAAAAACGTTGCCCCCATTTCGGGTATAGTTCTTACAAAGCTTGACGGAACAGCGCGCGGCGGTGTTGTTCTCGCAATAAAGAACGAGCTTGATATTCCCGTGAAATTCATTGGCGTGGGTGAGGGAATTGATGACCTTCAACCCTTTGATTCAAAAGAATTTGCAAACGGAATAATAACTGCGGAGGAATAATGATGGTCTTTTTTGTAGCTACAAAAAATGAAGGCAAAAAGAAGGAGCTTCTTCGTATTTTATCTCCTCTGGGAATAGAGGTTATCAGCGAAAAGGATTTGGATAAACCTCTCGGCGATGTAGTTGAGGACGGAAAAACCTTTGAAGAAAATGCTCTTATAAAAGCCAGATATGCCGCAAAGGAAACCCTTCTTCCGTCTGTTGCCGATGATTCGGGACTTTGTGTTGATGCTCTTGACGGAGCGCCCGGTATATACACAGCCCGTTATGCAGGTGAGCCTACCGACAATGCTAAAAATAACGCAAAGCTTTTAAGCGCGTTAAAGGACGTTCCAATGGAAAAGAGAACCGCAAGATTTGTAAGTGCGGTTGCCTGTGTTTTTCCCGATGGCAGAGAATTTACCGTAAGGGGAGAGTGCGAAGGAAAAATAGCATTTGAGCTTAAGGGTAACAAAGGCTTTGGTTATGATCCTCTTTTTATAAGTGAGCTTGGATGCTTTGGCGAAATAAGTGATGAGCAAAAGGACAGTATAAGTCACAGAGGCAGAGCATTACTTAAGCTTAAAGAAAAACTTACTGATGAGTATTTAAAAGGGTGACAATATGTTAAACAGCAGACAACGTGCCTTCCTTCGCGGAATGGCAAACGATTATGAAACCATTATACAAATAGGAAAAGGCGGTATTTCTCCCGCTCTTATAAAAACAGTTAGCGAAGCCCTTTATGTAAGGGAACTTATTAAGATAAAGGTACATTCTACCGCACCGGATGATATACGCACTATTGCAAACGAGGTAGCAGAGCAGACTGAAAGCGAAATCGTGCATATTATCGGTTCTAAAATTATTCTTTATAAGCACAGCAATAATAAAGATATAACCCCCATAAAGCTGGTTAAATAATATGGGCAATATTGCATTGTTCGGCGGTACCTTTAATCCAATACATAACGAACACTTAAGGCTTATTAAACATTTAAGCGGCCTTGAATTTATTGATAAAGTGTTGGTTATGCCCACACATATTCCCCCTCATAAAACGTCCGATTATTTGGCTGACGATATAGATAGGTTTAATATGTGCAGGGTTGCTGTGGAAGATATTGAAAAGGTTACAGTTAGTGATTTCGAAATCAAAAGAGAAGGAAAAAGCTATACCTTTTACACCGTAAGCGCTCTTAAGGAAGAGTACAAAAACGATGAATTATTCGTGGTTTGCGGCGGAGATATGGCGATTACTCTTGATAACTGGTACAGATTTGACGAGCTTAAAGAAATATGCACTTTTCTGGTGGTTGACCGTCCCGGAATAGCCTTGGATAAACTAAGGAATTATCTTAAAAATCTTCAAAATAAAGGCGCTAAAGTGGAATATACCCTTTGTCCTACAGAGAATGTTTCTTCTACTATGATTAGAGAAAAGGGATTAAATACTTCTTTTGTGCCTCAAAAGGTTCTTGAATATATAAAGGAAAAAGGTCTTTATGGAGTTTAGCGAAAAGTATAGTGAATATATTGCACTGCTAAGGGAAAGGCTTGACGATTTTCGTTTTGAGCATAGTATAGCCGTGGCTAATCAGTCGGTGCTACTTGCTGAGCGTTTCGGTGAAAATAAAGAAAACGCTTACGTTGCAGGACTTCTTCACGACGTATGCAAAAATTTAAAGAGGGAAGAACAGTTGCAATTTTTCTCTTCCTCTGCTATAATGCTAACCGATACCGAAAAACTTTCCCCAAAGGTTTGGCATGCAATGAGCGGTGCTGAGTTTTTAAAAAGGCATCTTTGCATTAAGGATAAAGATATAATTAATGCAGTAAGATATCATACGACAGGCAGGGCAGGAATGAGCAATTTAGAGAAGATAATCTATATTGCAGATTTAACCTCCCTTGACAGAAATTATACCGACGTAGATATACTTAGAAAAATAGTAGAAAAAAGTCTTGATGAAGGGCTTATTTATGCGCTGAAGTTTACTATTACTTCACTTACTAATAAGGAAGAACCCATTCATCCCGATACACTAAACGCATATAATGATTTGATAGGAAGAAGAAAAAATGAAAGCATTTGAAATTGTAGAAACAGCCGTTAAGGCGCTTGACTCTAAAAAAGGTCACGAAATACGAGCAATAAAGGTTGAAGATTTAACGGTTATTGCTGAATATTTTGTTATAGCTACCGCTAATTCGAGCACTCAGGTACGCGCTCTTGCTGAGGAGGTTGAGTATCAGCTTGATTTAAAGGAGACTCCAGTTCATCATATTGAGGGCAGGGGTTCAAACTGGATTTTACTTGACTACGGCAGTGTTATTGTTCACGTTTTCCACAGAGAAGCAAGAGAGTTTTATTCCCTTGACTCAACCTGGGCAGACGGTGAAAATATTGATATAGAAAAATTTCTTTCATAAGAGGAGAGAGTGACTTTGAAACAGGAAAGATATAATTTTACCGAAATTGAAAAGAAATGGCAGGATATATGGGATAAAGAACAGCCCTTTGCCGCAAAGAACGACTATACTTTGCCCAAATTCTACGGACTTGTTGAATTTCCTTATCCTTCCGGTCAGGGCCTTCACGTAGGACATCCCCGTTCTTATACCGCTATTGATATTGTTGCACGTAAAAAACGTCTTCAGGGCTACAACGTGCTTTATCCTATGGGTTGGGATGCTTTCGGTCTTCCTACCGAAAACTTTGCTATTAAAAATCATATTCATCCCGAAGTAGTAACCAAAAATAACGTTGCTAACTTTAAGCGTCAGCTTAAATCTTTAGGCTTTTCTTTCGATTGGAACAGAGAAATAAATACCACAGATCCCTCTTATTATAAGTGGACACAGTGGATTTTCTTAAAGCTTTTCGAAAACGGTCTTGCCTATAAAAAGCAGATGGCTGTTAACTGGTGTACCTCCTGTAAATGCGTACTTGCAAACGAAGAGGTTGTAAACGGCGTTTGTGAGCGTTGCGGAAGTCAGGTTATCCATAAAGAAAAGAGCCAATGGATGCTCAAAATCACCGAATACGCAGGTAAATTAATTGATGACCTTTCTACCGTTGATTTTATCGACAGAGTTAAGACTCAGCAGGAAAACTGGATAGGCCGTTCCTTTGGTACTCAGGTTAAGTTTACTGCTACCACAGGCGATGAATTACTTATTTATACTACCCGTGCCGATACGCTTTTTGGCGCTACTTATATGGTTCTTTCTCCCGAACATCCTCTTATTAATAAATGGGCAGAAAAAATCGAAAATATGGATGAGGTTAACGCATACAGAGAAGAGGCTTCCAAAAAGTCCGACTTTGAGCGTACCGAACTTGCTAAGGATAAAACGGGCGTTTGCCTTAAGGGTGTAAAAGCCATTAACCCTGTAAACAATACCGAAATCCCGATTTTTATTTCCGACTACGTACTTATTTCTTACGGCACAGGCGCTATTATGGCTGTTCCTGCCCACGATACTCGTGACTGGGAATTTGCTAAGAAATTCGGCCTTCCCATTATCGAGGTTGTCAAGGGCGGAAACGTAGAGGAAGAAGCCTTTACCGATTGCGCTACAGGTGTTATGGTAAATTCAGGCTTCCTTGACGGACTCAGTGTAGAAGATGCTAAGGTTAAAATTCAGGAATTTTTGGCTGAAAAGGGTATAGGCGAAAAGAAGACTAACTATAAGCTTCGTGACTGGGTATTCTCCCGTCAGCGTTATTGGGGCGAACCCATTCCTATGGTTTACTGTGATTGCTGCGGTTGGGTTCCGCTACAGATAAGCGAACTTCCCTTGCTTCTGCCTGAGGTTGATTCTTATGAGCCTACCGATAACGGCGAATCTCCTCTTGCAAATATTACTGAGTGGATAAATACCACCTGTCCCAAGTGTGGCGGCAAAGCTACAAGAGAAACCGATACAATGCCTCAATGGGCAGGTTCTTCCTGGTACTTCCTTCGTTACTGCGATCCCCACAACGAAAAGGAACTTGCTTCTAAGGAAGCGCTTGAATACTGGGGCCCTGTTGACTGGTATAACGGCGGTATGGAGCATACCACACTTCACCTTCTTTATAGCCGTTTCTGGCATAAGTTCCTTTATGACATTGGCGTAGTGCCTTCACCCGAACCCTATGCAAAGCGTACCAGCCACGGTATGATACTCGGCGAAAACGGTGAAAAGATGTCTAAGTCCAGAGGCAACGTTATTAACCCTGATGATATTATTAATGAGTACGGCGCCGATACAATGCGTCTTTATGAAATGTTTATCGGTGACTTTGAAAAGGCTGCTCCTTGGAGCACCTCCTCCATTAAGGGTTGTAAGCGTTTCCTTGATAAAGTATGGGCATTAAAAGACAACGTAATCGATACGGATGAATACAGAAGCGAGGTAGAAAGCGAAGTTCACAAGATGATTCGCAAGGTTACCGATGATATTGAAAACCTTAAGATGAATACCGCTATAGCTTCTATGATGGCATTTATCAATACTGTAGGAAATACTATTGGCAAGGCTGAGCTTAAGACCTTACTTATTCTCCTTAATCCCTTTGCTCCTCATATTACCGAGGAAATCTGGGAAGAAATGGAGTTTGAAGGTAGGCTTAATCAGGCTAAATGGCCCGAATATGACGAGGCTAAATGTGTTGAGGCTACCGTTGAAATCGTTGTTCAGATAAACGGAAAGCTTAGAGGCAGAATGAATATTCCTGCTGATATCACTAGTGAAGATGCCATTAGTCTTGCTAAAGACCTTGACGGAGTAAAAGGTCAGTTAGAGGGCAAGACTATAGTTAAGGAACTTTACGTACCTAAGAAACTGGTTAATATCGTAGTAAGATAAACTGTTTTTTCGTGGGGTGGCAACACCCCACGAAAAATATAAAAAAGTGCTTGACAAAACGTAATACCTTTGTTATAATATCAAAGTCGCCTAAATAAGAATAAATGATCCATTAGCTCAGCCGGCAGAGCACATGACTTTTAATCATGGTGTCCGGAGTTCGATTCTCCGATGGATCACCAAAAAAACTCGTTCTTTGGAACGAGGTTTTTTTATCCATTGCGAAAGCGATGGTATATCATCAACAACGGCAATGCCGTTGTTGTATCTCATCAGTCCGTTAGGACTGTATATCATCACGCGTCAGCGTGTATCAAACAACCTTTCACAATGATGATATACTCGCCATAAGCAAGATTACTCTCGCTTATGGGCGGATGATATGCAAAACTTCGTTTTGATGATATACAACGGTAAGCCGTTGATTTTATTGAGGAATTGTAGTACAATAATCTTAAGGAAGTGATTATATGAAGAAAAATATAATAATAGCACTTTTAGTTTCACTTATTATGCTTTCTGGTTGTAGTGGAAAAATAAATAATAATAGTGATAATTCAAATGCTCAGGGTAATACTTACCAAATAACCGATTTGGGTATATGCTCAAATGAAAACACATCTTTACCAGTAAATGCGCGAGTTCCGTGGGATTTGATTGTAGTAGATGGTAAAATTTTTGTTGGTACTGGAGATTTTGATTCTAATTCCGGTCCTACATCAATTTGGACTTATGATGACACAACAAAAAAATGGACCACTTCTGCTTCTGTTGACCAAGAAGCGATTGCAAGGTTTGTTAATTTGTATGGTCAAACTATAGCTTTGGGAACTGATCCGATAGGCGATCCCGAATATGCTGATTGCTATGTTTTGAAAAGTGGCACTTGGCAGAATTTTTCTAATGTTAAGGGTGCTTTGCATATATTTGATGCAGAAGCGTACAATGGTTCGATTTACTATGGTTTAGGTTGTGACGGCAGTAAATCTGTTGTAGTAAAACAAGATGTAACAACAGGAGAGTGGAAGGATATACCGTTATATAAAAACGGAACAGACGTAATCGCTGCTTTGGAAAAAACTGCTAATGTACAGACTGAGCGAGTATATGATTTGTTTTCTGTAAATGGTAGGTTGTTCTGTGCATTTTCTTGTTCCTATACAGCAGGCAAAACCACAATCGAATTTTTTGAATTAAATGGAGATGAATTTGAGTTTTGTCAAGCGTTTAAAAACGCAAATCTACAAATGAACAAAACCGTAAAAAATCAAGTGCTTTTCAATTCAGATGCCGTTTACGGTAATAGTTGTTTTTTGTCATTGGGTGATTTATATAAAACCGATAACTTTATTCGATTTGATAAAATAGATGTTCCAAATGACGCGTGTGTTACTGATATGTATGTTGAAAAAAACAATGGTCAGGAAACCCTTTATGTATTAGCCACCGTTAAGGATAGCAAAGGATTTAAGAATGTGATTTTTAAGATGGTTGATGATAAGTTGACCGAACTGTTTTCTTTTAATAGTTCCGCTAGTGCTTTGAGTTTTGCTAAATGTGACACTGTGTTTTATGTAGGATTGGGTGGCGCAGGAACCGAAAATGCAGACAATGGCAGAGTACTAAAGATTGAACACTGTGCCGAATGAATTTTTATAATACATAAGAATTAGATTGACTAAATTACAATATCCAAGGCGGTGAGTATATGAAAAATTTTTTTCTCAAAGGTTATCAGTATATTCTCAAAGGTTTACAGTATTTTCTAATGTTTCAAGTGTCGGTGTTGGTTGCGATGCTTATTTCTATATTGTTTGATATTCCGATAAGGCTTCTTGTTGAAATCCCGACTTATCAAAATTTGATATTCGCCTGTATTGCCTTTGTTTTAGAGATAGCCTTTATTTTGTTCTTTTTCTATAAAGAAAAAATGGATTTTAAAAATGTGAGCTTGATTAAATTTGTTTCGCCTTGTATTATTGGTGTGATTTTACATTCCGCCCTCTCTTATTTTAATGGATTTTATATGTACACGGCAGGGGCAAGTGTTTCTGAGTCGGGAATTATCTGGCAAAGCTATTATTTGAATCGAACTGTTACGGATATGCGTGATGTTGCACTTTTCAGACTGATAATTCCTTTTATAATAATTTTGATTTTAAGAATTGGCGCAGTGCTTTTAGGCTTCTATTTTGCAAAGAGAAAAATTAAAAAATTTAAACAGGAATTGAAAAAGGAATAGTAAACAAACGAGTAAATAACGATAGCCTCTGATAAAGGGAATTTATGATATAATGCACATATGAGGTGAGATTATGATTAAACTATATTTTAAAAAACTATTATTTACTGTTGGTTTTTTTTATTACTTACTTTTTGTTTATATTTATAATTGCATTTGCTTGTAATTTGTTCTTTGGGAATACTTTTTCTGAACTTACCGGTACATTGATATATGCAATATTAGCGCTTGTTTTGAATTTTACTGTCGTTTGCGTAATGAGGTATGAAAGGCTATCCCGTAAAACAGAAACGCTTATAAATCTTTCTTTTTTAAAAATTCTATTTTGCATATTTAAATCAAGAGAGAACATTGTTCATACGGTTGCGTTTATTTCTTTACTTCTCCCATTTTTTGTTTCTATAGCAAAAAATGAAAATACGCCTTTTCTTCCGTTAGTTTTCGGAACAGTAATTTTGCTGTTTGTTTGCGGTTTAATATTTATGACGGTGAATGCTTTACTGTGGAGCATAGTACATAAATTAGCTGTGCGAAAGTATATAGGAAATAACTAGTGTTTAAGATGTGTTATCAAAGAATATGACATTATAATTTTGAAAGATTAGGCTTTTTTGAAAATTTTTACTTATTAGTTTGTCTTGAAACAAAATCAGTATTATGATATAATTTATTAGCAATAAACTATATATGGAGTAGTTAGTATGAATTACGATGTTATAATTATCGGCGCAGGTCCCGGCGGTATTTTTGCGGCATTTGAGCTTATGCAGAAAAAGCCTTCTTTAAAGGTTGCGGTTTTTGAAGCTGGTCACGCTTTAAAGGACAGACACTGTCCAATAGACGGCAAAAAAATCAAAAGTTGTATCGGTTGTAAGATTTGTTCTATAATGAGTGGCTTTGGCGGAGCAGGTGCTTTTTCCGACGGTAAATATAATATTACCAATGACTTTGGCGGTACTCTTTATGAGTATATCGGAAAATCCGAAGCACTGGACCTTATGAAGTATATAGATACTATAAATCTTGCTTACGGCGGAGAGGGAACAAGGCTTTATACTACTGCAGGTTCACGCTTTAAAACCGTTTGTGTACAAAATGACCTTCATTTGCTTAATGCTTCTGTTCGTCACCTTGGTACCGATATAAACTATATAGTGCTTGAAAACATTTATAACTATTTAAAGGATAAGGTCGAGTTCTTTTTTGAAACTCCCGTAAAGAGTGTGAAGATTACTGACGGCGGTTATGAAATTCTGACCAAGGACGGCTCTTATACCGCAAAGGACTGCATAATTTCAGTAGGCAGAAGCGGTAGTAAATGGATGGAAAACGTATGTAAAGAGCTACAAATTCCCACAAGCTCCAACCGTGTGGATATAGGTGTGAGGGTTGAACTTCCTGCCGAGGTTTTTGCTCATCTTACTGATGAACTATATGAAAGTAAAATCGTTTACCGCACCGAAAAATACGGTGATTTGGTGAGAACCTTCTGTATGAATCCAAAGGGCGCTGTTGTTAACGAAAATACCAACGGAATTATTACTGTTAACGGACACAGCTATGAGGACCCCGAAAAGCAGACCGAAAATACCAACTTTGCTTTGCTTGTTGCAAAGCACTTTTCCGAACCCTTTAAGGATTCAAACGGCTACGGAGAAAGTATTGCAAGACTTAGTAATATGCTTGGCGGCGGTGTAATTGTTCAGCGTTTCGGAGACCTTATAAAAGGTCAGCGTTCAACCCAAAACCGTATTGACGAAGCCTTTATTACACCTACTCTTAATGTAACTCCGGGTGACTTGAGTCTTGTACTGCCTAAGCGTATATTAGACGGCATTATTGAAATGATTTATGCCCTTGATAAAATCGCTCCTGGTACAGCCAATGAAGATACGCTTCTTTATGGTGTTGAGGTTAAATTCTATAATATGGAGGTTGAGGTTGATAATAACCTTGAAACCGCACACAAGGGACTTTATATTATAGGGGATGGAAGCGGTATTACACATTCGCTTTCTCACGCTTCAGCCAGCGGTGTTTTTGTAGCAAGAAAAATTGCTGATAAAAACTAAAAAAGTACTTGACAACTTAAAATAAGAGTGTTATACTCTTTATCATACTAAAGCGATGACGAAGACGGTTTAGGATTTTTACTTGCAGAGAGCCGATGTTAGCTGAAAATCGGTAGTATGGATTCTAATTCAACCCATCCCTTCTGAGCCGGAAGTCCGAAAAGGAAACTTAGTAGATGCTTCCCGTGATTGCTGCGTTAATGCATAGGAATTGTTTGATTCCAAGAGTGGCGGAATTTTCCGCAATTTGAGTGGTACCGCGAGTGTTATTTCACACCCGTCTCAAAGCAAAACTTTGAGATGGGTGTTTATTTTTTCAAGAAAGGGAGTATTTAAAATGACTACCAACACAGCAAAAGAACAGTTAATGGAGATTGCATCTCGAATTAAAGAAATGCGCGATATTATGGGTTGGTCTATTGAAGAAATGGCTGAAAAAACCGAAGTGTCCGTAGAAGATTATACTGCATACGAAACCGCAAACGCAGATATTCCTTTTTCTTTCATACATAAGTGTGCTCTTGCTTTCGACGTGGAAATGACAGAGCTATTAGAGGGTAGAGCTGCTCGTCTTTCGGGTTACACCGTAACCAGAAAGGGAATGGGACAGTCCACCGCTAAGGAAGACGGTATTGATATTAAAAACCTTGCTCCGAAATTTAAGGATAAAATAGCCGAGCCTTACTGGGTAAGATACGAATATGATGCTTCTCAGCAGAATAAGCCAATTCATCTTACTACACATTCAGGACAGGAATTTGACCTTATAATGAGCGGTTCTCTTAAGGTACAGATAGGAAATAAAACAGAAATTCTTAATGAGGGCGACAGTATTTACTATAACAGCTCCACCCCTCACGGAATGATAGCTATCGGCGGCAAAGACTGCGTATTCTGCGCCGTTGTTCTTCCCGGTGAAGAGGTAAAAGAAGAGAGTGTGCGAAAGAGCATTGCTTCTGCTAAAACTTCCGAAACTCTCGTTTGCGAAAAATTCGTTGAAACTAAAGAAAACGAAAACGGGGAACTTCTTGATATTAAATTTAATAATACCGATAGCTTTAACTTTGGTTTTGATATTGTTGACGGCATTGCAGGAAAATATCCCGATAAACTTGCTATGCTTCACGTAGATAAGAACAAGGTTGAACGCCGCTTTACCTTTAATGATATTAAACGCGCTTCTAATCAGTGCGCTAACTACTTTACGTCTTTAGGCATTAAAAAAGGCGACAAGGTAATGCTTGTTCTAAAGCGCCATTATCAGTTCTGGTTCTGTATGGTTGCCCTTCACAAAATAGGGGCTGTGGCTATTCCCGCTACAAATCAGCTTAAGGAACACGACTTTGAATACCGCTTTAATGCTGCAGGAGTAAGCGCTCTTGTATGTACTGCTGACTCAGACACAGCCGAAATTGCCCAGAGAGCAGCCGTCAACTGTCCTACCGTTAAAAATCTTATAATGGTGGGAGACAGCCGTGAAGGTTGGCGCAATTTTGACGAGGAATATCCTCTCTTCAGCGCCCACTACTATAGAAATGAAGATACTTCAAGCGGTGATGATATTGCTCTTATGTTCTTTACTTCGGGAACTACAGGCAATCCCAAAATGGCAGCTCATAAGCACACCTATGCTTTAGGACATTTTGTTACGGCAAAATATTGGCATTGTTGCGAAAGAGACGGACTCCATCTTACTATTTCCGATACCGGCTGGGGTAAATCTCTTTGGGGTAAGCTTTACGGACAGTGGCTTTGCGAAGGCGCAGTATTCGTTTATGACTTTGATAAATTCGATGCAGATGAAATTCTGCCTATGTTTGCAAAATATCAGATTACAACCTTCTGTGCGCCGCCTACAATGCTCAGACTGCTTGTTAAGGGCGACCTTTCAAAATACGATTTATCTTCAATAAAACATATGACAACAGCAGGTGAAGCTCTTAATCCCGAGGTGTTCGTTCAGTTTGAAAAGGCAACGGGACTTCAGATTATGGAAGGCTTCGGACAGACCGAGACAACCCTTACTATTGCTAATCTTTGCGGTACAGTTCCCAAGGTTGGCGCAATGGGTAAGGCTTCCCCGCAATACGACATCGATATTGTTGATCCTGACGGTAATTCGGTTGCAGACGGTGAAGTGGGAGAAATTGTTGTACGCACAAAAGATGGTGTGCCTTGCGGTCTTTTCAAGGAATATTACTGTGACGAAGAAAAAACAAATGAGGCTTGGTATGACGGAATGTATCATACGGGCGATACCGCTTGGCGCGATGAGGACGGTTATTTCTGGTATGTTAGCCGTATTGATGACGTTATTAAGTCTTCGGGCTACCGTATAGGACCTTTCGAAATCGAAAGTGTTATTATGGAACTTCCTTACGTTCTTGAGTGTGGTGTTTCTGCCGCTCCCGATGAGGTAAGGGGACAGGTGGTTAAGGCAAGTATTGTTTTGGTAAAGGGTACCGAGCCTACCGAAGAGCTTAAAAAGGAAATTCAGAATTACGTAAAAGAGCATACCGCACCCTATAAATATCCCAGAATAGTTGTATTTAAGGATGAACTCCCCAAAACCATAAGCGGAAAAATCCAGAGAAATAAGCTATAGTGTAAAAATAAATAGAATATTGACAAATACCATAAGTTGTGCTACAATAGTACAGTCAATAAAAGGCTTTGACGAAGAGTACACGCTCTATATGCCTTGCAGAGAAACGGTGGTTGGTGCAAACCGTCAGGTTAGTGGTTCGTGTTTGTAGCTTCTGAGCCGAGGGGAAGAAAGTATTTAATATCAGTAGAACCCCTCCGTGATTGCTGCGTTAATGCATAGGAATTGTTTGATTCCAAGAGTGGCGGATTTCCGCAATTTGAGTGGTACCGCGGGTGTGAATAATCATTTAGCACTCGTCTCAAAGGCATTACTTTGGGACGGGTGTTTTTTCGTCCTACAAAAAACGGAGAGAAGAAAATATGGAACAAATGACAGGACTTGATTTTAAAATCAAGGAAATGGCGGGGCGTATTAAAGAACTCAGAGAAATTGAAGGTCTTACCCCCGAGGAAATGGCGGTTAAAACTGCCGTATCTACAGAAGAATATATTCAGTGTGAAGCAGGTAACAGTGACTTAAACTTTGCTTTTATCTACCGTTGCGCCCTTGCACTTAACGTTAACGTAACCGATATTATTGAGGGCTACAGCCCGAGACTTAAGTCCTATACCGTAACACGTTCGGGTGCAGGTCAAAAAATTGCTCAGGCGCACGGTATGACCTATTATAACCTTGCTTATGCCTTCCAGAACAAGATTGCCGAGCCTCTTTACGTTCGCAGTATATATAGCGAAGAAGCACAGCACAAGGATATAGAGCTTACAACCCACGCAGGTCAGGAGCTTGATATTGTTATTGAAGGTCAGCTTATGGTACAGGTTGGCGAACACAAGGAAGTTTTAGGCCCCGGAGACAGTATTTATTATGATAGTGACGTTGCTCACGGTATGATTGCTATCGGCGGTAAAGACTGCCTTTTCTATGCTATTGTTCTTAATCCCACAGGCGAACCTATTCCCGAGCTTCTCCCCGCAAAAACCATTCTTGAGCCTAAAGCGGTTAAGAAGGACACTAAGGAAAGAATTTATCAGAAATTTATTGACGTGAAAGAGGATGCAAACGGCACTCCTACCTCAATTAAATTTAAAAATACCGAGAAGTTCAACTTCGGCTTTGACCTTATTGACGCTCTTGCAGACAAAGAACCCGAAAAACTTGCAATGCTTCATATATCTAAGGACAAAACTGAACGCAGACTTACCTTTAAGGATATAAAGAAGGCATCTAACCAATGCGCCAACTACTTTAAGTCCTTGGGTATTAAAAAAGGCGACAGAGTAATGCTCGTTTTAAAACGTCATTATCAATTCTGGTTCGCTATGATTGGTCTTAATAAATTAGGAGCAATCGGTATTCCCGCTACTAATCAGCTTTTAGAGCACGATTTTGAATATCGCTTTAATGCGGCAGGAGTAAATACCATTATATGCACTGCTGACGGTGATACTGCAAATCAGGTTGATATTGCCGCCGCTAAATCTCCTACTCTTATAAATAAACTTATAGTAGGCGGAGAGAGGGACGGCTGGAGAAACTTTGACGAGGAATATACTCTATACAGTACCCACTATAACAGAACAGAGGATGCTCCGGGCGGAGATGACCTTATGCTTATGTTCTTCACTTCGGGTACTACGGGTTATCCCAAAATTGCCGCTCATAATTATAAATATGCCCTTGGTCATTTCCATACTGCAAAGTATTGGCATACGGTTGACCCCGACGGACTCCATTTCACTATTTCCGATACGGGTTGGGCTAAATCAATGTGGGGTAAGCTTTACGGACAATGGCTTTGCGAAGCGGCTATATTCGTTTATGACTTTGACCGCTTTGATGCCGCAGACATTCTCCCAATGTTTGCTAAATATAAAATCACTACATTCTGTGCACCTCCTACAATGCTCAGAATGATGATAAAACAGGATATATCTCAGTACGATTTTTCTTCCGTTACTCATATGACTACGGCAGGCGAGGCTCTTAATCCCGAGGTTTACCGTCAGTTTGAAAAGGCTACGGGACTTCAGATTCTTGAGGGCTTTGGTCAGACCGAAAGTACTATGATAATCGGTAATATGATTGGTTCAAGCCATAAAATAGGTTCTATGGGTAAACCTGCTCCTATCTATGATGTTGATATCGTTGACCCCGACGGAAAGAGTGTTTCCGACGGTGAGGTTGGTGAAATTGTTATTAATGTTAAGGACGGTGCTCCCTGTGGACTCTTTACAGGATATTATCTTAACGAGGAAAAAACCAAGGAAGTATGGCACGACGGCTATTATCATACAGGCGATACCGCTTGGCGAGATGAAGACGGCTTCTATTGGTACGTTGGACGTGTTGATGACGTTATTAAGTCTTCCGGTTACCGTATAGGACCTTTCGAAATCGAAAGTGTTATTATGGAGCTTCCTTACGTTCTTGAATGCGGTGTTTCTGCCGCTCCCGACGAGGTAAGAGGTCAGGTTGTTAAGGCAAGTATCGTTTTGGTAAAGGGTACCGAGCCTACCGAAGAACTTAAAAAGGAAATCCAGAAGTACGTTAAGGACAGAACTGCTCCTTATAAGTACCCACGTATTGTAGTATTCAGAGACAGTCTCCCAAAAACTACAAGTGGAAAAATACAGAGAAATAAGTTATAATTAATTAAAGGAGTGAGAGCGATGTTTGAGAAAAGAATTACGCTTTTTTGCGGACATTACGGAAGCGGAAAAACCAATATAGCTGTAAATGCTGCTTTAAAGCTTAGTCAAAATTATGAAAATATTGCTCTTGCCGACCTTGATATAGTTAATCCCTATTTCAGAACTAAAGACAGTAGTTATGAACTTAGCGAAAAGGGAATAAGACTTATTTGTTCCCAGTACGCTAATTCAAATGTTGATATTCCCGCTTTACCTCAGGATATTTATGCTATTACCGATGATAAAGCATTAAAATGCGTTGTGGATATCGGCGGCGATGACAGAGGCGCTTACGTGCTGGGCAGAATAAGTGAAAAAATCGTTAGTGAAAACGATTACGATATGCTTATGGTAATAAACAGTTACCGCCCGTTAACCAGAGATGCCCAGTCAACCTTAGAGGTGTTAAGGGAAATTGAAACGGCTGCTAAAATTAAGTTTACAGGACTTGTAAACAATTCAAATTTAGGTGAAGAAACAACCGAGGAAGATGTAATCAGTTCGCTTTCTTATGCTGAAAGCATGTCAAAGGTGACAGGGCTTCCAGTTGTTGCAACCACCGTAAAAGAGGAACTTTGTGATGCTTTAAATGGAAAAATAGAAAATCTTTTCCCTCTTAAGCTTCAGGATAAAATTTTATAGATTACACATTAATTGTGCTTATCATAATATTAATTTGCTAAGGAGTGTTTAATTTGGCAAAGTTGACATTTAAAACCGACAACTGTAAAGGTTGCGGACTGTGTGTAGATGCCTGTCCTAAACAGGTGCTTATTCTCGCTCAGGACAAAATTAACAAAAAAGGACATCATCCCGTTGAAGCCGCTAATATTGAGGCATGTATCGGATGCGCCTTCTGTGCGACTATGTGTCCTGACTGTATTATCAAGGTAGAAAGGTAGTGAAAAAAGTGGCAGATAAAGTTTTAATGAAAGGTAATGAAGCTATTGCAGAAGCTGCTATAGTTGCAGGATGCCGTCACTATTTCGGTTATCCAATTACTCCTCAGACAGAAATTGCCGCTTATATGGCAAAGCGTATGCCCAAAATCGGCGGTACCTTCCTTCAGGCAGAAAGTGAAATTGCCGCTATCAATATGGTTTACGGTGTTGCTTCTACCGGTAAGCGTGTAATGACATCTTCTTCAAGCCCCGGAATTTCCCTTAAGGGCGAAGGTCTTTCCTATCTTGCAGGCGCTGACCTTCCTTCTCTTATCGTTAACGTACAGAGAGGCGGCCCCGGACTCGGCGGTATTCAGCCTTCTCAGTCTGACTACTATCAGGCTACAAAGGCAGGCGGTCACGGAGATTTCAGAATGATAGTTCTTGCTCCTGCTTCCGTTCAGGAAATGGCTGACCTTACCGTAAAGGGCTTTGAACTTGCAGATAAATACCGTATGACATCTATGATTCTTGCCGACGGTACTATGGGACAGATGATGGAACCCGTTTCTCTCGACCTTGCAGTTAATGCACCGGCTCCAAAGCCTTGGGCTACTACAGGAACAAAAATGGAACGTGAACACAATATTGTTAACTCTCTTTTCCTTGTTCCCGAAGAGCTTGAAAAATCTAACTTTGAGCGTTTTGAACGTTATAAGTACATAGAAGAAAACGAATGTATGTGGGAAGAGTATCTTATGGACGATGCAGAAATATGTATTGCCGCATTCGGTATCGCTGCACGTGTTTCCAAAAATGCTATTAACGAAGCAAGAAAGCAGGGTATTAAGGTTGGTCTTATCCGTCCTATTACTCTTTGGCCTTTCCCTGCAGAGCCCTTTAAGAAGGCGGCAGATAAGGTTAAACAGATTATTTCTGTTGAGCTTTCTATGGGACAGATGATTGATGACGTACGACTTGCTAGTGAATGTAAGGTTCCCGTAACCCTAAGTAATCGTGCAGGCGGTATGATTCCTTCTCCCGAACAGGTACTTGACGCTATTAAAGAAGCAGCAAAAGGAGGCGCAAAATAATGGTAGTATTTGATAAACCTCATGCACTTACCGATGCTCCCATGCATTATTGCCCCGGTTGTACTCACGGTATAGTTCACCGTCTTGTTGCCGAGGTAATTGATGAACTTGGCATTGAGGGCAAAACCATTGGTGTTGCTCCCGTTGGTTGCTCGGTTATGGCATACAACTATTTTAACTGTGATATGATTGAAGCCGCTCACGGACGTGCTCCCGCTGTTGCAACGGGTGTAAAAAGAGCAGACCCCGAAAATCATATTGTATTTACCTATCAAGGTGACGGTGACCTTGCTTCTATCGGTATGGCTGAAACAGTTCATTCTGCCGCAAGAAATGAAAATATTACCGTTATCTTTATTAACAATGCTATTTACGGTATGACAGGCGGCCAGATGGCTCCTACCTCTCTTCCCGGTCAGGTTACACAGACCTCTCCTTACGGAAGAGCTGTTACTCAGTGCGGTTATCCCGTTAAGGTTTGCGAAATGCTTTCCAAACTTGACGGCCCCGAATATCTTGAAAGAGTAACCGTAAACAACGTTAAAAACATTAAAAACGCTAAGAAGGCTATTAAAAAGGCTTTCCAGAATCAGATTGACGGCAAGGGCTTTTCTCTTGTTGAGGTTGTATCCTCCTGTCCTACTAACTGGGGTATGACTCCTAAGCAGGCGCTTGAGTGGATTGACGAAAAGATGATTCCTTATTATCCTCTTGGCGTTTATAAAGACAGAAGCGCAGATAAGGAGGAAGCATAATGGCTACTAAACAGTTTTTATTTTCAGGCTTTGGCGGTCAGGGTATTCTTTTCTCCGGAAAATTTATTGCCTATAAAGGACTTATGGATGGTAAGCAGGTAAGTTGGCTTCCTTCTTACGGTCCCGAAATGCGTGGCGGTACTGCAAGCTGTAGCGTTATAGTAAGTGACGAACCCGTCGGTTCTCCTATTGTTTCTAAGCCCGATGTTCTTATCGCTATGAATCTTCCTTCTCTTGATAAGTATGAGTCCTCAGTTGCTGAGGGTGGGATGATTTTCCTCGATTCCTCTCTTATCGAAAGAAAGGTAGAGCGTGACGACGTTAAGGTTTTCTATATTCCTGCTACCCGTCTTGCAGGAGAAAACGGTATGCCTACACTTGCCAATATGATTATTGTTGGTAAGGTATTAAAAGAACTTGGAGATTTCTCTCCTGAAAGTGTTGATGCAGCTCTTTCTAAAGTAATCTCAGCAAAGCGCGCTGATATGGCTGATATAAATAGAAAAGCAATGCAGATAGGCGCCCAAAACTAATAAAGGAGAAAAATTATGAATATTTCTATTACAAAAACAACCTGTCCTAAGGAAAAACCTGACAGCAGTATATTGGGATTTGGTAAATATTTTACCGACCATATGTTTATGATGGATTATTCCCGTGAAGAAGGTTGGCACGATGCAAGAATTATTCCTTTTGAGAATATCTCTCTTCATCCGGCTTCTACCGTACTTCATTACGGAAGTGAAATCTTCGAAGGCCTTAAGGCATATCGCAGAGCAGACGGCAAGGTTCAGCTTTTCCGTCCTATCGAAAACATTCGCAGAATGAACAGCTCTGCTGAAAGACTTTGTCTTCCTCAAATAGATGAAGACGTTGCTCTTGAAGTTTTAACCGCTTTTGTAAAAATGGAGCAGGATTGGACTCCTTCTGCCGCAGGAACCTCTCTTTACCTTCGTCCTTTTATGTTCGGTAATGATAAAACCCTCGGTGTTCACGCTGTTCACAATGCCACCTTCGTAATTATCGCTTCTCCTGTAGGAAGCTATTATAAAGAGGGTATTAACCCCGTTAAGATTATGATTGAAGATCAGGATGTACGTGCGGTTCGCGGCGGTACAGGTTATGCTAAATGCGGCGGTAACTATGCTGCAAGTAACCGTGCAGGCGAGAGAGCAGAACAGCAGGGTTATTCTCAGGTACTTTGGCTTGACGGTGTTGAGAGAAAGTATATCGAAGAGGTTGGCGCGATGAACGTAATGTTCAAAATTAATGGTGAAATTGTTACTCCTATGCTTTCCGGTTCTATTCTCCCCGGTATAACAAGAAAGTCCTGTCTTGAAGTTTTACGTAAGGAAGGCTACAAGGTAAGCGAAAGACTTCTGAGCATTGACGAACTTGAAGAGGCTATGGAAAAGGGCACTCTTGAAGAGGCTTGGGGTTGCGGAACTGCCGCTGTTGTATCTCCCATTGGTGAGCTTTGCTACAAGGGAATTAAACATCAGGTAAGCGGCGGTAATATCGGCGATGTTACACAGCATCTCTACGATACCCTTACCGGTATTCAGTGGGGCAAACTCGAAGATACTTTTGGTTGGACACTACCCATTGATTAATTTTCAAAAAAGAGTTGACAAAATTTATCGGTAATGCTATAATTATTAAAAATTTTTAAATGCTATGAAGGAATTATTCTTTATTTAGGCTTGTTTCAGAGAGCTGACGGTTGGTGTGAGTCGGTACGGCAGGGTAAAGTAAGTCTCGTTCCGGAGCAGAGCCACCCAAACTAAGTAAGTGGCTACGGCGTGTCCCGTTATCAAGGCAAAAGGCTTGTTTGAGCCTTACAGAGTGACCGTTTTATACGGTAATTAGGGTGGTACCGCGAATATTTTTCGTCCCTGAAACTTATATAGTTTCAGGGGCTTTTTAATTGACGAAAGGAAGTACTTATTATGAGAAAAATCTCTATCGCCGACACAACACTTTTAAACGAAGAGGTAAGTTTCAGTTTTAAGGAGAAAATCGAAATAGCAAGACAGCTTGAAAATCTTAACGTTGATGTTATTGAACTGCCTGCTATCGAAAACACAAGAACCGATATTCTTCTTGTAAAAACCATATCATCCTTTGTTAAAAACAGTATTATTTCGGTTTGTGGCGGTATGACTAAAGAAAGTGTGGAAAACGCTGCGCTTTCTCTTGCTTCTGCCAATAAAGGCAGAATAAGAATTGAACTTCCTGTATCTCCTGTAGGTATGGAGTATATTTGTCATAAAAAACCCGATAAAATGCTTTTGTTTATAGAGCAACTGGTTAAACTTGCAAAAGAAAAAACGGAGGATGTTGAATTCTGTGCTATTGACGCAACAAGGGCAGAAGGGGATTTCCTTGAAAAAGCTGTAGAGGTTGCAACAAACAGCGGTGCAACCGAGGTTTCTCTTTATGACAGCGCCGCTGAGACTATGCTTCCCGACGAATTTGCAGATTTTGCTTTTAACATCTGCGAAAAAACCAAAACTTTAGTAGGCGTATATTGCAACAACAAAAACGGAATGGCTATTGCCTGTGCTTCTATGGCTGTAAAAAAAGGTATCGTGACCGTTAAAACTGCTGTGGGCACTAACGCTGTGCCGTTGGAACTTTTTGCAGAAATGATTAAAAACTGCGGTGAATCCTTCGGATTTTCTTCTTCCCTTAAATACACTCAGCTTAACCGCATAATTAAACAGATAAACTGGGTTGCAGAGAATACTAAAAACGGTAAAAACAACGTAGTAGCTCTTGAAACTGCAGATAATAACGTGGATATGGACTCTTCCTTTGATAAAGACAGTGTTATGACTGCCGTATTAAAGCTTGGCTATGACCTTTCTGAAGAGGACAGCGCAAAGGTTTATGAAGAGTTCTTAAAGGTTGCCGAGAAAAAACGTGTGGGTTCGAAAGAACTTGAAGCCATAGTTGCAAGTGTTGCTTTGCAGGTACCTGCTACCTATAAGCTTATCAGCTATATTGTTAATAACGGAAATATTATCTCTTCTTCTGCTCAGATTACTTTGGAAAAAGACGGTGAGCAGGTACAGGGAATTGCTATCGGCGACGGCCCTGTTGACGCTTCCTTCAGAGCAATTGAGCAGATAATAGGCACACATTTTGAACTTGATGATTTCCAAATTCAGTCTGTTACCGAAGGTAAAGAGGCTATGGGAAGCGCCCTTGTTAAACTCAGAGTAAACGGAAAGCTCTATAGCGGTAACGGTATTTCCACCGATATTATCGGAGCCAGTATCAGAGCATTTTTAAGCGCTGTAAACAAAATTGTTTACGAGGAGGGTTAAATATGAAATTCTCTTTTTCAACTAAAGGTTGGCACTCAGTTTCTTTTGATGAGTTTTGTTTTGTTGCTAATGAACTGAAATTTCAGGGCATAGAGCTTCATAATATATATAACAATCTTTTTACCGATAAAAACGGTGCTTTCAGCGAACACAACGCGCCTCTTACTTTAAGAAAACTGTATGAAAAGAAACTTACCGTTCCTTGTATTGATACCATAAGCAATATCGGTGAGAAAAACGAAAAAGAAAAAAGTGTTGATGAAATAAAGAAATGTCTTAACATTGCAAGTAATCTGCATATTCCTTTTGTAAGACTTCACGCTTCACATTCATCCCATGCCGAGACAGCCGTAAATAACGTTATAAGCATTATTGAAGAAACCCTTTCTTTAGCAGAAGAAAAGGGGATAGCGCTTCTTCTTGAAACCTCGGGCATCTTTTCAAATACCGAGCTTTTAAGAGATGTTCTTGAACGCTTTGCAAGTGACAGTCTTTCTGCGCTTCTTGATATGTATTCCGCTTTTTTTGAAGGCAAAGAAGATGCTGAGCAGATTATTAAGAATCTCGGCGCATACGTTAAACACGTGCATATAAGAGATGCTGTAAAAACCGAGGACGGATACGAACACTGTCTTATCGGTGAGGGCGAACTGCCTATTGACGAAATGATGTTGGCGCTCAGAAGTGTTAACTATGACGGATATTTTTCTCTTATCTGGGATCCTGCTTGGTGCGAAGAGCTTGACGATATGGAGATTATTTTCTCTCAGTTTGTTAACTTTATGAAGCAGTATGGTGATATTTCCCGTAACGAATCAACCCTTTATTATAATAAATCTCACACAGGCAAATATGTGTGGAAAAAGGATTTGCTTATTGATTTAACCTTCCCGCAGGTGCTTGATAAGATGGTTGAGGAGTTTCCCGACCAGTATGCCTTTAAATATACTACTCTTGACTATACAAGAACCTACAGCGAGTTCAGAGATGATGTTGACACCTTTGCACGCGCTCTTGTTGCTATGGGTGTTAAAGCAGGTTCAAAGGTTGCGGTATGGGCTTCTAACGTACCCCAGTGGTATATTGCTTTCTGGGCAACCACCAAAATCGGCGCAATCCTTGTGACCGTTAATACTGCCTATAAAATTCACGAGGCAGAATATCTTTTAAAGCAGTCTGACACCCACACTCTTATTATGACCGAGGGTAGTAAGGATACAAATTACGGCGAAATTATTGCAAAGCTTTGCCCCGAACTTGATAATATGAAATCAGGTCAGGCGCTTCACAGTAAAAAGCTTCCGTTTTTAAGAAACGTAATTACCGTAGGCTTTAAGCAGAAGGGATGTATGACCTGGAGTGAAGCTGTTGCCCGTTCAAGCGAGACTTCCCTTAGTGAAGTTTATAGAATGGCTTCACTGGTTGATAAGGACGACGTATGTAATATGCAATATACTTCGGGAACTACAGGCTTCCCAAAGGGTGTTATGCTTACCCATTATAACGTTGTAAATAACGGTAAGTATATAGGCGACCATATGGATTTATCTACTGCAGACAGAATGATGATTCAGGTGCCTATGTTCCATTGTTTCGGTATGGTGCTTTCTATGACAGCGTCTATGACACACGGAACTACTATGTATCCTATGCCGTATTTTTCACCAAAGCCTTCGCTTTCCTGCGTTCACAATGAACATATTACCGCCTTTAACGGTGTGCCTACTATGTTTATTGCTATGATGCAGCATCCCGATTTCGATAAAACCGATTTTTCTTATATGAGAGTCGGTATTATGGCAGGTTCAAACTGTCCTGCTGACCTTATGAAAAAGGCGGCAGATGTTATGAATATGAAGGAAATTGTATCTGTTTACGGACAGACCGAGGCAAGTCCTGGATGTACTATGAGCAGCTGGTACGACTCATTAGAGGTGCGAACTGAAACTGTCGGAAGCGCATTTGCAAATGTAGAATGTAAAATCATTGATCCTGAAACGGGAGAGGACTGCCCTGATGGAGTTAACGGTGAATTTGTAGCCCGAGGTTATAATATTATGAAGGGCTACTACAAAATGCCGAAGGCTACCGCATCTGCAATTGATAAAGAAGGATGGCTTCATACGGGTGATTTGGCTTGTAGAAGACCTGACGGAAATTATCTTATCACGGGACGATTAAAGGATATGATTATCAGAGGCGGCGAAAATATCTATCCCAAAGAAATTGAAGAGTTTATTTTCACCTGTCCTAAGGTTAGTGACGTTCAGGTAATAGGTGTGCCCGATAAACAGTACGGCGAAGAAATTATGGCGTGTATCATTCTTAAAGAGGGTGAGACTATGACCGAAGAGGAAATCAAAGGTTATATTGCCGCTAATATGGCGCGTCATAAGGTTCCGCGTTACATTGATTTTGTTGATAAATTCCCCATGAATGCGGCAGGTAAAATATTAAAATACAAAATGCGCGAAGATGCCGCTAAGAAATTAGGTCTTGAATAATGGTAGAAAATAAATTTTTTGCGGTTGATTCACACTGTCATATTTATCCCGAAAAGATTGCCGAAAAGGCGGTTGCAGGTACCGATAAATTTTACGATACCGTTGCTGCTGGAACCGGTACGGTTAATAATCTTTTTGCTATGGGTGAAAAAGCGGGAATTGACCACTATGTGGTGCAGTCTGTGGCTACTACCCCAAAGCAAGTGAAAAGTATTAATGAGTTTATAGCTCAAACTGTAAACAATGCGAAGGGTAAACTTACGGGACTCGGCACCTTGCATCCTGACTGCGAAGACATAAAGGGTGATGTTAAACATCTCATTGAGCTCGGTCTTAAGGGAGTTAAACTTCATCCCGATATTCAGCAGTTTCCTTGCGATAACAATAACTGTATGAAAATATATGAGCTTTGCGAGGAAAACGGTCTTATAGTCCTTATGCATACGGGGGATTACAGATATGATTATTCCAATCCAAACAGGGTTAAGCCTATTCTTGAAAGCTTTAAAGAACTTAAATTTATAGGCGCTCATTTGGCGGGTTGGTCGATATGGAGTAAGGCTTACGAAGAACTCAGTCAATATCCTAATCTTTACGTGGACTGTTCTTCTTGCTTTGGCTTTGGAAACGTAAAAGAAATAGAGAGTATTATGAAAAAATACGGCGCTGACAGAATTCTTTTTGGTACCGATTATCCTATGTGGGATCCAAAAAAGGAAATGGAAACCTTTTTATCCCTTGATTTTACCGACAGCGAAAAGGAAAAAATGTTGGGACTTAATGCTAAAAAACTATTTGGTATATAAAAAAGCTTTTTAAAGGTCTGTTTTTACAAAAAAACAGACCTTTATTATTTTTTTGGTTTATTGTATAATAAAAAAGAGGTGGAACTATGAGAATATTGAATTTTGGTTCATGCAATATCGATTACGTTTATACAGTTGAGCATATAGTTATCCCCGGTGAGACTATATCAAGCAATAAACTTGAATTGTTCGCAGGTGGCAAAGGTTTAAATCAATCCATTGCTGCAGCTAGGGCAGGGGCTAAAGTTTTTCATGCAGGATGTCTCGGTAACGACGGACAAATGCTCAAAGATGTGCTTTATGAAAGCGGAGTAGATGTATCTAACATAACCGAACTCGACACAAAAAACGGTCACGCTGTAATTCAGGTCAGCAGTCAGGGCGAAAACAGTATTTTTCTTTATCCGGGTTCTAACGCTCTTGTTACTAAGGAAATTATAGACAGAGTCCTTGAAAAATTTGATGAAAATGATATATTGCTTTTACAAAATGAAATAAGCAACGTACCCTACATTATTGACAAGGCATATCTGAAGGGAATGAAGATTGCCTTTAATCCTGCGCCTTTTTCGGAAAGCCTTAAAGAAATTGATTTTAATAAGCTTAGCTTCCTTATTCTTAACGAAACCGAAGCGATGGGCTTTACGGAAATTAAAGATATTGAAAAATGTCTTGATTATATTTGCGGTACATATAAGGAACTTACAGTTATTTTGACAGTAGGAAAAGACGGCAGTATTTACTGTCGTAACGGAGAAATTATTCGTCAAGCTGCATTTGACGTAAAGGCAATTGATACAACGGCGGCGGGGGATACCTTTATCGGTTATTTTCTTGCATCAATTTGTAATGGTGTAAGCATTAAAAAAGCGCTAAAAACGGCAAGTTGCGCCTCGGCAATTACAGTATCTAAAATGGGGGCTTCTCCGTCAATACCTTACATAAAAGAGGTAGAAGCAGCTTTACCGGATCTTTGTGAATGTCCGTTAAATACCAGAAAAAGCCAAGTGAAAAAAATTGAAGATTATATTGAAGAAAATCTTAAAACTGCCGACATAAAGGAACTTGCGAAAATTTTAGGATATACAAAGGAATACACAGGCAATATTGTAAAGAAAGAAACGGGAATTACTTTTTCTGCTCTTTTACAGAAAAAAAGATGTGAAAGGGCGGCAGAGCTTCTCATTAATACTAATATTGGTGTCGGCGAAATAATAGAAGAAATTGGTTATGCTAATCAGTCGTTTTTTAGAAAACAATTCAAAGAAATGTACGGATTAACACCCCTTAATTTCAGAAAGGAAAATTAAAATGGATAAAGCTTTAATTATACCTGAGGGAAATATAGACGTAGTGATTGATACTGATGCCTTTGCAGACAGTATTTGGGAAATGGATGACCAATATGCTATTGCTTATCTTTTATCCTTTGATAAGTTTAACGTAAAAGCGTTTTACACCTATCAAAACACCGACGATTTTGTTAGAGGAATTAGTGAGGTTGTTACTCGATGTGGAAGAAATGACCTTAATTCAGTGATTTTTAAAGGCTGTTCTAAAGGGACAGATGTTAACAGTCCCGAAAAAAGCGAAGCAGTTTTAGAACTTATTGAACGCAGCAAAAACTATAGCAAGGAAAATCCGCTTTACGTAATTGCAATAGGTCCTATGACAAACATTGCTGATGCTTTGCTTATTAATCCAACACTTAGCGAACGTATTATAATTGTTGCTCTTATGGGACACGATTTTAATCAACCTGATACCAATGAGTATAATCTTCAAAAGGATATTGTTGCTTCTAAGGTTATTGTGGAAAGTGATGTACCTCTTATGCTCGTGCCTTGTATCGACGTTGCAAAAAAACTTGTTATGTCCTATACCGAATGTGTGAATGAGTGGAGCGGTAAAAACGCAATCGGTGATTATCTTATTTACTGTATGAGCCGTATGACTAACGAAGCATCTTTGCCAAAACTTGCCCGAGTAATATGGGATGCCGTTCCCGTTGCTCTTCTCGCACGTCCCGAGTGGGTTACTTATGAAATAACCGAAAGACCGTGGCTTACCTTTGATAAGCATTGGCTTTTCGGCAAAAATGACGGTAAAATTTTATTCGTTAGCGATATAGATGGCGAAAGCATAAAAAAAGATATGTTTGAAAGGATAAAATACTATAAATAATCTAACAATACTTAGTTTTTACGATTTTTTTAGGCAATACGAAGAATTTTCTTCGTATTGCCTATTTTTTTTTGATAAAACAATAAAAAATTTATAAAAATTTAAAAAAACTATTGCAATTTATATAAAAGTGCTCTATAATAACATTAAAAGTGGTTCAAAGTGGAGTAAAAATCCATTGAAGTGTAGCAAAGTGGTGAAAATGAAGGGGGTGAAGCTCTGTGTTATACGGTGGATATCAACATAATATCGATAAGAAGGGCAGAGTGTTCATTCCTTCTAAAATGCGTGAAGAACTGGGAGCAGAGTTTATTATCTGTAAAGGTATTTACGGAAAAAGATGTCTTTGCGTTTATTCAATGGCACAATGGGAAAAGCTTGTTGAAAATATAGGCACTCTTCCCGTAACCAAATCAAGTGTTGTAAAGCGTTTTCTTTATGACGGCGCATTTAATGTTGAATGCGATGCACAGGGAAGAATACTAATTCCCGTCGCTTTAAGAGAATATGCTGAACTTGAGGCTGAGGCGCATATAATCGGTATGGACACAAATCTTGAAATATGGAATACTTCTCTTTGGCAACAAGAAAACGAAACATATACCCCCGAATCTGTTGCTTCTATTATGGAAGAGCTTAACTTTTAGGGTGAAGAAGTATGGAGTTTAAGCATTATTCGGTACTTCTTAAAGAGACTATTGAAGAACTCGATATAAAACCCGACGGAATATATGTTGACGGAACGGCAGGCGGAGCAGGACATTCAAGTCAAATTGCGAAGCAATTAAAGGGCGGTATGCTATACGCTCTTGACCAAGACCCTGACGCTGTTGCAGTTGCCACCGAAAGATTAAAGGGTTTACCCGCTAAGGTAATTAAAAGCAATTTTTCCAATATGAAAAACGTGCTGAGTGCCGAGGGTGTCCAAAAGGTTGACGGAATACTTTTAGACCTTGGTGTTTCTTCCTATCAGCTTGATGAAGGCGAAAGAGGTTTTTCCTATCATAAAGATGCTTTCCTTGATATGAGGATGAGCAAAGAAGGAAAAACGGCGGCTGACCTTGTAAATAATTTATCGGTTTACGAGTTGGCTGATATATTCAGACTTTACGGCGAAGAAAAATTCGCTATGAAAATAGCAAGAGAAATAGTAAAGGAAAGAGAAAAGGCTACAATTGACCGTACCGTAAGGTTGGCAGAGATAATTGCAAACAGTGTACCTGCGGCGGCAAGACGTGACGGGCACCCTGCAAGAAAATGCTTTCAGGCATTAAGAATTGCCGTTAACGGAGAGCTTGACGTATTAAAAGCCGTTCTTGACGATGCTTTTGATTTGCTGAAAACGGGCGGCGTACTTGCAATAATTACCTTTCATTCACTGGAAGATTTAATGGTAAAACATAAATTCAAAGAGTTTTGCGTTGGCTGTACCTGTCCTTCTGATATACCGGTTTGTGTATGCGGAAAAACACCTCGGGGAAAGGTTATTCACAAAAAAGGAATTGAACCTTCCGCTCAGGAATTAAGCGAAAACGCGAGAAGCCGAAGCGCTAAACTCAGGACTATAATAAAACTATAAGGATGAGGCAAATGAACAATCTTAAATATTATAACGATGCTTTAGCATATGATTTTCAGATGTTTATGCCAAAAGCAAAACCTGAACCTATATCAGAAGATAAAGTTATAAAAATGCCTTCTCAGAATACAAAAAAATACAGCAAAAAGAAGGCGGCAACACTTCGTGTTTCAAACAGCGCTTTTGCTATATTTGCTACTGTTGTGCTTGTAGGGGCACTTTGCGCTAATTTGTGTATGAGAATTCGGGTTAATGAACTGAATAACAATATAAACGAGGCAAAAACCTTACTTAACGAGAAGCAGAGCGAGAGCGTTGCTTTGCAGATGGAATATGAAAACAGAATTTCCTATATAAATCTCGAGGCTGAAGCAACAGAGCTTGGTATGAGAAAACTCGACCAGAATCAAGTTGTATATATTCGTGTAAACGATAAAAATATGGCAAGAACTGCTGACGGAAAAATTTTAACATCAAATAAATAAAGGGTTGTCGCATAGAAGTCTATGCGGTATAATATAAATAAAGATACGGGAGTTGAAAATTCAACTCTCGTTTCAAGCGTTTTTAAAGTATATGAAAAGAGGATGATTATGGCTAGTAAACCGAATAAAACGATGCTCCAAAGAATGTTTGCCGTCCTCCTTTGCGTAATCATAATTACTGTGGGAGTATCGGGTTTCAGACTTTCGTACATTATGGTGGTTAAGGGCGAAAAGTATCAGGGCCTTGCATCCGAACAACAGCTTTACGATAGTCTTATAACCGCTCCCAGAGGAAATATATACGATAAAAATATGAACGTACTTGCTACAAGTACTACGGCATGGACGGTATATATAACCCCTAACGGAATTAATAAATTAAGTGATGCAGCCCGTAAGGAGCAGGTGAGAAATCTTATTGCCGACGGACTTTCTTCAATCCTTTCGGCAGACAGAAATGAAATTTATGAAGATACGGGCAAAAAATCCTACTATGTAACCGTTGAAAAAAAGGTAGATAAAGCTACCGCCGACAAGGTAAGAGAATTTATAACCGCCAATAAGGATTTTGAACTGACCAAGTACATTGGTCTTGACGAAACCACAATGCGTTACTACCCCAATAATAGTCTTGCTTCGGTTGTTCTGGGCTTTGTTGGGGATGATGAACAGGGACTTGCAGGTATCGAGAGCTATTATGATACTTTTCTTACAGGTGAACCGGGCAGAGTGGTTGCCGCAAAAACCGCATACGGTGTTGATATGCCCTTTACTTACGAAATGGTAGAGGAAGCAAAACAGGGTAATTCCCTTGTGCTGTCTATTGATAATTACATTCAGTATGTTGCTGAAAAACAGCTTAAACAAGCGGTTGAAGACAATAAGTGTAACGAACGCGGTGTTGCGGTAGTTATGAACGTGAATACAGGCGCTATACTTGCTATGGCAGTTACGGGGGATTTTGATCCCAATAAACCCTTCACTCTCTCAAAAAGCGATATGCTTACAGTTGATTCGCTTACAGGGGATGAAAGAACCGCAAAGCTTGGCGAACTCAGAAATCGCCAATGGCGTAATAAAGCTGTATCCGATGCTTATGAGCCGGGTTCTGTTTTTAAGATATTTACTGCCGCCGCCGCTTTAGAGGAAAACGTGGTTTCGCCAAATTCTTCCTTCTCTTGCGTAGGTCATACTCAGGTTGCAGGTCAGCCATATGACTGTCATAAAACAACGGGACACGGAGTTCAGAATCTTTATACAGCTATGAGTAATTCTTGTAACCCTGCCTTTATTACTATCGGTCAGGCTTTGGGTACAAAAACCTTCTCAAAGTATTTTGAAGCCTTTGGTTTTACAACAAAAACAGGGGTGGATATCCCCGGTGAGACGGGTTCTATATATTATTCCGAAGCAAATATGGGCCCCGTTGAACTTGCTTCTGCCTCCTTTGGTCAGACCTTTAAAATAACACCTATGCAGATGCTTGCTGCAACTTCAGCGGCTGTTAACGGCGGATATCTCGTAAAACCGCACGTTGTTGAAAAGATAGTTGATAAAGAGGGAAACGTTGTTGAATCGGCATCTAACGATTATAAGAGACAGGTAGTATCTGCCGAAACATCCGCAAAGCTCAGAGAAGCTATGGAAGTGGTTGTTAACGGCGGCGCCAAAAATGCTTATGTTGCAGGTTACAGAACGGGCGGTAAAACCGGTACAAGTGAAAAAATTGACCGAATGAACGAAACAAATCAAAGAGGTCTTTATGTTGCATCTTACGTAGGTGTTGCTCCTATTGAGAATCCCGAAATTGCAGTGCTTGTTTTACTTGATGAACCTACCGCAGGCAGTATATACGGCGGTACGATTTCTGCGCCTGTGGCAAGTGCGATTATGAGCGAGATACTTCCTTATATGGGCTATGAGCCACACTACAGTCAGGAAGAGCTTTCTAAACGCGCTATTCCCGTTCCTGACGTTACGGGACTTAGTGTGAGTGAAGCAAAGAATAAAATTACCAATGCAGACCTTATTTACAAGGTTGTAGGAGACGGCGATAAGGTTATTTCTCAGTTGCCGACTTCAACCGATACTCTTTATTCGGGTGGACTTGTAATAATATATACCGATGAAGAAGCTATGGAAGAAGAAATGGTAACCGTACCTGATTTTAACGGTATGACGGTAAGTCAGGTTAACGAGGCCGCCGCAAACAGCGGAGTTAACGTTAAATTCGCAGGTAATACTCTGGAAAATGCAAATACTTACGCATACAGCCAAAGTGTTAAAGCGGATACAAAGGTTAAACGAGGAACAAGTATTACGGTTTATTTCCGCGACGGTGAGGTTACGGATTTTATACCGGAATAAAATGGGGTAATTAAAATGTTACTTAAGGATTTACTTGATATAAAGGGCGATTTTGCCGATACCGAGATTAAAGGCGTTACTTCGGATTCAAGACAGGTAAAGGAAGGCTTTGCTTATATCTGTATAGTCGGCGCAGTTAATGACGGACACAGTTTTGCTCTTTCTGCAAAGGAAAAGGGCGCTGCAGTAATAATTGCCGAAAGAGATACAGGCAGCGGCATAGACGTTATAGTTGAGGATACCCACGCCGCCTATGCTAAAATGTCGGCTAATTGGTTTAATAATCCCGCAAAAGAATTAAGGCTAATAGGAGTTACTGGAACAAACGGTAAAACCTCTGTTACATATATGCTTAAAAATATTCTTGAGGCAAACGGAGAAAAAGTAGGCCTTATCGGTACCATTCAAAATATGATAGGCGACGAAATTATTCCCACAGAGCGCACAACACCCAGCTGTTATGAGCTTAACGCTTTATTCAGACTTATGGTGGATAAGGGTTGTACCGCTGCTGTTATGGAGGTTTCCTCTCACGCTCTTGATCAGAAAAGAGTTTACGGAATTGATTTTGAGGTGGGCATTTTCACAAATCTTACACAGGACCATCTTGATTATCACATCACAATGGAAAACTATCTTGAAGCCAAGAAAAAACTCTTTTATATGTGTAAAACCGCTGTTGTTAATGCAGATGATTTGTGGTGTGAAAAGCTCATAGATTCCCTTGAATGTAAAGTGGTTAAGGTGTCGGCGCAGAAGGATGCCGATTTTACCGCTAAAAATATAAACTTTTGTGCAGACGGAGTAAATTTCCTGCTTGAAGGCAGAGAGAGTATGGAGCTTTCTATGAGCACAGGCGGTAAATTTACCGTTTATAATACGATGTCGGCAGCGGTAAGCGCTTTGGAGTTTAAAGTTTCTCCCGAAATAGTAAAATCCGCGCTAAATTCGGGGGATGGAATAAAGGGAAGAGCAGAGGTTGTTAAAAATCCCTTTGATTTTACGGTAATAATAGATTACGCGCATACTCCCGACGGACTTGAAAATATTTTAAATACCTTTAGTGAACTGAAAAAGGGCAGACTTATAACCCTTTTTGGTTGCGGCGGTGACCGAGATAAAACCAAACGTTCTATAATGGGCGAAATAGCCGCAGAGAAATCTGATTATGTAATAGTAACAAGCGATAATCCCAGAAGCGAAGAGCCTTTAAGTATAATTGAAGACATACTTGTAGGCGTAAATAAGCACAACACCGAATATACGGTTATCGAAAACAGAATTGAGGCAATTAAATTTGCTGTTAAAAATGCAAGAAAAGATGATATAATAATTCTTGCAGGTAAAGGTCACGAAACCTATCAGATTTTAAAAGACAAAACCATTCACCTTGATGAGCGTGAAGTGGTGAGCGAAGCTTTAAAGGAAAGACAGGATGTGTAAAAAATGAAAGACATTACACCTATTATTACAGCGCTTTTATCTTTTGGAATTACGGCTATTCTCGGCTTTAAGGTTATTCCTTTTCTCCATAAGCTGAAATTCGGTCAAACCATACTTGACATCGGTCCCTCTTGGCATAAAAATAAGCAGGGAACGCCCACTATGGGCGGTATTATGATGATGATAGCCGTTTTATCTTCAATAATTATAAGCATCATTTTTTCGGCTATAATAAAAGGAGAGTTTATTGCTGAGCTTTCGGATAATAAAAAACTTCCTATGTTTGTTTCAGGGGTAGTTCTTGCGTTTGCTATGGGCTTTATAGGCTTTTTAGACGATTATATAAAGGTTGTTAAAAAACGTAATTTAGGACTTACCGCAAAGCAAAAAACCTTTATTCAGGGACTTGTTACTGCACTTTACCTTCTTTCCCTTGCTCTTTCGGGAATGAAAACCACATGGACACCCTTTGGCAGTATTGATATTACAAGCGGTTGGGGACTTATTTTCTGGCCTATAGCATTTTTCTTTGTTTACGGCTTTGTTAATGCTGTTAATCTTACCGACGGTCTTGACGGACTTGCTTCATCTGTTACTCTTGTGGCAGGCTGTGCCTTTATGCTAATAGCGGGAATTTCCTCGCTTATGGGCGTAAATGTTTACGCTTCTGCTTTAGCAGGTGCCTGTGGTGGCTTTTTGGTATGGAATATGCATCCTGCAAAGGTATTTATGGGGGATACAGGTTCAATGTTCTTGGGCGGTGCGGTAGTCGGTCTTGCTTTTGCTACCGAAAGACCGATACTTCTTATTGCAATTGGCATTGTATATCTTCTTGAAGCTTTATCTGTAGTGTTGCAGGTGACCTGCTATAAGCTTACTAAAAAACGTATCTTTAAAATGAGTCCTATTCACCATCATTTTGAAATGATTGGTTGGAGCGAAGAAAAGGTAGTATTTGTTTTCTCAGCAGTAGGATTTGTCGGAGCTGCTGTTGCAGTACTTCCATTTATTTTATAAAATAATTTTGACGGAGTGAATATAATGCGCGAAGGCCTGTATGCTAAGTTGCTTAAAAAAATGGGTATATACAGAGAAGGAAAGCTTGACTTCGGTTTTCTTTCTTTGGTTCTTATATTACTTTCAATAGGCCTTGTTATGCTTTTTTCGGCAAGCTATGCTTATAGCTACGCCCGTTTCTCAAACAGCTATCACTTTATTATAAGACAGGCAATATTTGCTGTCGTTGGCGTTGTGGTTATGTTCGCCCTTTCCCGTATTGATGTAAAAGTATATAGAAAACTTGCAGTTCCTATTTATGTTGTTGCCATAATTTTGCTTGTACTGGTACTTGCTTTGCCTCCTATGAAGGAGGGAATGGATCATAAACGTTGGCTTGTTTTGGGACCTATAACCTTTCAGCCATCAGAAATTGCAAAATTTGCAATTATAACTCTTTTTTCCCACCTTATTGCAAAGTATCATAAGCTTATGTCTAACTTTAAGTTTGTTATTACTTTACTTTTTATTCTTGCTGTTGTCTGTGGTCTTGTGGTTGTAGAAACACATCTTTCTGCTACTGTTCTTATACTCTTTATAGGTGTTGTACTAATGATAGTGGGAGGACTGGCAATCAGATATATCCTAATGGGCGCTGGTGTTGCGGTAACGGCTGTTGTTTTATTTGTAGTTACAGGTGTTGTTGATTACGCATCAAGCCGTTTCACATATTGGCTTGACCCTTGGTCAGATGCGGCAGGTAAAGGCTATCAGACCATACAGTCGCTTTTGGCTATCGGCTCAGGCGGTTTACTTGGCAGAGGAATTGGACAGTCAAGACAGAAATATTCATGGCTTCCCGAACCTCACAATGACTTTATTTTTGCAATAGTCAGCGAGGAACTCGGGCTTATAGGAGCTATGATAATAGTGGTGCTTTTCTGCCTTCTTATATGGCGCGGCTTTGTGGTTGCTATGCATTCTCCCGATAAATTTTCGTCTTTAATGGCTGTGGGGCTCTCTTTTCAGGTGGCTCTTCAGGCAGCTCTTAATATAATGGTTGTTACAAATACTATTCCCAATACAGGAATAAGTCTTCCGTTCTTTAGTTACGGTGGTACGGCGCTTATAATTTTACTTGCTGAAATGGGAATTGTACTGTCAATTTCGCGAAGCGCTAATTTAGAGAAGGTGTAGGTGTAAATATGCATATTCTATTTGCAGGCGGTGGCACCGCAGGACACATAAATCCCGCACTTGCAGTTGCAGGATATATCAAGGAAAAACATCCTGATACAAAAATCAGTTATATAGGAACCGCTAAAAAACTTGAAGCAAAGCTTGTTCCCGAAAAGAGATATGATTTTTACAGTATTGAGGTTTCAGGCTTTCAAAGAAGCCTTAGCCCTGTTAATATTGCAAAAAATGTTAAGGCTGCCGTATGTGCGGTTACTGCTTCAGTAAAAGCAAGAAAGCTCCTTAAAAAACTTAATCCCGACCTTGTTGTAGGCACAGGCGGATATGTAAGCGGACCGGTGCTGAGTCAGGCGGCAAAGCTTGGATTTAAAACTGCTATTCACGAGCAAAATGCCTATCCGGGTATGACTAATAAAATGCTTTGCGGTGACGTTGACAGAGTTATGCTTGCAATGCCTGAAGCGGAAAAAAGATTTAAGCTTAATAAAAAACCAGATATAGTAGGTAACCCCGTAAGACCTGAGCTGACTAAAATAAGCAGGGAAGAAGCAAGAAAAAAGCTTGGTTTCGATAGCCGTCCAGTTATTCTTTCTTTCGGCGGCAGTCTTGGTGCCGAAAAGATAAACCGTTCTGTAGCAGAGCTTATAAAATATCACAATGAAAGCGGAAAATATTATCATATTCATGCTACCGGAAAGGTCGGCTACGAGGATATGAAAAATCAGCTTAGTGATATTAAACTTAGTGAAAATATAGATTTGAGAGAATATATCAAGGATATGGATGTGTGTATGGCGGCGGCAGATGTTGTTATTTGCAGAGCAGGTGCCATAACACTCAGCGAACTTACTGTTTGCAGAAAGCCTTCAATTCTTATCCCTTCTCCTTACGTTGCCGAAAACCATCAGTTCCATAATGCTATGACACTTAAAAATGTGGGTGCGGCTGAGGTTATTGAAGAAAAAGAATTGACCGGTGAAAAACTTATATCTACGGTTGAAAATATGCTTTCAGACAGTAATAAACTTGAAACTATGAGCAAAAATGCCAAAAAAATTGCTATAGATGATGCCAACGAACGTATTTATAAGGTTCTAATGGAACTGCTAAACTCTTAATAACCAAAAAAAGCAAACCGCATATTATGAAATATAATTGTATTTTATATATGCGGGGTGCTGATATGAATTCCTATAAAGTTATCGGTGGAAACAAATTAGAAGGCAGTGTGAAACTGCAGGGCGCAAAGAATAGTGCGTTGCCGATACTTGCCGCAACGCTGCTCATTAAAGGTAAAAGTGTTATACATAATTGTCCCGATTTAAGCGATGTTGATGCAGCTATAAAAATCCTTGTGAAATTAGGCTGTGTATGCGTAAGGGATGAAAATACAGTAATAGTTGATTCTACTGATGCTGTGAATTTTGAAGTTGGAAAAGAACTCTCGGGTGAAATGCGTTCTTCAATTGTGTTTTTAGGCGCCATAACAGCGCGAATGGGGAAGGCGGTAATAAGCAGTCCCGGTGGATGTGAATTAGGACCTCGACCTATTGATATGCATCTTACAGCTCTTCGACAGATAGGGGTTATTATTACAGAAGAAAACGGTGTTCTTAACTGTAATTGTCCTAACGGACTAATTGGCGGTGAAATATATCTTCGTTTTCCAAGCGTTGGAGCAACCGAGAATATTATGATAGCTTCCTGTCTTGCAAGAGGTACAACTGTTATTCACGGTGCGGCAAGTGAACCTGAAATAAGCGATTTAGCCGACTTCCTTAACAGAGCAGGGGCTCGTATAAGAGGTGCAGGTTCTGGTACCGTTATTATTGAAGGCGTATCAAGTCTTCACAGTGTGGAACATACTGTTATAAGTGATAGAATTGTAGCCGCTACCTTTCTTTCGGCGGCGGCAAATACAGGCGGTAATATTGAAATTATCGGTTGTCCGGCATATAATATGCATACCATTTTGGGCTTTTTTGATAAAATAGGCTGTAAAATACGTGTTAAAGGTAATAGGGTATATATGAAATGCAGTGAGCCTTTAAAATGCTCGGGAGTGACAATAACCGACGTTTATCCTGCTTTTCCTACAGATGCAGGCCCACTTATTGTTGCAGTGTTTTCTAATTTGCCCGATAAAAACAGCCTGAGCGAAACTATTTTTGAAAACAGATTCAGATATGTGCCCCAGCTTAATAAGTTAGGCGCTGATATCCGTCTTCACGGTAAAACGGTTACTTCTAAAGGACGAAAAAAGCTTTGCGGAGAAACTGTTACCTGTACCGATTTGAGAGGCGGTGCGGCACTGGTGGTGGCAGCTCTTAATGCTGAAGGTCAAAGTATTATTAATGATATTTATCATATAGAACGAGGTTATCAATCATTTGCCGAAAATCTTAAGATTTTGGGCGCTGATATAGAGGAGCTTTGAAATTGAAGGACGTTAAAAATAATCAAAAAAGAAAAGTTAATAAGAGAAAAAAGAAAAAGAGGGCAGCCCTCGTATTATTTATGCTTTTTGCCGTTGCTTTATTTGTCGGACTTTCTTTAACTGTGTTTTTTCCTGTGAAAAGTATTAAAGCGACGGGCAGTAATTTTTATGAAGGTAAAGATATAGTGAAGCTGTGCGGTATCGACCTTGGCGAAAATATCTTCAGGATAAATAAAAAGAATGTACTTTTAAAGATTCAAAAGGATTTGCCGTTTGTGGACGATATAGCCATTGAAAAAAATCTTGACGGCAATATCGTAATAAAGGTTAAAGATGCCAAAGAAGTGTTTGTTTACACAAGCGGCGAAAAATATTATTCCACCGATAAGACGGGCAGAGTACTTAAAGTGTATGATGATTTGCCTGAAAACATTTTATATATTGTTGGTGAGACAAATTTAAGTGACGATGGCTCTTATGTAGTGATTGAGGATGCGAAAAAGCAGGAAGTTATAAATACCGTTTCGGCTAAAATAGAAGGTTTTGTTTTAACGGCTAATGAACTGGATATATCAAATACATATGAGATAAAAATGCTTTTTGATAACAGATTGAAGGTTAATTTCGGAGATATTTCGTATTTTGAGGAAAAGTTGGCTCATTTTCTTAAGATGTGCGAAAATGAAAATCTCAGTACAGTTTCGGGAACTGTTAATCTAAGTCAATATACTCCCGAAAATCCTTTGGCGTTTTTTGTCAAAGACGAAAAAAATGACTAAATATATAAAATATTTTACAAAAATATAAATAAATGTATTGAAATTTAAAAATAACTGTGTTATTATTAAATTGTGTTTAAATGGCTCATTATAAGAAATTAAAAATTGGAGGAATTCGTAATGCCTTTCGGAATTGCAAATGAAGCTGAAGATGTTGTTCAGATTAAAGTAGTAGGTGTCGGCGGAGGCGGCGGAAACGCTGTTAACCGTATGGTAGATGCCGGAGTAAAGGGTGTTGAATTTGTAGCAATCAATACCGATAAAGCTGCATTATTCCTTTCTAAAGCTAACAGTAAGCTTCAGATTGGTGATAAAACTACAGGTGGTAAGGGCGCAGGCGCTAATCCTGAAAAGGGTAGAGCTGCTGCTGAAGAAGCTGCTGATGAAATTACTGCTGTTATCGGTTCTGCCGATATGATATTTATTACTGCAGGTATGGGCGGCGGTACCGGTACAGGCGCTGCTCCCATAGTAGCAAAAATTGCTAAGGAACTCGGTGTGCTTACCGTTGGTATAGTAACCAAACCCTTCGCTTTTGAAGGTAAAAAACGTATGCAGCAGGCTGAAGCAGGTATTGCTGCTCTTAAAGAACAGGTTGATAGTCTTATAGTTATTCCTAACGAAAGACTTAAATTTGTTTCCGAACAGAAGATTACATTTAAGAATGCGTTCGACGTAGCTGATGACGTGCTTCGTCAGGGTGTTCAGAGCATTACCGAGCTTATTAACGAAACTGCTCTCGTTAACCTCGACTTTGCTGACGTTACCGCTATTATGGCTGATGCAGGCTATGCTCATATGGGCGTTGGTTATGCAACAGGCAGAGATAAAGCTGAAGAAGCTGCACGTGCCGCTATCAGCAGTCCCCTTATCGAAACCTCTATGGAAAATGCTAAGGGCGTTATTATCAGCATTACCGGTTCTGAGGATATCGGTCTTGAAGAAGTTGAACTTGCTTCCTCTATCATCTCCGATATGGCTCATCCCGATGCAACTATTATCTGGGGTGCTAAATTCGATGATACCCTTGAGGATGCTATCCGCGTAACAGTTGTTGCTACAGGTTTGGGTGAAGATAGCAAGGACAAAAAGGATGAAGACCTTGCTGCTAAGCTTGGCAACCTTGCAACCGAAAAGGATTCTGAAGAGGATTACATCGAACTTATCGACATCTTCAATAATCATTAATTTTTTAAAAAAAGTTCGGCTGTCTTACTTTTGTAAGACAGCCGTTTTTTCTTTTAGCAGCAAGTATCGTTACAACCGCAACCACAACCGTTGGTGTTAGCTATGCCGTTGTTACCGCAGCAGAAGAGAAGAAGAAGGATCACGATAATCCAAGCGCAGTTTCCGCCGAAAAAGTTATTACACATAAATCTTTACCTCCTTTCTTTTATATTACATACTATGTTGTTGATTTAAGTTTGTTACAAAATATAAAAAATGAGTTTTTAAGAGAAAAAACGAGTAAATAAAAGAAAAATGGAGATTTGACCTTTTTTGACCTTCAAAAGCATAAAAATCGGCAGAGAACGAACTTTGACTTTCTCTGACTTTCGATATATACTAAGGTCAGTAAAGGTCAAAGTGAGGCGAAAAGTTATGAAAATGAGTGATATTATAACAAAAGCGATAATAGAATTACTTGATGAGTCTGAGGAAAATACCACACTTATTCAGCGTAATGAATTTGCGGAAATGATGGGGTGTGTGCCCAGTCAGATAAATTATGTTTTATCTTCCCGTTTCACTCCCGAGCAGGGATATACAATAGAAAGCTACCGTGGTGGCGGGGGATATATACGAATAAAAAGAGTTAAGATAAATCAGTCGGCGGCACTTATGCATATAGTTAATTCTATAGGAAGTTCCATTGATCAGATGGCGGCAAGGATTGTTGTTGAAAACACATTAAGGGCTTCTCTGATTTCCCATGAAGCAGCTACGGCAATACTTGCGGCTATTTCAAACGGTGTGATGCAGGTTGTGCCCCTTGATTATCGCGATACAGTTAGGGCTGCAATAATTAAGCAGATACTTTTGACTCAAATTAAATAAAGGAGACTTGTTATGATTTGTCAGAAATGCGGAAAAAATAATGCAACTACTCATATACATTCGGTTATAGGCGGTATTGTTAAGGATATGGATTTGTGTTCTGTATGCGCCGCAAAGGAAGGCTATTCCACAGCGCCTTCGGGAAGTCTCGCTTCAATGCTTTCTTCGGTTTTTGGTGATATAGCTATGCCGCAAAGCAGTAAAGCAGAGTGTTGTCCTTGCTGTAACAGTTCTTTCAGAGAAATTGCAAAAACGGGAAAGGCAGGATGCCCTAAGTGTTACGAAAAATTCAAAACCGAGCTTTTGCCATATTTAAAACGTGTACACGGAAGTGTAACCCATATCGGCAAAAAGCCCCAAAAAGCTGCGCTTATTGTATCGCGCACCGATGAATTGAGCGAAATGCGTAAAAAACTCAGCGAACTTGTCAAAAATGAAAATTATGAAGAAGCTGCAGTTATGAGAGATAAAATAAAACTTTACGAGGAGGAAGGTAAAAATGAGTAATTGGTACAGTATTGAACCTTGTAATCCTATTGCCGTTTCAACAAGAGTGCGTCTTGCAAGAAATCTTGCTGATACTCCTTTCCCTTCGCTTCTTAGTGATGAGCAGATGGAAGAGGTTGCCCAAAGGGTTAAAAATGCTATTTTAGAGAGCGATACTCCTTTTGCAAAATCTTTAAAATTTATTTCTATGGCAGATATTCCCGATAATGAAATTTACGCAATGGTAGAGCGTCATATAATCAGCCCCGAATTTGCAAACAAGAAAACAGGCAGAGCTATTATAATAAGTGAAGATGAATCTGTTTGTGTTATGATTGGCGAAGAAGACCACATTCGTATTCAGGTTATTTTATCGGGTTTAAATCTTGAAAAGGCATATGAAACAGCCGAAAAAATTGATGATATATTAGCTTTAAAGTGCGGTTTTGCCTTTGATAGTCAACTTGGCTATCTTACCGAATGTCCTACTAACTTAGGAACGGGACTGAGAGCATCTGTAATGCTTCATCTTCCCTTTATGGAAAGCTCGGGAGCAGTAAATGAAATCTCTGATACAATAGGTAAAATCGGTTTTACAGTCAGAGGAATGTACGGAGAAGGCACTAAATCAAAGGCTTCGCTTTATCAGATTTCTAATCAGATAACTTTAGGAATTACAGAAAAGAATGCAATTGACAATCTTAATGTTATTACCAAACAGCTTATCGACAGAGAAATTAATGAGAGAAAAAGAACTGACAAAATTATGTTAGAAGACCTTGTATGGCGCGCTTACGGCATACTTAAAAACCAAAGACTTCTTTCCAGCGATGAAATGTATAAGCTGGTTTCTCACATTAAGGTAGGTATTGCCGAAGAAATTCTTCCTTTTGATGCAACACTGCCGATGAAGATTTTAATTGAAACCTCTCCCAATATGCTTTGTAGGTTTACGGGAGAAAAATCACCTGCAGAAAGAGATTTTCTGCGGGCAAAAACAGTAAGAAAAATGATTCCATAAAGGAGATGTGATATAATGAAATTTAATTTCAGCGGTTTTACAGCTAAAGCAAATGAAGCTTTAAACCATGCTATTAATTCGGCTTCGCTTTTGGGCCATACCTATATAGGCAGTGAGCATATACTGTTAGGCCTTGCTAAAGTTGGCGGCGGAGTAGCCTATGAAATACTTTCTAAATACGGCGTGACAGCCGAAAAGATAAACGAGCTTATTACCCTTAAAATCGGGGCAGGGGTTCACACAAATCTTTCTCCCGAATATTTCACCAAACGTGCAAAGCGTATTCTTGAATCTGCTGTTTCGGGATGCAGAAGTCTTGGTAAAAGTGAAGTGGGAACCGAGCATTTGCTTATTGCGCTTCTCAGCGAAAACGATAACTATGCCATAAGACTTCTTACCGATATGGGCGTTAATGTAACAGAGGCTGTTACAAGTGCTCTTGAGGCGGCTGACATTGACCTTAATATAGATGACGTTGATGAAAAAGCTCCCGAAAATAAAAATTCTCAAAAGGGCAATATTTTAAAATACGGTCACGACCTTACAAAAGACGCAAAGAACGGGAAAATCGATCCCGTAATCGGCAGAGAAGAGGAAATTGAAAGAGTTATTCAGATTCTGTGCCGAAGAACCAAGAATAACCCCTGTCTTGTAGGTGAACCAGGTGTCGGAAAAACAGCGGTTGCCGAAGGACTTGCTCTTAAAATTGCTAAAGGTGACGCACCCGATGTAATAAGTAATAAACGAGTAATTACTCTTGACCTTACGGGTATGATTGCCGGAACGAAATACAGAGGCGATTTTGAAGACAGAATTAAATCCATCATTGAAGAGGTTAAAAAAGCGGGAGATATTATTCTGTTTATTGATGAGGTTCATACCCTTATAGGCGCAGGAAGTGCCGAGGGCAGTACCGATGCGGCAAATATCTTAAAGCCTTCTCTGGCTAGGGGAGAACTTCAGATTGTGGGCGCCACAACCCTTATGGAATACAGAAAAAATATTGAAAAGGATGCCGCCCTTGAACGAAGATTTCAGCCCGTACAGATAGGCGAACCTTCTGTTGACGATACTGTCGAAATCTTAACAGGTCTTCGCTCCAAATACGAAGAGCACCACGGAGTAAAAATTACTGATGAAGCTTTAAAGGCTGCCGCATATCTTTCTTCACGCTATATTACCGATAGATTCCTACCCGACAAGGCTATCGACCTTATTGACGAAGCAGGTTCGAAGGTTAGACTTACCGCTTTTAAAAAGCCTGACAGCATAAAAGAGCTTGAAGCCAAAATCAAGAAAAACGAAGAGGAAAAGGAAGAGGCTATTAAGACTCAGGATTTCGAAAAGGCTGCAAAGCTGAGAGATGAAGCGGAAGAACTTAAAAAAGAACTTTCAAATGAAAAAGAAAAGCTTTCTTTTGATGAAAACAGCGCCAAAGCAGTAGTTGATAAAGAAATTATTGCAGAAATAGTCAGCAACTGGACAAAGGTTCCTGTTAAGAGCCTTACCGAAGAAGAAAGTCAACGGCTTTTACGTCTTGAAGAGGTGCTACATGGTAGAGTTATCGGTCAAAATGAAGCTGTAACTGCCATAAGCAAGGCTATCCGTCGAGGCAGAGTAGGTCTTAAGGATGAAAGCCGTCCTATAGGTTCGTTTATTTTCCTAGGCCCTACAGGTGTTGGTAAAACCGAGCTTAGCAAAGCACTTGCCGAAGCAATGTTCGGCAGTGAAAATGCTATGATAAGACTCGATATGTCGGAGTATATGGAGAAGCATACTGTATCCCGTATGATAGGCTCTCCTCCCGGTTATGTTGGCTTTGACGAAGGCGGTCAGCTTACCGAAAAGGTGAGAAGAAATCCCTATTCCGTAGTGCTTTTTGATGAAATTGAAAAGGCGCACCCTGACGTATTTAATATTTTACTGCAGATACTTGACGACGGTGTTTTAACCGATTCTCAGGGAAGAAAAATAGATTTTAAAAATACGGTTATAATTATGACCTCTAATATTGGCGCCCGTCTTATTACCGATAAGAAAAAGGCGTTCGGTTTTGGTGAAAATTCTTTTGAAGCCGAGCATAAGGATATTAAGGAAAGTGTAATAGGAGAACTTAAAAAAGCCTTCAGACCTGAATTTCTTAACCGTGTTGACGATACTATTGTTTTCACTAAGCTTACAAAGGAAGAAATCGGACAAATTGCAGGAAAAATGCTGGAGTCTTTAGGAAAACGTCTTAAAAAGCTTGACATTGAAGCCTCCTTCGATAAAACCGTTGAAGAAAAAATGGCAGAGGCAGGCTTTGATGATATTTACGGAGCACGTCCTTTGCGCAGAGCGATTCAAAGCAAGGTTGAAGACGTGTTAAGCGAAAAACTTCTTTCGGGAGAAATAAAAGCGGGGGATAGGATTATTTGTTCTTACGCTGACCAATTGGTTGTAAATAAAGAATAAATAAAGACGGGCGAGTGTGCCCGTCTTAATCTTGCTTGACTTTATCTATTCTTAATTATATAATATCCGTGAGGTGTTTGCAATGATTAAGTTTTTAATCACAGACGACTCAATGAAAAAACAAAATTAAAGAAACGGTTGAAAATATATAAAAAGCAGGTCGGAGAAGTCCGACTTGTTTTGATTTTTGAATAAATATGCATAAAATTTGCATATTGCTCATAAATATTCCATCAAATTAAACAAATGTAATGCAGAAAGTTGTGCGTGTTTTGTAATAAAAGGAGTATTTTGAAAAAACGCATAAATTTTATGCAGAAAAACTTGCATATTTATACAAGTAATGGTATAATACCGATAATGAATTTTAAATGATTTTTTGGAGGAATTTAAAATGGATAAAAGTAAAATCAAAAAGGTAGTATTGGCTTATTCGGGTGGTCTTGATACTTCTATAATCATTCCTTGGTTAAAGGAAAATTACGGTAATCCCGAAATTATTGCCGTTTCCGGTAATGTAGGTCAGGCAAGTGAGCTTGAAGGACTTGAGGAAAAGGCTATTAAAACAGGCGCTTCTAAAATTTATATTGAAGACCTTACTAAAGAATTTCTTGAAGAGTATGTATTCCCCTGTGTTCAGGCAGGCGCTCTTTATGAAGATTATATGTTAGGTACTGCATTTGCTCGTCCTCCTATTGCTAAGCGTATTGCTGAAATTGCCATTAAGGAAGGCGCTGACGCTATTTGCCACGGTTGTACCGGTAAGGGTAACGATCAGGTTAGATTTGAAATGGCTATTAAGGCATTTGCTCCCGATATGCCCATTATTGCTCCTTGGAGAGAGTGGGATATTAAATCCAGAGAAGAAGAAATTGACTATGCCGAGGCACACAACGTACCTCTTAAGATAAACAGAGAGACAAACTATTCCAAGGATAAAAACATCTGGCACTTAAGCCATGAAGGTCTTGACCTTGAGGATCCTGCAAACGAGCCTCAGTACAATAAGGAAGGCTTTTTGGAAATGGGTGTTTCTCCCGAAATGGCTCCCGATAAGCCTACCTATGTAACCGTTCACTTTGAAAAGGGTGTACCTACTGCTGTTGACGGTGTAGAAATGGACAGCGTTGCGCTTGTTTCAAAGCTTAATGAACTCGGCGGCGCAAACGGTATCGGTCTTCTTGACATCGTTGAAAACCGTCTTGTAGGTATGAAGTGCAGAGGTGTTTACGAAACTCCCGGCGGTGCAATTCTTTATAAAGCACATCAGATTTTAGAGACTATCTGTCTTGATAAGGATACTGCTCATTATAAGTCTCTTGTTGCACAGAAACTTGCTGAGAACGTATATAACGCTCTTTGGTTTACTCCTCTTACCGAAGCAATTCTTGCTTTTGTTAAGACTACACAGAAAACCGTAACGGGTGACGTTAAGGTTAAGCTTTATAAGGGTAACATCATAAATGCAGGTGTTACATCTCCCTATTCTCTCTATGATAGTGAAATTGCTACATTTGATGAGGATGACGTATATGACCAGAAGGAATCTGCAGGCTTTATCAATCTTTACGGTCTGCCCACCAAGGTCTATGCAAAAATGAAGAAAAAGAACAATTTAGACTAATTTTTCAGAGGTAGTTACAATGGATAAAATGTGGGCGGGAAGATTTAACAAAGCCCTTGATAAAGAGGCTGACGACTTTAATTCTTCCATTCATTTCGATTCAAGAATGTATAAGCAGGATATAACAGGTTCGATAGTTCACGCTATGATGCTTTCTCGTCAGGGTATCATTACCAAGGAGGAAAGCGCCGATATCATAAATGGACTTGGCGGTATTTTGGACGATATAGAAAGCAAAGCATTATCCTTTGATATGGATGCTGAAGATATCCATATGTTTATTGAATCGGAGCTTACTAAAAGAATAGGCGATAACGGTAAAAAGCTTCATACCGCCCGCAGCCGTAACGATCAGGTGGCCCTTGATATCAGACTTTATTTAAGAGATGAATGTGATGAGATTTCAGGCTTACTTTTAAAGCTTATTGAGGTTATAAAGGATAAAGCAAAGGAAAATCAGGATGCAATTATGCCCGGTTACACACATTTACAGCGTGCCCAACCTATAACCTTTGCTCATCATTTACTGGCTTATGCTATGATGTTCAAGCGTGATTTTGAACGTTTAAATGATGCTGTAAAGAGAATGAATTATTCCCCCATAGGCTCCTGCGCTTTGGCAGGTACTACTTATAATACCGACAGAAGCTTTGAAGCACAGCGCCTTGGCTTTGACGGAATAATGATGAATAGCATCGATGGTGTTTCCGACAGAGATTTTTGTATTGAGCTGATGTCCTGTTTTGCTACCGCTATGATGCATCTGTCCCGTTTTTCCGAAGAAATAATTCTTTGGTCGAGCTGGGAGTTTAAATTTGTTGAACTTGATGACAGCTATACCACAGGCTCAAGCATTATGCCTCAGAAGAAAAATTCCGATATGGCGGAGCTTGTAAGAGGTAAAACAGGCAGAGTATATGGAAATCTTTTATCCCTTCTTACCACCCTTAAGGGTTTGCCCCTTGCTTATAATAAGGATATGCAGGAGGATAAAGAAGCCATATTTGACAGCGTTGACACCATAAAGAAGTGTCTTAGCATTTTTGCTCCCATGGTTGCTACTATGAAGGTTTTAAAAGCAAATATGTATTCAGCAGCTCAAAAGGGCTTTATAAACGCTACCGACCTTGCCGATTATCTTGTTAAAAAGGGAATGCCCTTCAGAACCGCTTACAAGCACGTGGGAACTCTTGTTGGGTATTGTATAGATAATAATACTGTTCTTGAAGAATTGCCGATAGAAAAGTACAAAGAATATTCAGAGCTTTTTGATAATGATTTATATACGGAAATTTCTCTTGAAACCTGTGTTGCCAAGCGTATTTCTGCAGGCTCTACAGGTTATGAATCGGTGAAAGAACAGATTAAATATATTACGGAGTTTTTAAAAAAATGAAAAAGGTATTTATAGACGGCAGTGTGGGAACAACCGGACTCAGAATTTTTGAACGTCTCGGTAAAAGAGAGGATATAACCTTAATTACTTTGCCCGAAGAAAAGCGTAAGGACGTTTCTGCCAGAAAAGAAGCAATAAACAGCGCAGATATAGTTTTTCTTTGTTTGCCTGATGATGCGGCAAGGGAATCTGTTTCTCTTCTTGAAAACGATAATACGGTTATTATCGATACCTCTACAGCCCACAGAACAGACGAAAACTGGACCTACGGTTTTCCTGAGCTTAAAGCTGAAATTGCTCAAAAACTTCCAAGCTCTAAGAAAATTGCAGTCCCCGGTTGTCACGCAAGTGGTGTTATAGCCCTTGTTTATCCGCTTATTGAAGCAGGAATTTTAGAAAGAGATGCGCTTTTATGCGTTACCTCTGTTACAGGATACAGCGGTGGCGGTAAGAAAATGATTGCCGAGTATGAAGCCGATGAAATCGACGAGCTTTTCAGCGCTCCCAGACAGTACGGACTTACTCAACAGCATAAGCACCTTATGGAAATAAAGGCAATAGCAACCCTTGATAATGCTCCTGCCTTTTCTCCCATAGTTTCTTCCTTCTATAGCGGTATGTGTGTAACTATTCCCTTATTTAAGAGTCAGCTTAAAAATGGTGCTTCCATAGAGGATATAAAGCATATTTACAGCCAAAAATATAACGGCCCCGTTGTTTCCTATAAAGATGAAGCTGATGAAAGCGGATTTATTTCTGCTAATAAGCTTAGCGGTCTTGACAGTATGGAGATTGCTGTTTTCGGTAATGAAGAAAGAATTTTACTTGCGGCAAGATATGATAATTTAGGCAAAGGCGCTTCGGGTGCAGCTGTTCAATGTATGAATATCTGTATGGGTGCTGACGAGACTACAGGACTCAGCATTTAAGAAAGGTTTTTAATATGAAGATTATAAACGGCGGCGTATGTGCCGCAAAGGGTTACAAAGCTTCGGGTATTCATTGCGGTATCCGTAAGAATAAAACAAAAAACGATATTGCTCTTATATACAGCGAAAATGTGGCAAATGCCGCTGCTGTATATACCACAAACCTTGTTAAAGGCGCTCCTCTTACCGTTACTAAAAAGCATTTAGCCGATGGTAAGGCTCAGGCTGTTATTTGTAACAGCGGAAATGCAAATACATGCAATGCCGACGGTATTGAGGTTGCTGAAAAAATGGGTGTTATCCTTGCCGATGAACTTAAAATAAACAGTGACGACGTTATTGTCGCTTCAACCGGTGTAATCGGACAGCCTCTTGATATTACTCCTATTAAAAACGGTGTTCCCGCTTTGGTTAAAGCTCTCGGTGATAACAGCTTAGATGCCGCATACGGTATTATGACTACAGATACAAAGGTAAAGGAAATAGCCGTTTCTTTTGATATCGACGGAGTAGAATGTAAAATAGGCGGTATTGCAAAGGGAAGCGGTATGATACATCCCGATATGGCAACAATGCTTGTATTTATTACTACCGACTGTGCGATTTCTTCCTCTTTGCTTCAAAAAGCTCTTTCAGAAGATATTAAAAATACCTTTAATATGGTTAGTGTTGACGGCGATACCTCCACTAACGATATGGTTGCAGTTCTGGCTAACGGTATGGCAGGGAATAAGCCTATTGAGAGCGAAGGCGAAGACTTTGAAACCTTTATGAAGGCTCTTAATACAGTAACGGTTTATCTTTGCAGAATGATTGCGGCTGACGGTGAGGGCGCCACAAAGCTTCTTGAATGTAAGGTCAGCGGCGCAAAGGACGATTTAACCGCCAAAAAGGTGGCTAAGAGCATTATATGTTCTTCTCTTACCAAAGCGGCTATGTTTGGCGCTGATGCCAACTGGGGAAGAGTTCTTTGTGCAATAGGTTATGCAAAATGTGATGTTGACGTAAATAAGGTTGACGTATCCTTTAAATCCGAAAAGGGTATAATCGACGTTTGCAAAATGGGAAGCGGTATTGAATTTTCAGAAGAAAAGGCAAAAGAAATTTTGCTTATGGATGAAATAGAAATTATCGTTAATCTGGGGGACGGAGACGCAAGTGCAACTGCTTGGGGTTGCGATCTTACCTACGATTACGTAAAAATTAACGGTGATTACCGTACCTAAAAATAAAAAAATCTCCATTTTTAAAGTGGAGATTTTGGCTGTTTAATAAGGAGAATAAAGTTATGAATATTTCTAATGCAGACAGAGCCGAAATACTTGTTCAGGCGCTTCCTTATATTAAAAAATATACCGGAAAGATTGTTGTAATCAAATACGGCGGTAACGCTATGATTAACGAAGACCTTAAAAATTCCGTTATGAGCGATATAATACTTCTTACCCTTGTCGGAGTAAAGGTTGTTCTTGTTCACGGCGGTGGCCCCGAAATTACCGAAATGCTCGGTAAAGTAGGCATTGAAAGTAAATTTGTTAACGGACTTAGGGTGACCGATAAGGATACCATCGATATTGTTCAGATGGTACTTGCAGGAAAGGTTAATAAAAGCCTTGTAAATCATATTGAAAGAAAAGGCGGTAAGGCAATAGGTCTTTCGGGTATCGACGGTCATATGCTTCGTGCCGAAATTAAGGATGAAAAACTCGGCTATGTGGGCAATATTACAAAGGTTAACGTTCAGCCTATTCTCGACGTTATTGAAAAGGGATATATTCCCGTTGTTTCTACACTCGGTTGCGACAAGGAAGGTAACGTTTATAACGTAAATGCAGACACAGCCGCCGCAAAAATTGCAGGCGCTCTTGCGGCTGAAAGTCTTATTTCTCTTACCGATATAAGCGGTATTTTAAGGGATGTAAATGACGCTGATTCTCTTATTTCTCATATTGAAGTGGATGAAGCCAAATCCCTTATCGACGAGGGCGTAATTTCAGGCGGTATGATTCCTAAGGTTGAATGCTGTGTAAATGCTATTGATTGGGGCGTAAGAAAGGTATTCATCATTGACGGCAGAGTGGAGCATTCTCTTCTTATTGAAACCTTGACCGATGAAGGTATCGGTACAATGTTCTATAGAAAAAAAGGTGACTGATATGTCTTATATTGAGGACGATAAAAAATATATTGCAGGTACATATAACCGTTTTCCTGTTGAAATAGTAAAGGGAAAGGGAAGCATCTGTATGGATGCAGACGGAAAAGAATATATTGACCTTGGAACAGGTATTGCTGTAAATACCTTCGGCTTTTGTGATGAAAGCTGGGTTAAGGCTGTTAGTGAGCAGTTAAACGCTTTTCAGCATACATCTAATCTTTACTACAGCAGTCCCTCTATAACCCTTGCTAAGATGCTTTGTGGACGTACAGGCTGTTCAAAGGTTTTCTTTTCAAATTCAGGTGCTGAGGCTAATGAATGTGCAATTAAAACGGCAAGAAAATATGCAGCAGAGGTTAAAGGCATAAAAGAGCCTACAATTTTAACCCTTGTAAACAGCTTTCACGGCAGAACAATAACAACCCTTGCCGCAACAGGACAGGATGTTTTCCATAAGGATTTTCTTCCCCTTACCGACGGCTTTGCTTATACACCTGCCAATGATATAGATGCGCTTTTAAAAAGTGTTGAAAAATATTCTCCCAGCGCAATTATGTTTGAAACCGTTCAGGGAGAAGGCGGTGTAGTGCCCCTTGATAAAGCATTTGTTGAGGCAATTGTGAAAATTTCCAAGGAAAAGGATATCCTTCTTATTGTTGACGAGGTACAGACAGGCAACGGCAGAACAGGTGAGCTTTACGGATATATGAACTACGGCTTTACTCCCGATATAGTATCTACTGCAAAGGGACTTGCAGGAGGACTTCCTATTGGCGCCACAATGCTTTTTGAAAGGGTTAAAGATGTTTTAACACCTTCAAGTCACGGCTCTACCTTTGGCGGAAATCCCATTTCCTGTGCAGGTGCAATTAACGTTTTAAACAGAATTGACGACGTAGTTTTAGAGGGTGTAAAGGAAAGAAATAAGCTTATAGTTGATACTTTAAGCTCAGCAAAGGGAATTAAAAGCATCAGCGGTATGGGACTTATGCTTGGTATTGAAACCGAAAAGAGTGCCGCTCAGGTTGTTAAGGAATGTATGGAAAAAGGTGTTCTCCTGCTAACCGCCAAGACAAAGGTGCGACTGCTTCCTGCGCTTAACATTCCTTTTGACGTTTTAGAAACAGCGCTTAGTGTAATTAAAGACGTATGTGCTCAGTAGAAAGGAAAATATTATGAATTTAAGAGGCAGAGATTTTTTAAAACTTCTTGACTTTAGCAGCGAAGAAATCGGCTATTTGATTGACAAAGCGGCTGAATATAAAGCAAAGAAAAAAGCAGGAATCCTTCACGATGAATTTAAAGGAAAAAACATTGCTTTGATTTTCGAAAAAACCAGTACAAGAACACGTTGCAGCTTTGAAGTGGCTGCACACGACCTTGGAATAGGCACCACCTATCTTGATCCAAGCGGTTCACAGATAGGCAAAAAGGAAAGCATTGCCGATACTGCCCGTGTTCTTTCGGGCATTTACGACGGTATTGAATATCGTGGTTTTGGTCAGGAAATCGTTGAAGAACTGGCTAAATATTCATCTGTTCCCGTTTGGAACGGGCTTACCAATGAATTTCATCCCACACAGATACTTGCTGACTTTTTAACTATTAAGGAGCAGTTTGGATATCTTAAAGGAATAAACTTCGTTTATATGGGGGATGCAAGATATAATATGGGTAATTCCTTAATGGTTGGTTGCGCATTGATGGGACTTAATTTTACTGCTTGTGCTCCCGAAAAATATATGCCCGAAAAAGACCTTGTGGATATATGTAAGGAACTTGCTGAAAAAAGCGGTGCAGTTCTTAAATTCGAGACCGATCCTATTAAGGCTACAAAAGACGCCAATGTTATTTATACAGACGTTTGGGTATCTATGGGCGAACCTTATGAGGTCTGGGAAGAAAGAATAAGAGAACTATCACCTTATCAGGTTAATTGTGCGCTTATGGATAATGCCGCAAAGAACGCAGTATTTATGCACTGCCTACCTGCTTTCCACGACCTTAAAACAGGCATTGGCAGGGAAATGGGCGAAAAGTTCGGTATTGATGCAATGGAAGTGACCGACGAGGTTTTCGAAAGTCCGCGTTCTATAGTATTTAAAGAAGCGGAAAACCGTATGCATACAATCAAGGCAGTTATTGCCGAGACAATATAAATTAAAGCTCTGTGTTTTTCACAGAGCTTTTTTGCTTCTATTAAGCTTTATTTTGTTAGATATGGATTTTATCAGTAATGAGGTTATCAGCATAAACAGATTTGTAATTACTATTGTAGCGCCTGTGGGGAAGGATAAAACATAGGAAAGATATAAACCGATAAGGAAGGAAATAACCGATAGTAATGAAGATAAAACGGTAACACCCTTAAAGTTTTTGCAAAGCTTAATTGCACAAAGAGGAGGGAAAATAATCAGGGAAGACACAAGCAAAGCGCCCATCATTCTCATACCGATAACAACCGTTACGGCGGTGAGTATTGCAAGAACCGTATTGAAAAGCGATACCCTTACTCCTGTAGCTTTTGCAAAATCCTCGTCAAAGGTTATAGCAAATATTCTGTTATAGAAAAGAATGTAAATAATTATAATAACTATAGAGAGAATTACCGTAAGAATCGCATCAAAGTTGCTTATAGCAAGAATACTGCCGAACATATAGTTGGAAAGGTCGGTATTTGTACCCGTTGCCGAAACAATTATGACACCTATTGCTAAAGAGCCGACAGATATAACGGCAATTGCGCTGTCACCCTTTATTTTTCCGCTATTTGTTATTTTAAGAAGTAAAATTGCGGCAATAATAACAATTATAATAGCAACAGGCAAAGGCGAAAGACCTGCCGCCGCAGCAATTGCCAAAGCGCCGAAGCCTACGTGGGAGAGTCCGTCTCCAATCATAGAATAGCGCTTTAAAACTAAATTTACTCCAAGTAATGCCGAGCAAAGAGAAATCAGCACACCGACTATTAAAGCACGTTTAATAAAGGCGTAAGAAAGAAGGGTTAATAACTCATTCATAAATTCCGCCTCCGTAAAATCTTTTGTGAATTTCGCTGTTTCTGTATTCTTCTACCGTACCGAAAAACACTTCGTTAGATGATAGATGAAGAATATGAGTTGCATATTTAAAGGCGGCATTCATATCGTGGGATACCATAATAACGGCAATGCGGTATTCTTTATTTACGGTTTCGATAAGAGAATACATATCGGATGCGGCTATTGGGTCAAGTCCCGTAACGGGTTCGTCAAGGAGCAAGGCTTTACTGCCGCTTGTAAGAGCACGGGCAAGAAGGACACGTTGCTGCTGACCGCCCGAAAGGTTTTGGTAGCTTTCGTTTTTTAGGTTTTCTATCTTCATAAGCTCCATATTGTGATGGGCTTTCTTTCTGTTTTTAGGGGTATAAAAAGGCTTAAATCCCAAACGGTTTATAGAGCCGGATAAAACAATCTCTTCAACACTTGCAGGAAAATCACGCTGTATCGGACTTTGTTGAGGAAGATATCCTATTTCCTTGGCTTTAAGCTCGGGACAGTATTCAATTTTGCCCGAAAGTGGTGTAAGAAGCTTAAGTATGCTTTTAATAAGCGTACTTTTGCCGCTGCCGTTTTCACCAATGATATAAAGATAATCGTTTTCGTCTATAGAAAAATTTAGATTTTTAAGAATTATTCTGTCTTTATAGCCGATGGATAGGTTTTCACAGTTTATAAGAGACATAAAAGGTACCTTTCTTTAGTTTAGAGTTAAGGGGTAAAATTCATCCCTTTAATTTTAAACCTTTTTATTTAAAAAATCAACTCTTGAAAAAGAAAAAAGAAAATATTACAATATAATAGAAAGAAGGTGCAGGTTTTGTCCACTAATAGAAAAAATTATCTCAAAAAGAAGGCTAATACTTTGCCGCTTACCCCCGGTGTATATATAATGAAGGATAAACAGGGGAAAATCATTTACGTGGGCAAGGCGGTAGCGCTTAAAAACCGTGTTACACAGTATTTTGGTTCTGATACCAATCACAGTATAAAGGTCAGAAAAATGGTCGAGAATGTTGAAGATTTTGAGTACATTCTCTGTGACAGCGAATTTGAAGCTTTGGTGCTGGAAAATTCGCTTATAAAACAAAATCAGCCTAAATATAATATTCTGCTCAAGGACGATAAAGGCTATCACTACGTAAAAATTACCGATGATAAATGGAAGAAAATCGAATGGGTAAAGCAAAAGAACAAGGACGGCAAATATATAGGCCCCTATCACAGCGGTATGATAGTTAAAAATGCTGTTGAGGAAGCAAGAAATATATTCAAACTTCCCGATTGTAACCGCTCTTTTGATAAACCGTCAAAGCCTTGTCTTAATTTTCATATAGGCAGATGCTTTGCGCCTTGCAGAGCCAATATTACACTTAGTGAATATCTCGAAGCGGTGGACAGCGCCGTAGCCTTTATAAAAAACGGAGGATACAGCGAAGGGGAGATTAAAGACCTTTATAAAAAAATGGAGGAAGCGGCTGAAAATCTCGATTTTGAATATGCAGCTAAGCTACGTGACAGAATTGATGCCGTAACAAAAATTTCGCAAAAACAAAAGGTTATATCTTCGGTTCATAAAAATCAGGACGTATTTGCCTGTGCGCTGGTTGGGGAAATTGCCTGTGTTCAGTTCTTTAAATTCAGAGATTGGCACCTATGCGATCAAGAGCATTTTGTTTTTGAAGAGGTTTCTTCCAAAAATGAGATATACGGTGAATTTTTATATCGTTTTTATAATAAAAATTCCGATTTTCCTCAGAGTATTATAATAGATGAACTTCCCGAAGAAGCTAAGATGATTGAAAAGTGGATTAATACCCAGTCGTCAGGCAATATTAAGTTTACCGTTCCTCAAAAGGGCGAACAAAGAAAGCTTATAAGTATGTGTCTTAGCAATGCTAACGAGGTTCTTTCAAAACGCCTTGAACGTACGGGTAAGGAAACACAGGCTCTTAGTGAGCTTGGTGAACTTTTGGGAATGAGTAGGGCGCCGAGATATATTGAGTCCTATGATATATCCAATACCGCAGGAAGCGAAAACGTGGCGGCTATGGTGGTGTTCCGCGATGCAAGACCATTTAAAGCAAATTATAGAAGGTTTAAAATAAAAGGCTTTGTGGGACAGGACGATTATCGTTCTATGGCAGAGGTTATTGACAGAAGACTTAGCGAATATAAAAAAGGCGAGGATGAAGCCTTTTCTGTGCTACCCGATTTAATACTTCTTGACGGTGGTAAAGGACAGATTTCGGCAGTAAGACCGGTGCTGGAAAAATACGGACTTAATATTGCGCTTTTCGGTATGGTTAAGGATTCTAAGCACAGAACAAGAGCAATTGCAAGTGAAGACGGCGATATTGAAATTAAACCAACCCGTAAGGCTTTTACCTTTGTTAATGCAATACAGGATGAAACTCACCGTTTTGCAATCACTTTTCATAAGAAAAAACGCAGCGACAGTATGGTAAAAAGCGAACTTTTAAATATTGAAGGAGTAGGTCAAAAAAGGGTAGAGGCCCTCTTTAAACATTTCAAATCCTTAAAAAAAATCAAAAATGCATCTGTGGAAGAGCTAAGCAGCGTCAAGGGCATTGACAAAAAAACCGCAGAAAATATTTATTTGTACTTTAAATAAGGGGCTGTAAAAAAACAGAGTTTCGTTTTATCAATGAGTTAATTGATAGCCAAAACCTTGGCTCCATCTGACGAGGGAGCTGTCACCGTAAGGTGACTGAGGGAGAGAAAATCTTTATTTTTCTGCGTTTTTTCTCTCC
>JAZSHI010000023.1:0-8947 GCA_045533195.1 Acutalibacteraceae bacterium
CGACTTGTGTTGAAGCAGGAGTCCGTACCCGTATGGCAGGCGGGACCGTCTTTGTTTACCTTTATAACAAGTGCGTCTTTATCACAATCTGCGGTTATGGAAACAATGTGTTGGTAGTTTCCGCTGGTCTCTCCCTTAAGCCATAGACATTGTCTGGAACGGCTGTAAAAGCAAGTTAGCTTTTTTTGCAGAGAGATTTCAAGACTTTCCTTGTTCATATATGCAAGGGTAAGCACGTCGCCGCTTGTGTTGTCCACAACGATTGCGGGAATAAGTCCGTCTTTATCAAATTTCAGTTCGTTTACGTTTATCATTATAATCTCACCTCAATATCATTTTTTCTTAAAGTATGCTTAAGATCCTGAATTTTAACTTCGCCGAAATGGAAAATAGAAGCTGCCAAGCCTGCATCAATTCCCGGAAGCGCTTTAAAAAGCTTCACAAAATCTTCTTTTTTTCCTGCACCGCCGGACGCGATAACGGGAACCGAAACTGCATTGCATACTGCTTCCAGCATTTCAAGGTCAAAGCCTTTTTTAACGCCGTCCGTATCTATAGAGTTGACCACAACCTCGCCTGCGCCGTTTGAAACACATTTTTTTATCCAGCTTATAGCTTCCATTCCCGTGTTTTCTCTGCCGCCTTTGGCAAAAACGCGAAAAACGCCGTCAACTCGTTTCACATCCACGCTAAGCACAACACACTGATTACCATATTTTTGTGCCGCTTCCTCAATTAATTTAGGATTTGCAATTGCTCCTGAATTAACACTGACCTTATCTGCACCACATTTTAAAACACGGTCAAAATCTTCTGTTGTTCGTATTCCGCCACCAACCGTGAGCGGTATAAATATCTTAGATGCAACCTCTGTTAAAATATCTGTAAACAGTTTTCTGCCCTCGCTTGATGCTGTTATATCGTAAAACACAAGTTCATCTGCGCCACAATCGCTATAATATTTTCCAAGTTCAACGGGCGACGAAACATCAGATAGTCCCTCAAAATTAACGCCCTTAACAACTCGTCCATCTTTAACATCAAGGCATGGGATTATTCTCTTTGTAATCATAATTTATCAACCTTCTCATTTCTTTTGCATATTTCAACTGCGTCCTCAATAGAAATTGCTCCGGTATAATAAGCCTTACCTATTATCGCACCATAAACTCCGATTCTCGCTAAGTTCTCAACATCATCAAGGCTTGAGACTCCACCTGATGCAATTATTTTCATGCCAAAATTTTGAACAAGTCTTTCATAAAGCTCAAGATTTGTTCCTTGCATTGCACCATCTTTTGAAATATCAGTACAAATAAGCGTTTCAACGCCTATGCCCTCCATTTTCTTACAAAATTCCATATATCCGTATTCCGAATTTTCTGTCCATCCTTTAACCGCAACCATTCCATCTTTAATATCAACGCCAACTGCAATCTTTCCGCCAAACTTTTTAACCGCCTGTTCTGCAAATCCTTCATTTTCAACAGCTGCAGTTCCTAAAATAACACGGTCAACACCTGCATCAATATAGGTTTTTACGGTTTCAAGATTTCTTATACCGCCGCCTATTTCAATGAATGCATCGGTTATATTTCTTATTTTTTTAATTGTTTCAATATTAGGAGTAGTGCCGTCTCTGGCGCCTTCAAGGTCAACAAGATGAAGATGGTCTGCTTTACAACGTTTAAATTCAAGGGCAACCTCTTCAGGATGTTCGCTATATACAGTCATATTGTTATAATCGCCTTTATAAAGACGAACGGCTTTTCCTCCATATAAATCAATTGCAGGAAAAATTAACATATACTATTCTCCCCATTCACAAAATGCCTTTAAAATTTTAAGTCCTACTTCTCCGCTTTTCTCAGGATGGAACTGACAGCCGAATATATTATTTTTATTAACAGCGGCAGTAAGCTCTTTTCCGTACTCAGCAGTTGCAATAAGGCTTTCATCACAACCATCAGCATAAAAAGAATGGACAAAATAAACGCAGTCACCGTTTTTTATGTATTTAAAAAGAGGGCTGTCTTTCACAAAATGTAATGCATTCCATCCAATATGCGGAATTTTAAGTGAAGCAGGAATGGTACCGTTCATACCGATTACCTCGCCCTTTAAAAGACCGAGTCCCTTATGTTCGCCGTATTCATAGCTTTTTTCGAAAAGCATTTGCATACCAAGGCATATTCCCATAATTGCCTTGCCTTTTGCTACTTCCTCTTTAATCACCTTGTCAAGTCCTAAGCTTCTGAGTTTATCGGCTGCATCCTTAAACGCACCAACACCGGGTAAAATCAGTTTGTCTGCTTTTCTTATTTCCTTTATATCTCCCGTAACAATTATATCAGCACCCAGTGACTTAAAGGAAGAACAAAGGGAAAAAAGATTTCCAACGCCGTAATCAATAATTGCAATCATTAGATAACTCCCTTTGTAGAAGGAATATCATCTGCAAAACGACGGTCAATTTCTACTGCCTTTCTAAGCGTTCTTGCAACCGATTTAAAAGCACCCTCAATTATATGATGGGAATTCTTTCCGTCGCGGCTTTTAATGTGGAGAGTAATATCGGCATTTCTTGTAAAGCTGATAAAAAATTCCTCAATAAGCTCAGTATCAAAACTGCCGACCTTTTCGGTGGGAATTTCAAGTTTATAAGAAAGATATGGTCTGCCCGAAATATCGACAGCCGTTTCGATTAATGCCTCATCCATAGGTAAAAGCATAAAACCGTAACGGGTAATGCCCTTCATATCACCAAGAGCTTCTTTAAAGGCTTTGCCAAGGCAAATACCTAAATCCTCCGCTAAATGATGGTCGTCAACAAAGGTATCTCCCTTTGCGTTAATATTAAGGTCAAAACCCGAATGACGAGCAAATAACGTCAGCATATGGGTTAAAAAACCGCAAGGAATATTAAGCTTACTTTCCCCTTTTCCGTCAAGATTTAAGGAAAGCTCTATCTGTGTTTCTGCAGTTTCTCTTTTAATCTGAGAACATCTCATACCGTTTCCTCCTTTATGCTTTTAACACTTTCAATAAACGCTTCCATTTGATTTAAAGTACCAATTGTAATGCGGTTAAAGTTTTTAATTTTTTCATTAGAAAAATGACGTACAAGTATTTTTCTTTCTTTTAGTTTTTTATAAAGTGTTTCTCCGTCTATCCAGTCACACTCTGCAAAAACAAAGTTTGCCTTTGAATCGGTAACAAAAAAGCCCAGCTTTTTAAGTTCTGTCACCGTATATTCTCTGTTTTCTATAATAGTTTTACATCTGTCAATATAATAATTATTATCTTCAATAGCCGCCTTTCCTGCCAAAAGCGTAAGACGGTTTATATTATAAGGATTGGTAGAATACTTAATAAGCTCTAAATCCTTTATGAGTTCGCTGTTACCGATAGCAAAACCAAGTCTTGCCCCCGCTAAACAACGAGATTTTGAAAATGTCATGGACACAAGAAGATTATCATATTTTGAAACAAGCTTTACGGCGCTTTCTCCGCCGAAATCTACATAAGCTTCATCAATAAGTACCACGTTATCCTTATTTGTTTTCAATATTTCTTCAATGCTGTCAAGACTTAAAGTAAGACCTGTAGGCGCATTAGGATTGGCAATTACAATAAACTTATTTTTACTTAAATAATCTTTATAATCAATTCCGAAATCATCCTTCAAAGGAATTTGTTCTGCTTTTATTCCGTGAAGCTGGGCAAAAACCTTATAGAAGCCGTAGCTTATTTCAGGAAATACTGCTTCACCGCTTTCGCCCGAAAACGCCATAAAGGAAAAATTCAAAATATCGTCGCTGCCGTTAGCAACATACACGTTTTCGCTTTCCACACCGTATAAAGAGGCTATCGACTCTTTAAGTTCCTTGGCTGTGGGATCGGAATAAAGTCTTAAATTCTTAACCTCTTGACTGTTTATGGCATTTATAACGCTGGGAGAAGGCGGAAAAGGAGATTCATTTGTATTAAGCTTTATGTATTCACAGTCTCTTGGCTGTTCACCCGGAACATAAGCCTCAAGAGATGAATAACAGTTTTTCAAAAATTTACTCATTACTACTCTCCGTACGTATTATTGCGCTTTTAGCGTGAGCTGTTAGTCCTTCTTTTTCGGCAAAATAAGCAACGTCAGCTGCCACCTTGCCAAGAGCTTCCTTAGTATAATAGGTGTACTGCGTTTTCTTAACAAAATCATCCACAGAAAGAGGGCTTGAAAATTTTGCCGTACCGCTTGTGGGAAGAGTATGGTTAGGTCCTGCAAAATAGTCACCTAATGCTTCGGGACAGTATTTTCCCATAAATATACTTCCTGCGTGACGGATAGAGTCAAGGTAGTCAAAAGGATTATCCACACACAGTTCAAGATGCTCTGGCGCAATTTCGTTTGCAATTTCTATAGCGGCAGTAAGGTCTTTTGCTACTATAATTTTGCCGTTTGCATCAATAGAAACTCTTGCTATTTCACTTCTTGGTAAAAGCGGAATTTGTTTTTCAAGCTCCTCGCTTACCTTTAGCGCAAATTCTTCACTATCGGTAACAAGTACCGCACTTGCCATTTTATCGTGTTCAGCCTGAGAAAGAAGGTCAGCCGCAACGTAAGACGGATTTGAAGTATTATCAGCCACGACTAAAATTTCACTGGGACCTGCAATCATATCTATGGAAACAAGTCCGTAAACCTGTTTTTTGGCTTCTGCAACAAAGGCATTACCCGGACCTACTATTTTATCAACCTTCGGTATAGTTTCGGTTCCGTAGGTAAGCGCCGCAATGGCCTGAGCGCCGCCAACCTTAAATATTCTGTCAACCCCCGCAACAACAGCGGCGGCAAGAATTACAGGGTTTACTTTGCCGTTAGCCATAGGCGGAGTTGTAATGCAAACCTCTTTTACTCCCGCTATTTTTGCAGGAATACTGTCCATAAGAACGGTAGAAGGATATGCTGCAGTACCGCCGGGCACATAAAGACCGGCTCTGTCAACGGGAATAACCTTTTGTCCGATAACTACACCGGGGGTATCATTAATTATAAAACTGTTGCGAACCTGACGGGAATGAAAATTGCGGATATTCTCTGCCGCTCTTTTAAGAATTTCAATAAAACGGGCATCAACAAGAGTCATTGCCTCCTGCTTTTCCTGTTGGCTCACTTCCAAGGTGGTAATCTTTGCCTTATCAAATTTTTCGCAATACTTAAATAAAGCAGCGTCACCGTTTTCTTTTACGTCAGATATAATTTCGCTGACTATACCCGATACGTCTGTTGCGGCAGTACCTCTGTTAAAAATTTCATCTAAGGAAACTTCGCCGTATTTTAAAATCTTTATCATTTTATTCACTCACTTGTTTACTAAGGCCACTTCTTACAGCCTCAATTGTTTCTTTTTTAAACTGATAGGAGGACTTATTTGCAATAAGTCTTGCGCTTATGGGAATTATGGTTTCAAAGGGAATCAAATCATTTTCCAAAAGGGTTTTTCCCGTCTCTACGATATCTACGATTACATCGGATAGTTCAAGAATAGGCGCAATTTCTATGGAGCCGTTAAGATGAATTATATCAATATCGCGACATTTTTCTGCATAGTATTTTGCGGCTATATTGGAAAATTTTGTAGCAACCCTCAATGTTCTGTCGGTATTATCTCTAAAATCCTTTTTGGCGGCAACTGCCATACGGCACTTGCCTATTTTAAGGTCGAGAAGTTCAAAAACATCAGGACTATACTCAAGAAGAATATCCTTTCCCGCAACACCGATATCGGCAGCGCCTCGTTCAACGTAAATAGCAACGTCGGAAGGCTTTACCCAGAAATATCTGACTCCTGCTTCCTTATTTTCAAAGATAAGCTTTCTGTTATTTTCTTTTATTGAAGGGCAGTCGAATCCTGCCTTTTCAAACATATCATATACTTTTTCTCCAAGTCTTCCCTTAGGAAGAGCAACGTTAATCATTTTCACAGACAGTCACCAATTCCTTTCCGGAAAGCTTTACCACACGTCTATAACGGATATTTTCGGGAATGTTTTTACACACCCGTACAGTTTGTCCGTTTTTTGATAGGTGGTTTACAGCATCAAAAACCGCATCAATAGAATCGTTTTCCAAAAGCACTACGTCCACGTCAAATTCATTTTCATTTTCTTTAAAACGTTCAAGAGCATCAAGATAAACAGCAAAGCCTATAGCCGAGCTGGTTCTGCCCATTTTTCTCATAAGCTTATCATATTGACCGCCAGAGCAAACACTTTCGGGAATACCGTTAATATAACCCTTGAAAACGATACCGCTATAGTATTTCATTCCGCCTACGGAGGAAAAATCAATAACCGTTTTATCTTCAAAGCCTCTGCTTTTAATTACATTTAAAATTCTTACAAATTCATCAAAGGCTTTTTGAGACTCTTCACCCTTTTCTATGGTGCCAAAAGCGTCAATAGCCTGAGCAAAAGACGAGAAAGAAAAAGTAAACGTATTAAGCGCTTCAAAGGTTTTAAAGTCATAACCGTTTTCTTTAACGTAAACGGCGAGATCATCAGAGTTTTTGGCGCAAATCAGATTAATGATTGTTTCTTTTTTGCTGTCCTCAATCTTTAAATCATCAAGCATATTTTTAAGAAGACCGATATGTGAAACCGAAAGAACGTAATTAGTATCAATAATCTGAAGGCTGAGTATTGCAAGAAGCAAAACCTCGCAAACGTCATATAAACCAATATCACCTATACACTCAAGACCGGTCTGCATTATTTCTTTATAATTATGAGAGCTTCCGGATACTCTATATACCTTTTCATCGTAATAAACCTTTTGTACCTGACCTTCAACATCTTTACAGTTATTTATAATAGAAAGAGTTACGTCGGGCTTTAGGGCTAAAAGCTTACCACGGGTATCGGTAAAGGTAATTACGCTGTCGGAAATGAGAAAATCTTTATTTCTTACATACAAATCGTATTCTTCAAATTTGCTCATTTTATATCTGCTGTATCCGTAGTCTTTGTATAAAGAACGAAGTTTAAAAACAGATTCTTCATCATACTTAAGTAATGCATTATCAATAATCATTATAAGTATTAGCCTCCCAAGGAAAATTTCACTTCACCAGTCTATCACTTCAGCGTGGTGAAGTCAAGACCTTTTTACGAAAAAAATAATATTTTTTTAAAATTTATTAACCTGCGGCGAATTTCCGCAGGTTAATATAGGTTATTTAGGTTTTTTTATCTCATTTATATCATACGGAGTGGTCTGATATACGAAATAATTAAGCCAGTTGGAATAAAGCAAATGAGCATGAGAACGCCATTTTACCTGAGGAACATTCTGAGGGTTATCATCGGGATAATAGTTTTCGGGAACATCAATGGGATCTCCCCTCTCTAAATCTCTTACATATTCATCATTTAAAGTATTGGCATCATATTCCGAGTGTCCTGTTATAAATACTTGTTTACCATTATCGGTAAGTAGAGCGTAAATTCCCGCTTTTTCAGAAGAAGCAACTATTTTTAGCTCCTTAACCTTTTCTATATCTTCCCTTTTTACAGTTGTATGGCGAGAATGAGGAACAAAGAAGGTATCGTCAAAACCTCTGAGTAGCATTGAGTTTTTATAATCTGCGGTATGCTCAAAAACACCGAACAGTTTATTTTCCAGCGGATATTTCTTTATACCGTAATGATAATAAAGTCCAGCCTGAGCGCCCCAACAAATATGGAAAGTGGAATGAACGTGAGTTTTAGTCCACTCCATTATTTCGCAAAGCTCGTCCCAGTATTCAACCTCGCTAAACTCCATCTTTTCAACGGGAGCACCGGTGATAATCATTCCGTCAAAGGTTTTATCCTTAACATCTTCAAAGGTCTTATAGAAAGCAAGAAGATGTTCGCTAGAAGTGTTTTTTGAATGATAGGTGCTTGTATGAATAAGCTCAAGCTCTACCTGTAAGGGAGTATTACCCAGAAGTCTGGATAACTGGGTTTCGGTAGCAATTTTATTGGGCATTAAATTGAGCAACAATATTTTCAAAGGACGAATATCCTGTGTAACTGCACGTTGTTCGGGCATTACAAAAATATTCTCATTCAGTAATGTTTTTACAGCCGGCAGGTCATTGGGTATTCTGATTGGCATATTTTAAGTCAACTCTCTTTATTAAATATTATCAAGAGCACAGCGTATATCGTTAATAAGGTCTTCGCTGCTTTCAAGTCCGCAGGAGAAACGAATTAAATCGGGAAGTACGCCTGCAGCTATAAGTTCTTCATCAGACATCTGACGGTGGGTAGCACTTGCAGGATGCAGACAACAGCTTCTTGCATCTGCAACATGGGTTTCTATAGCTGCAATTTTAAGTCCTGCCATAAATTTTTCGGCAGCTTCTCTGCCACCCTTAACACCGAAGCTGACTACACCGCAGGTACCGTTGGGCAGATACTTTTTAACAAGCTCTTCATCCTTGCTTCCCTTAAGTCCGGGATAGGTAACCCAGGAAATTCTGTCATCATTCTGCAAAAACTCTGCAACCGCCATACCGTTTTGGCAATGACGCTGCATTCTAACATGCAGACTCTCAAGTCCAAGGTTTACAAGATAAGCATTTTGAGGAGACTGAATAGAGCCCAAGTCTCTCATCAGCTGAGCAGTAGCCTTGGTGATATATGCACCCTCGAGACCGAAACGCTCGGTGTAAGTAACACCGTGATAGCTTTCATCAGGAGTGCAAAGTCCGGGGAATTTATCGGGATACTTGGTCCAGTCAAATTTACCGGAATCAACAATACAGCCGCCGACACCACTTCCGTGACCGTCCATATATTTTGTTGTGGAATGGGTAACAATATCTGCACCCCATTCAAAAGGACGGCAGTTAACAGGAGTTGCAAAGGTGTTGTCAATAATAAGCGGAACACCGTTTGCATG
>JAZSHI010000015.1:0-10350 GCA_045533195.1 Acutalibacteraceae bacterium
AGAGTGAAGAGGTAATAGGTAAGAAGTAAGCCCCAAGAACTTATTGTCCTTGGGGCTTTGGTTGCGGGGGAAGGACTTGAACCAACGACCTTCGGGTTATGAGCCCGACGAGCTACCAACTGCTCCACCCCGCGATATATAATTGTGCCTTATTTAAGGTCAGGCTTCCTTTTATATGATACGCTCGGGGGCTCATTCTCACAAATGCCTTGCATTTGTTTGCCCACTTGCAGTACCCAAAGTTTACTACGGCTACCGCCTATAAACTTTGACCGCGGCGCTTCGTTATGTTCGCTGTATCGTCCACCGGACGCGCTCACAACCTCACCCGACGAGCTACCAACTGCTCCACCCCGCGATATATAGGCGCAAACCTTGTTTGCCTAATTATTATAACACATATTTTTTATATTTCAAGTCTTTTTTTAAAAAAATAAAAAATGATTGTCAAAAAATTATCATTCCTTGCTCTTTTAGTGATTTTGCTCTATAATATATTATATAATTTTATAAATATATTATTCATTTGTTTTGGGAGGTTTTTTCTTGGACAAAAAAGAACGAATTCTTTCCCCCGCAGGAAATCTGCGCGGAGGAACATATCTTCCTCACCACAAAAACACATCAGAGTTTACTTCTGAAGTTTTGCCTGTGCCCGAACGGGTTATTATTCCCCTTCGTCAGCACATTGGTGCCCCCTGTTCTCCTACTGTAAAAAAAGGAGACACAGTTTTTGTGGGAACTGTTATCGGTGACTCCGACCATCCTGTCAGCGCTCCCATTCATTCAAGTATTTCGGGAACCGTTGAAAAGATTGAAGCAATACCTATGCCGGACGGCAGTATGGTTGATGCCGTATTTATCCTTTCGGACTCTAATATGACACCCGATCCAAACCTTAAGGCTCCTTCTATAAATTCTAAAGAAGACTTTATTGCTGCTACCCGAGCAAGCGGTCTTGTAGGTCTCGGCGGCGCAGGTTTCCCAACTCACATCAAGTTCAATGTCAAGGAAGGCGTAAACATTGATACTCTTATTATCAATGCCGCTGAATGCGAACCCTATATTACCGCCGACGACAGATGTTGTATTGAGGAAAGCGATGACATTCTCGAGGGTGTTTATCTTATCAAAGAACTCTTAGGAATTGAAAAGGTAATTATCGCTGTTGAAAACAACAAGCCCGAAGCTATTAAAAAGCTTTACGACATAGCTACCGACTTTCGAGACGTTCTTAACAACGTAAAGCTTATGGCTCTTACCACCAAATATCCTCAGGGCGCTGAAAAGGTTATTATTTATTCAACCCTTAAACGCATAGTTCCCATGGGAAAACTGCCCAGTGACGTTGGTTGTATAGTAATGAACGTTTCCTCGGTTGCTTCTCTTTACAGATTTATTAAAACCGGTATGCCCCTTGTTACACGACGACTGACCGTTGACGGAAACGCAATCGAAAATCCCAAAAATGTTATTGTTCCTATCGGCACTCCCGTAAGCGAGGTTCTTTCCTTCTGCGGACTTAAAGAAGATGGCGCAACAAGAATTATTATGGGCGGTCCTATGATGGGCACTTCTGTTCCCAATACCGATTATGTTATAGGAAAAACCAACAACGCAGTTCTCGCCTTCTATGAAGACAGTATTCCCCCTACCACTCCATGTATTCATTGCGGAAAATGTGCATCGGGCTGTCCTATGAAGCTTAATCCTGCAAGTATTGAGCAAACCATTTCGGCAGGCACTCCCGAAAAGCTAAAGTCACTTTATGCCGATTACTGTATGGAATGCGGAAGCTGTGCCTTTAACTGCCCTGCAAAGCGTCCCCTTGCTCAGATTATGAGAATTGCCAAAAAAGAAATAAGGAGGTTAAACGGATGAACTCGAAATTAAACGTAAGCTCTTCGCCGTATATAAAAAACAGCGAAACTACTACGGGCATTATGCTTGACGTTATTATTTCCCTTTTACCCGCAACTATTTTCGGTATCGCTTTGTTCGGTTACCGCGCGGCTTTACTTGTTGCCGTTTGTGTTGCCTCCTGTCTTATTTTTGAATTCCTTTTCACAAAGCTATTTAAAAACGAAGGCTCAATAATGGATTTAAGCGCTGTTGTTACAGGTCTGCTTATTGCCCTTAATCTGCCCTCCCGTTTTCCCTTATGGATGGCTGTTGTAGGCTGTTTTGCGGCTATTGTGGTTGTTAAGCAGATGTTCGGCGGACTCGGACACAACTTTGTAAATCCTGCCATTGCCGCCAGAATTATTCTTCTTATTTCCTTCCCGAAATTTATGACAACCTACGTTGCTCCCTTTGAATATGGTGTTGATGCTGTATCAAGCGCAACCCCCCTTGCCGAAAACGCAGGTCACGTCAGCATTAAAGAACTGTTTTTCGGTCTGCATGGCGGAAGCATTGGCGAAACCTCTGCCGTTCTTCTTTTAATCGGCGGATTATATCTGGTTATAAGAAAGGTTATAAAGCCCACCATCCCCCTTGCATTTATTTTAAGTGTAGCTGTTTTCACCTTCTGCTTTACAAAAGGCGATTATAACGCAGCTCTTTACGCTATTCTTTCGGGCGGTGTATTTTTAGGCGCCATATTTATGGCAACCGACTATGTCACAAGCCCCACCACAACCCTCGGTCAGATTATTTTCGGTATCGGTTGCGGTCTTTTAACCGTTATTATCCGTTCGGGCTCTGCCGCCGAAGGTGTTTCCTTTGCAATTATCTTTATGAACCTTTTGGTTCCCCATATTGATAAGCTTACCGTTCGCAAACCTTTTGGATGGGAGGCTAAGAAGAAATGAATAAAGCAACCATAAACAAAGTGCCCGTTACAACCTTGATTTTGTTTGCAATCTGTGTGATTGTAACCGCCGCTTTGGCTCTTACCAATTTCATTACCGCCCCCCGCATTACCGCGCTTAATGAACAAGCTCAAAAGGATGCAATGGCAATAGTTCTTCCCGCCGACCAATACGAAAACCTTTCCATTCCTACAGACAATCCTTCTAAGGAGTGCTACGCCGCTAAAAAAGACAGCAAAATCATTGGATTTATTGCTACCGCTTCGGTGAACGGTTACGGCGGAGAGGTAAAGGTTATGGTAGGTGTTGATAACGATAATAACATCACCGCCGTAAAAATTCTATCGGCCGCCGACGAAACGCCCGGTCTTGGTATGAACATTACCAAAAAAGACTATTACGGTCAGTATTCGGGCAAAAAAGCCAATTTTAAGGATGAAGAAATAATTGCGGTAACAGGCGCCACCATTTCATCCACTGCAGCCAAAAATGCTGTTAAAGAAGCCTTGCTTCTTGTAGAATATGCAAAAACAAAATTCGGGGAGGTAAAATAAAATGGCAAAAAACAAAAATCTTTCTTATTTTACCAACGGTATTATAACCGAAAATCCCGTTTTAAGATTGGTGCTTGGCACCTGCCCCACCCTTGCTGTTACCACTTCCTTTATGAACGGTCTTGGTATGGGCGCTGCCGCCACTATAGTTCTGGTTTGTTCAAATATCGTTATTTCACTTCTTAGAAACGTAATTCCCCAAAAGGTAAGAATTCCCGCTTTCATAACCGTTATTGCAGGTTTTGTTAGTATAGTTCAGCTGCTTGTTAAGGCATATGCCCCCGCCATTGATGCTTCACTCGGTATATTTCTTCCTCTTATAGTTGTTAACTGTATAATTCTTGCCAGAGCTGAAATGTTTGCAAGTAAAAACAGCGTATTCCCAAGTCTTCTTGACGGACTTGGAATGGGTATAGGCTTTACCGTTACCCTTTCCATTATGGGACTTATCCGTGAGATAATCGGCACAGGGCAGATAGCTCTCAGCGAAAGCGCCGTTATTCCTCTTACAAGCGGTCTTGGAATTGAGCCTATGCTCATATTCATTCTTCCGCCCGGCGGCTTCTTCGTTTTCGGCTTACTTATTGCATTATCCAATAAAATAGCGGTAAAAAAAGGCAAAGAACCCGTTAACAGCCTCGGCTGTGATGGCTGTCCTGCAAAGGATATGTGTGATAAAAACACTTGCTCTGAGAAATTAAATGAAACGGAGGAAAAATCTAATGGTTAGTTCTATCGTTTCTATTATTCTTGCCGGTATTTTCACCGACAATATGGTGCTTTCAAAATTCCTTGGAATCTGCCCCTTTTTAGGCGTTTCCAAAAAGGTAGGCACTGCAGTCAGTATGGGTGGCGCGGTTACCCTTGTTATGCTTCTTGCTACCGCTGTTACCTGGCCCATTTACCATTTCCTTTTAGAAGAAAACTACTCCTATCTGCAAACAATAGTATTTATACTTGTTATTGCGGCTTTGGTTCAGCTTCTTGAAATAATAATAAAAAAATTCTTTAAAGCGCTGTATAGCTCTTTTGGTATTTATCTTTCACTTATTACCACCAACTGCGCAGTACTTGGTATTACCATTCTTAACTTTTCCGAAAGCTATAACTTTTTGGAGTCTATCTTCAACGCTCTCGGCGGTGGACTTGGTTTTACCCTTGCAATGTTTATATTCTCGGGAGTAAGAGTAAGACTTGAATCTTCAAAAATACCCAAATTCTTACAGGGGCTTCCTATAACACTTATTGCCGCCGCGCTTGTTTCCCTTTCCTTTATGGGATTTGCCGGAATTTAAGGGAGGAGGAACAGATATGACAATACTTATTCCTGTTATTATTGTTGCCGCAATAGGTCTTATTGCAGGACTCGGACTCTCTCTTGCAAGTAAATATCTTTCCGATCCGCCCGATGAAAAATTTGAAGCCATAAGAGAAGCGCTCCCCGGCGCAAACTGCGGCGCTTGTGGATATACAGGCTGTGACGACTATGCCAATGCCGTTAAAAACGGCGATGCCGCGCCTAATCTTTGTATCCCCGGAGGAAATGATACCGCTTCTGCTCTTTCTGAAGTTTTAGGCACCCAGATCAAGATTGAAGCCAAAGCTGCCTTTGTTGCCTGTCAGGGCGACTGCAATAAAGCAAAAGTAAAGTTTAACTATAGCGGTGTTCAGAGCTGTGCGGCTGCCGCATCTCTTTTTGGCGGACAGTTAGAGTGTAATTTCGGCTGTCTCGGGCTTGGGGATTGCGCAAAGGCTTGCGACGAAAACGGAATAACCGTTATTGACGGACTTGCAAGAATAAACTATGCTATGTGTAAAGCCTGTGGAAAGTGCGTTAACGCTTGTCCCAAAAAGCTTATTTCCATTATTCCCGTCAATAATTCTTTAAAGGTGCTTTGCAGTAATACCGATAAAGGAGCAAAGGCTATGAAGGTCTGTGAAGTAAGCTGTATAGGTTGCACTAAATGTGCAAAGGTTTGCGAAGCAGATGCAATAAAGATTGAAAACTTCCTTGCGAAAATAGATCCTGAAAAATGTACCGCTTGCGGAAAATGTAAAGAAGCCTGTCCAAAGGGCTGTATTCAATAAAAAATATGCTTAGTCTGAGCTCAGACTAAGCATATTTTTTAGTTTTGTTCATCAAGGGTTAAGGAGAAGCCTGAAATAAAGTCGCTCAGGAATATATCCGCTTCCTGCATTTTAAGGTCTTTAACCGATTTTTCTATGGATTTTTTAGCCTCTTTAAACTCTTTGTTGCCCATTTCGGTTTCTTCTATACATTTAATAAGAGCCGAAATTCTATCTGCCGCCTTTATTATTTTTTCCACCTTTTCATCTGGCTCATAAAGGGCGGTAAAGGTTGGCTTCATATCCTCTGGCAACATATCGATAAGCTTATTTTCGGCGATTTTTTCTACCTTTTTATAGGCATCTCTTATTTCGGGATTATGATATTTTACGGGGGTAGGCATATCCCCCGTTATAATTTCGCTGGTATCGTGAAAAAGCGCGGCAGCAACGCAAAGGTTGGGATCAATATCTCCGCCGAGTCTTACATTATTTATAACCGCAAGAGCATGAGCAACAAGGGCTACCTCAAAGGAATGTTCGCTCAAAGACTCTCTTCGGGTATTTCGCATAAGTCCCCAACGATAAATATTCTTCATTCGGGAAAGCATTGCATAATAATTACTTTTCATTTATTATTCTTCCTTAATTTATAGTTTATCGTTGAATATTATAGCAGACTTTGTTATAATAATCAAGAGAACAGTTGGAAAGGAAGGACCTTGGAAAATGACTTTTTCTTACGCCAAACGCAACACCCTTGCCAAAAAGAAAGAGCTTGGATTTTCAACCTTTTTATTAGCGCTTTTTATAGCCACGGCTTTTTTTATTCCGTACATCGTTTCAGGTCACGGATATTTTATTTTTTACGGGGATTTTAACGTTCAGCAAATTCCCTTTTATCAGCTTTGTCACGATGCTGTCAGAAACGGCAATTTAGGTTGGAACTGGCACACCGATTTAGGCTCTCCCTTTATTCCCGCATACAGTTTTTATACATTAGGCAGTCCTTTTTTCTGGCTTACAATTCCCTTTCCCAATAAATTTCTGCCCTATTTAATGGGGCCCCTTCTTATTTTAAAATTTGCGTGTGCAGCCTTTACTGCCTATCTTTTTATAAGACGCTTTACCCGTACTCCCTTTGCGGCACAGACAGGCGCACTGCTTTACGCTTTTTCAGGCTTTTCCATATATAATATTTTCTTTAACCACTTTCACGAAGCGATAATTATTTTCCCCTTGCTTTTACTTTCTCTCGAACTTCTTATAACCGAAAACAAACGGGGTATATTTGCTTTAACCGTTGCCCTTTGCGCCGTTACAAACTATTTCTTCTTTTTCGGTATGGTGGTTTTTGCGGTTATATACTGGTTTATAAGAACCATCTCCAAAGCCTATAAATTCCGTTTTTCCCGCTTCTTACTTATTATATTCGAAGCAATACTGGGCGTAGGATTATCCCTTTTCATATTACTGCCAAGCATTAATATGATTACCTCTAATACCCGTGTTAACGATATACTTATTGGTTGGGGCGGTATTATGTATGGAAAGGAGCAGATATATCTTAATATCATAGAATGTTTTTTCTTCCCGCCCGATATTCCTGCCCGTCCCGTATTTTTCCCCGGCGCAAACGTAAAATGGTCTTCTCTTGGCGGTTGGCTTCCCCTTTTCAGTATGACCGCCGTTTTCGGTTTTTGTTTTACCAAAAAGAGACATTGGCTAAAACGCATTATTGCTACCTGTACCGTTATGGCTTTAGTGCCCATTTTAAACAGCGCTTTTTATGCCTTTAACGATTCTTACTATGCTCGTTGGTTTTATATGCCGATACTTATGATGGCACTCGCCTCTGCCATTACCTTAGAGGATAATGAAATAAATTGGAAGAAAGGCTTTAATTTGACCGCCCTTATTACTGCTGTTTTTGCCGTAGTTATAGGTCTGTTCCCGCAAAAAACAGATGACGGCATTATAATAGGGCTTTATACCGATGCAGGCGAAAACAATTTCTATACATTCCGCTTCCTTATTGCAGTAGGTATTTCCGCCGTTTCTCTCCTTATTTGCCGACTTATTATTATGCTTCGGGATATAAATAAAAAGATGCTGTTCAGACGTCTTACAACAGGTCTTTTAAGCATAGTTATCGTTATCTATGGCTGTGTGTATCTTTATCAGGGCTCATCCCACTCCTTTGACAGAGACAGCGTTATGATTGACAGCCTTATTGAAGGCGAGGTTTCTCTTAACGATAGTGATAACTTCCGTATTGACACCTATGACTGTGTTGATAACACCGCTATGTATTTAGGTTTCCCGTCAATTAATGCTTTCCATTCGGTTGTTTCTACCTCAATTATGGATTACTATGACTTTATAGGCGTAAACAGAGACGTAGCAAGTCGCCCAACAAGAGAATATTTCTCCATTCGTTCACTTTTGTCGGTAAAATATCTCTTTAACCGTGAAAGCGGTGACAGCTTTATCGGAGACGACGGCTACACCGTTATGCCTAATTATAAATATGTAGATACTCAGAGCGGCTATTATATATATGAAAACAAAGCATATATTCCCTACGGCTTCTCCTATGATTATTATATAACAAAGGCTCAGTGCGAAGCCTTCTACAGTGATGAAGCCCGAGCTGATGTTATGTTAAAGGCGATAGTTCTCAGCGATGAGGATGCTTTAAAATACGGCTCTCTTATGGAGTCCTATTCCGACTACAGCGAAAATTATGAAGAGCCAAAAGAGGAAGACTTTGATATTTTCGAAGAGAATACCGAAGACACCGAAAGCCTTCTGCCCGAACTTATAGTTGAAGGCGAAGAAATTGTTTCGGAATATACCGAGTCGGACTATATTGAAACCGAACCGGTCATTCCCGACGAATACAGGCTTTCTCTTTCTATGAGCGAGGACGAATTATATAAGGATGCTCTTCATCTTGCCGAAAGCAGCGCTGTTTCCTTTGAAACAACAAAAAAAGGCTTTAACGCGGTAGTAGAGCGCGAACAGGAAAATCTTGTATTCTTTTCTGTGCCCTATGATAAAGGCTGGACTGCCACGGTAAACGGTGAAAAGGCAGAAATAGTAAAAGCCAATATCGGCTTTATGGCGGTAAAGGTACCTGCAGGGGTAAGTGAAATAAGCTTTAGCTACACCACTCCCTATTTATATGTAGGTCTTTTCGCTTCTGCTGTCTGTCTTGCCGTTCTTATAGTTTATGTTATCATATCCCTTTTCTATAAACGCGCCCACAGAGTTGAGGAATGTTATCCCGAAGGGGAAGCGCTTATTGAAAAGTGGAGTGATGAAGAATATGAAATTGCACTCAGAGAAGAAAGTGAAAATCAGCTAAGTCTGCTTGATAAAATGCCCGAAAAGGTAGAAAATTTCGATGATATCGACCTTAACAATTACAGTTCGGGATTTAAGATAGATACTTCTTTATTTGAAACTCAGGAAAATAATGTTGACAACCAAGAAGAATAGCAGTATAATATGTGTGAAAATAAAAAAGGGGAGCTTGATTGACTCAGGCTGAGAGGAAACCGTTACTGTTTCGACCCATAACCTGATGCGGATAATGCCGACGTAGGAGAATACGCCAAAATGTTGCGTCCCGCATTTAATATATGCGGGACGATTTTTATTTTCTAAAAAACAAAAAAGGAAGAAGAAATATGAAATCAAATCTTAAAAAACTTGCAGTTTCATCTATTTTCATTGCGCTATCTACAATCCTCAGCGAACTTATTCCCAGTATTTCCCTGCCCTTTGGCGGAAGTATTACTATTCTTTCAATGGTGCCTGTTTGTCTTATAGGAATTATGTTCGGTATTAAATGGGGTATTTGCTCTAACCTTGTTTACGGTATTATTCAAATGTTTTTCGGTTTTGGGAATTTCTCTTATGCAACAGGGCTTCTTGCAGTTATAACAATAGCGCTCTTTGACTATATAGTTGCCTATGCAGTTTTGGGACTCAGCGGAGTATTTATGAAAATAATCAAAAACAAAGTTTTAGCTGCCGTTTTAGGTGTTATACTCTGTTGTCTGCTACGTTATATCTGTCACTTTATCACAGGCGTTACGGTATGGCGCGAAATTGTCAGCACGTGGGGTGCAATATGGTATTCAATAACCTATAACGCTTCCTATATGCTTCCCGAAATAATCACCACTCCTTTAGGTGTATTTCTGCTTATAAAAACCAAAGCTTTAAATTCCTTGATTTCCAAAGGATAAATCAAAAAGAAACTTCCCTTCAGGTGTTGTGATTAGGGATAAAAAGCCTTAAAAAACAAATTTTTGCGGCCTAATGTGTTAAAAAGCCGCGATACGCGTCAGCGTTACCGCGGCTTTTCGCCTTTTATACCACTAAAAATTTATCTTTTTAAGGTGCTTTGCAGTTTTGTAAGAATAAATTTGCTTCTGTTTCGAAGTTGCAAAAATGCAGTAATACTTTGTGTCTTACAAGGTTTTGCAGCAAGAAGGAGTGCAAATTTATCTGAAAAACCAATTTATCCCTAACCGCAACACCTGAGTCGTCGGCAGGGAAGTTTCTTTTTAAAATTTTTATTGACTTTTTCTTGACTTTGGACTATAATCATAGAGTGATAGGCTATATTGCCGTATAATGTTTTGTATTCTCAAATAAGGAGGGAACCGTAAATGAAAAGAACTTATCAGCCTAAGAAGCTTCATCGTAAAAAAGAACACGGCTTTTTAAAGAGAATGGCAACAGCCAACGGCCGTAAGGTGCTTGCCCGCCGCAGAGCAAAGGGCAGAAAGCAGCTCACATACTAAAGGATTACGATTATTCAACAAAGTCATAGCTAAAAACTTGTTTCATATTTGATACAAGTTTTAAATGCTTTGGCTAAAGGCCACATCTTTGTGGCT
>JAZSHI010000036.1:0-2297 GCA_045533195.1 Acutalibacteraceae bacterium
AACAGTAGCAAGCTTGTGAACAACATCACTTAATTTAACCTGTATAAACTTCTCATAGGAATTCAGCACACCGTTAACCGTAGCACTCAGTGGAAAAGAAATAACACTGTAGGTTGCCGCCATAATATAAACAATCTTAAACTTCTCCAGTTCCCCGGCGGTAAGGGAAAGGTATATTTTATCAATAAATAAATAAATAACTATAAGTACTACACTTACTATAGCAGAAATAGCAAAGAATAATTTATAAACTACACCAAGGAGCTGGTTTATCTTTTCCTGTTGGCCCTCTGCCCTGTATTTTGAAACAAATCTTGACACCGCAGAGCTTATACCGAAATCTAACATAAACATATGTATAAGCGAAGAGGCCAAAGTATAAAGGCCGTAATCACCGGCGCCTATTTTACTTAGCATCCAAGGGGAATAAATAAGTGCTGAAACAATATTTATTCCTATAGCTAAATAGGAAAGCACAGCCCCTATTTTCAGTTGTTTTCCGGAACTGAGTTTACTCATAATTTACACTCCACAATAGATGTACAGCACTCATAAACCTCTGATTCAGGAGGAATTTCCATATAATTGCCGTATCTTTTAGTTAAAAACTCATCATAATTTTTAGGTATGAAAAATATTTTATCTTCGAACTTATGCTCAATAAGTTTCTCGAAGGTACAACGCGGAATAGGATATACTCCGTTATTAGGGTGCGCCACCTTATAAACATATTTTGTAGGAATATATTTAAACATTTTCATAGAGAAGGAGCGCATTGTATTTATAAAGCCATAGGGCATCCATGCAAACAGACCGTAAACCTTTTTTTTATTTTTACTTCCGTTATAAATACCACTTTTCACCTTTCCAACACAAGACCAAAACAAATTAAGCCTTACCTGTAAATTTAAAAAGCAAGGTATTATATTGTCAATGGGATGCAAATCTATAAAAACGCCCTTATTAAGTTCCTTTAGCGAAGCCAATTCTTTTTCTAAAAACACAGTTCCGTTAAGGCGAACCTTTCCCCAACTGTTAGGATAACGTTTTTCGGATTTATAATTACTGAAAAAGATTTTTTCATTTTTATTCGTTTTCATAAATTTCACAAATTTATCGTAGTCCTTACGGGGCATAGCCATATCTATATCGTGATCCCAAGGAATAAAGCCGTTATGGCGTACAGCACCTATAACCGAACCACCGTAAAGAGAGCATTTCAGTCCCTGCTCTCTGCAAATTCGGTCAACCTCGGTTGCTATTTCCAGCATCCTTGAGTGCATAACCTCAATATCATAACCACATACGGTATACTTGCTCATTATTTTCTCCTTAATCTGTCTATTCTTCTTTTTAAGCCCGCAAAAATCAAATCGACTTTTCCGTAAATTACACATTTAATAATATAAACCACTTTATGATAAAAATTTCTAAAAGGAGTTCCGTTTCCCATAAGAATATCAATCTTTTTCATATATTCATAATCAGGAACAATATATTCTGGATGTTTTAAAGGAAACTCTATTTCATTTACAGGGTTATTAAAGATTTTCTGTTGCACTTTAGGAAGAAGTTTAACTTCTGCATTAGAATGAGTTGACCCTTGAGTCATACCAATATTTGACACAAGATTCTTTTTCGGAATAATGGCATAGCGATTATTAAGCAAACAGTCAAACCCCAAAATGCTCTCCCAGAAAGCTTTTCCGGTTGCTTCCTGACGCAAAGCAATTTTATAACGCAAATCGAAAAACTTTTTTCCATACTTCTTTCTTAAATTCTTCATCGCGTATTCGTCGTGCAAGAAAGAATAAGTCATATCCCAGCCTTTAGCTACTCTCCTCCAGCTTGCCCAAGCTCCAGAACCGTTATATGCAAAAAGATAATCATTAGGGCAACCTTCAGACTCACCCAAAACATTATATCCACAAATATGATTTATTCTTTCATCATTTTCATATTTATCAAGAAGCTCTTTACAATATTGAAAATAAGATAGTGATGGTAACTGATCGTCTTCAAGAACTATACACTTCTCTACAACTTCAAACGCCCAACGATGTGCATAATGGGTTGAAGGATCACACCCTAAATTCTTTTCCTGATAATTTTTATAAACAGTACATTCCCAGTCAATATTTTCGGCGATTTTTCTGCAACGCTCGATACCCTCAATATCATCAGGACGGTTTTCTCTAGGTCCGTCCTGCCATAAAAGAAGAGTACTCGGACGAGCCTTCCTCACCTGTTCAAACACTTTTCCAAAAGTATCAGGACGAGCAAAAAATATTAATAAT
>JAZSHI010000024.1:0-76802 GCA_045533195.1 Acutalibacteraceae bacterium
AGGCAGGGTATTTACATTCCAAAAAAGCTTGATAAATCATTAATATACATAGCTGATTAGATGGTAAAAACAAAAAAATGCGGAAGAAGTTCAAATTTTTTACTTCTTCCGCACTCTTTTTTATTTATTTAGTTTATTTTATGCGTGTATAAGGGCTTTGAGTTTTTTTACAGCCCCTTTTATTTGGAAATATGCAAAAATTGCCTATTTTTTCAAAATTAATTACGCAAAGGGTAAGGCAACACCGTCAAAAATGTAACCGCTCAGCATGTTCTGAGCGGTTTTTTATACATATATATTAAGCACAAGCAATGGGTGAAGCATCAAGCACATCACAGTAAATAAGGTCATAACCAAAATTACTTTGACCGTCAATTGCAAAAAGCGAAACTGCTTTGCCCGATTTGTCATTTTCAAGTACCACGTTTGTATAAACTGTATAGGTACCGTCTTCATTTTCCACATAATCCTCTACCGAATGGGTAGTTATACCGCTTAAATGGTTAAGAAGGTTTTCAAACCTAACCGACAGCACCTTTACCGCATCAGCCTGAGCAACACTTATAGGATCAGTTGTCTTTGCGTCGGCATTTTTTACATAATAAAGGGAGGCAAACATCAAAAGATGAAGGGACAAAAACACTATTAAAGCTTTTTTCATATTTACCTCTCCCTTCACCATATATTCTGTATATATTATATTATACACACCATATATGGATATTTCACCACAATTCGATTACATTTTGGTTACAGTTCTGTAACCAACCACTATATGTTGTGGTGGGATTTTTATCGCTTTAACGCGTTTGTGTGCCAATTACACAAAAAACTCATAAAATGTTTAAAAAATATGTTGATTATCACAAAAAACTGTGATATAATCAGCTTATAACATAAATACGTCAATTTGGCGTTCTTTCTTAAGATAAAAGGAGTGCTTACTATGAAACAATTCACCGCAGAAAATATTAAAAATGTCGTGTTACTCGGCCACGGCGGTTCAGGTAAAACCACCTTGGCAGATGCACTGCTTTATAACGCAGGTCTTACTGATCGCATAGGAAATACAGGCGACGGTTCTTCGGTTATGGATTTTGATGCAGAGGAAAAGAAACGCGGTTCTTCGGTAGGTCTTTCGGTTTATCCCATTATTGCTGGAGAAAATAAAATAAATCTTTTGGACGCCCCCGGTCAGTTCGACTTTGTTTCGGGCGCATACGAAGGTCTTTCTGCCGCTGAAAATGCAGTTATAGTTATTTCCGGTAAATCAGGTCTTACCGCCGGCGCCAAAAAGTCATACGATATGGCTAAAGAGATGGGCAAAGGCATTGCCTTCTTTATCGGAAAGTTAAATTCCACCCACGCTCACTTCTACCGCGTAATTTCTGCCCTTACCGCTTCCTACGGCGCGGCTGTTTGCCCCGTTGTTGCTCCACTTGTTGAAGGCGATGCTGTTACGGCTTACGTAAACCTTATTACCAATACCGCTTACCGCGCAGACGGACTTAACCTCACCGAAATCAACTACACTCCCACCGATGAGCTTATTAAAATGCGCGACCTTCTCTTAGAGGCAGTGGCAAGTACCGATGAAGCCTTAATGGAAAAATATTTTGAAGGCGAAGTGTTCAGCGAAGAAGAGGTTATCTGCGCTCTTAAAAACGGTATGAAGTCAGGCGAAATCTGTCCCGTATTCTGCGGTGTTCAGGCAAGTGGTGACGCAATTGGGCTATTCGCAGATATTCTTTATAAAATACTTCCCTCTGCCGATATGACACCCGCTTTAAGTGTTGACGGCGACGAAATTGCCATAGACAAGGATGCTAAAACAAAGCTTTTCGTATTCAAAACCGTTGCCGACCCCTTTGTTGGCAGACTTTCCTTCTTTAAGGTTGTTTCGGGAAGTATTGCTAACGATACAAGACTTACTACCATCCGCACAGGAAAAGAAGAACGTATTTCCAAGGTTATGATAGCAAAAGCAGGAAAACAGGAGGACTCCCCCGCCCTTTATGCAGGTGATATCGGTTGCGCTTCAAAGCTTGGCGACGTGAAAACAGGCGACACCCTTTCGGTTGACGGCGGTCCTGCCGTTAATCCCGCCGCCTTCCCCATTCCTTGTATTTCTTCCGCTGTTTATCCTAAGAACAAAGGCGAAGAAGAAAAGATTTCCTCTGGTATGGCAAGACTTTGCGAAGAAGATCCCACAATTTCTTATGCTTTTAATACCGAAACGGGCGAATACGTGCTTTCGGCTATGGGCGAAGTTCACATTGACGTTATCGCTTCTCGCTTAAAGGCTAAGTTCGGCGCAGAGGTTGTTCTTCAAAAGCCCAAGGTTGCCTACCGCGAAACCATTCGCAAGTCCGCTAAGGTTCAGGGCAAATATAAGAAGCAGTCGGGCGGTCACGGACAGTTCGGCGACGTATGGATTGAATTTTCTCCCTGTGACTCTGAAGAGCTTATTTTTGAAGAGTCGGTTGTGGGCGGTGCTGTTCCAAAGAATTTCTTCCCTGCAGTTGAAAAGGGACTTCGCGATTCCGTTACAAAGGGTGTTCTTGCAGGATACCCAATGGTTGGCATAAAGGCTAATCTTTATGACGGCTCCTACCATCCCGTTGACTCCTCGGAAATGTCCTTTAAAACTGCCGCTTCCCTTGCCTTTAAAGACGGTATCCCGCAGTGCGCTCCCGTTCTTTTGGAACCCTTTGGCACACTAAAGGTTGTTCTTCCCGAAGATAATCTGGGCGACGTTATCGGTGACATAAACAAACGCCGCGGCAGAATAATCGGTATGAATCCCCTTGAGAACAAACAGCAAGAGGTTGTAGGCGAGGTTCCCATTGCCGAAATGAGCGACTTTGCAACAGCAATGCGTTCCATTACCGGCGGTATCGCTTCCTTTACTCTTAACTTCGAAAGATATGAAGAGGTTCCCTCCCACATAGCTCAGAAGGTTATTGAAGAAGCTAATAAATAAAAAAATATCCTGACTTCGTTTGAAGTCAGGAATTTTTTTATTAGGGAGTAGGGACTTATATATATTTCTTTATTTCCTTATTAAGCACTTCTCTGAACTTAATAAGTGTTAAATCATCATCGGGACAATAGGTAAACTTCATTTCGCCGAAGAAGTCTTCAATAAGCTTAATTGCCTTTTCTCTGCCTGCAAGCTCACTTAACTTCATAAGTGCTTCATAGTCTAATATTCCCTCGTAAAACACCTTCATTCTGGTACTGGTAAGAGCAGTTCCGTCATTATTTGGATAAGCCATAAATGAAGTGCCGGGATAGTTGCCGTAGTTACAGGGGAACACCTTAACGTCGCAAAGACCGTGGCTCAATTTATCATAGTAATAGTTAAAGCCCCAATGCAAAAATCCTGTCATACCGAAATAGAACATCTGCACACCAACAATTCTGCAACGGGGTGCGGTGGTAGAAATAAGACGGTTGGTAAAGCCTTCAACAAGGCTTTCACCGGTATAGTAAAGCCAACGGTTTTCTGCATTTTCAATAAATTTACCCATATCCTCGCTGTTTACCGAAATAATGGGGGTATGGATTTTTGCCTCTTTATATACGTCGAAGCGGGAAATAGCATCGCCGTTTACATAGCCTTCAATTTCAGGAAGCACCGTATCAAGACATTTCTTATAGTTTTCAAGATGCTTGTCGCTGGGCTCGTCGGAAATATGGAAAAGAATGTTTTTGTTAACACCGGTTTTCTCGAGAATCGGCTTTAATGCTCTTAAATAGCTCTTTATAAAGAGGGTGTATTCTTCGCTCTGTGAATCGGTATTCCAACCGAAAAGCTGTTTATACTCGCCGTTTTCATAGCCCATAATCTTGGGAGCAGCCTTTGCGCCCCACTGAGAATAAAGATGGCTGTGCTCAAAATGAGTCTGACCGGCTCTATGACAAACCTCTATAAAGCGTTCCATAAGACTAAAATCAAATTCATAGCCGTCCTCGGTCTTTGTTACCTTTACAAGCTGGGCAGTCTTTCTCTCACAGCCTACAGAGGTATCAAGAGGAGGAGTGAATGCGGGAAGCAAAATCATATTCATTCCCGTATCGGCGGCAGCCTTTGCAAAGGACTCAATAATCTCAAAATGCTTATCAGAAAACATTTCAACGTTATAAAGGTCTGCAAGACAGTCGCAATGGAACCAGTTAGTGTAAAGCAGTCTTTGTTCGCCGAGCTTTGCATCAATTACCTCAACCGTAAAGGTGCAGGTTGCCTTTATAACCTCAGCGCACGCGTCATAAAATCTTATGGTAAAGGTATGTTCACCGGGGGTAAGAGGATTGTTCTTTCCGCCGAGAGTAACCCATAGAGACTGCCAAGAATAAGCGGCATTTAAAAGGTGATTTTCGCCCTTTTCAAAGAATATATTCTGCCACTGGAAGCCTTCGTTATTTATAATGCTATTGTTATTTCTCTTGTAAAGAATATCGGGATAAAGGCCGGGCTCGGTTCTGTCATAGTATTTATCGGGATTCATAGGTATAGCATTTATCAGGGGAACATATGCTACCTTGTATGTTTCATAATCGTTAATATCGGTTTCAACCTGGGCATACAAAAGCTCACTCGGTCTGTTTTCATCAATTCTATAGGCTATCTGAAAGGATGCCGGTTCGTCGGCAAAAACGGAAATTCTGTCGATTTCGCTTCCCTGCACTTTGTCAGGAAAAACCTTTGCAAGAGAAGAAACAATTTTTGTTTCAAGTTTCATAAAAACACCTCCGTGATGCTTCTATATTAACATAACTCTCAAGCGCTTTGCAATAAAAATTGCAAATTTTTTCACTTTATGTTAAAATAATTTAGGTGATAAATATGTTTTCATTTTTTAAGAAAAAGAAAAATCCCGTTTTAAAGGAAATGGACGGCAGAGAGGTAAAATACGTTACCCGCCGTGAACATTTGGGAAACGGCGAGGTTCGTGAAGAAATTTTAGGCAAAGACGGACGAATCGTTCTTATTGAAGATGAAATAAGGGTGCTTTGCGGTGAAAAGGACGTATTTAAAGGCAACATAGAGACCTGTGAATACTTCAGACTTATGTCGGGCGACGGCATTACCGTTTCGGGCTTCAACAGCGTTATCGAAAAAGAGGATATTATTACAGTTTATTATAAATATCATAGATAAAGAAAACAACGGCTCCTACGAGTCGTTGTTTTCTTCTAAAAAGGAGAAAAGTTCATTTTCATCAAATGAAAATAGTAACGTTTTTGCTGTACTTTCCGCCATAAAGCCTTCTTTTACCGTATGGTCTATAAGGGCTTTAAGGGGTTCATAATATTTTCTGATATTAAAAAGAACAATAGGCTTTTTTATTTGCCCCAAGGAATTAAGGGTAAAAACCTCAAAAAATTCATCATAGGTTCCTATTCCGCCGGGTAGCACAATAATTGCATCTGCTTTTCCTTCTAATAGCGCCTTTCGGCTTCTCATATCCTCGGTGAATATAAAATCGGTACATTTATCGTACAAAACACCGTCGGGTTCAAAGAATTTCGGCGCAATTCCTATTATCTCGCCGCCCCCTTCGGTCATACCTCTTGCCACGGCACCCATAAGTCCGTTTTTGCCGCCGCCGAAAATAAGGGTATGGCCTCTTTTAGCCATTTCTCTGCCAAGTTTTTCGGCAGCTTTTTTATATTCCTCGTTAATTGTCTCGCGCGCCGCGCCGTAAACTGTTATATTCATAGTTTAAACCCCGTCTCCAATGCCGCCGTAAGTGTTCTGCCAATTACCGTTGCCATTCTGAAAAATCCTAAATCGTTGGGATGACATCCGTCAACGGTACAGCTTTCACTAAAGTCACCGTCATAAAGATGACAGCCATCCACAAAGTAAACATACTTATCGCCTTCCTCCTTGGCGCGCCGGTAGGTTTCCCTTATAATCTTTACTCCCCCTGCTATCCACGGCTCTTGAGGATTGGTGGAGGGCGCAGTAACCATAACAACGGGAATAAAAGGATTTTTTAGTCTTACGGTCTTGTAAAAATTATAGTGAGTAGCATTCAGCATATCTAAATCATATGCGTTATGGTGATAATCAAGAACAAAAGCGCTCATTTTAAGACGTGAAATATACTCTGCTATTTCCTTTTCGCCCTTGGCATTTCCCGAAAATCCAAGATTTATATGGTCAACGCCCAGCTTTTGCGCAATCATAGCGCAGTAGGTATTTCCGGGACGACTTGCCGCAGCTCCGTGGGTAATGGACGAGCCGTAAAATACTATAGGTTTACCCATTTTGTTATACTGAGGAGCAGCCTTAAAGGAACTGCCCTTCTTTATGCCGATATAAAGCTCCTTGACCGCTTTAAAAAGGGGGAAATTAACTGTGTAACAGTTTTCGCCCGAAGTATCTAAAAGTCCTTCGTAACCGCTTTGGGCATTAACGGGTGGACGAAAACAGCCTACAAACACTTCACTGCCGTCATTTTTTCTTTTATAAAGGTCAAAGCCCCAAAGGGAAGAGGGCGCCATAATGGTTGGAATATATTCACCGCTATAAAAAGCTCTTATGGCAACAAAGGGCGAATCGGTAGTAAATCTTGCCCTCACCCCCGTTGACTGCTGTTTAAATCCATCTAAAATAGGAAAATCTAACGGCAAACGGTGATAGTCCTCTGCCGCGCCGTGAATTGATACAGGAGACTCTGAGGCATTGTACCAGACAATATCGTCTCTGTCGATTTTGCCCGGCACCTCCATATTTTTATCCCTTATTTCTGCCATTACTGTTTTCCCGTTGAGCCAAAACCACCTGCACCGCGCTCGGTTTCATCAAGTTCATTTACTTCGTTAAACTCAACCGATAAAAAGGGCATTATAACAAGCTGTGCAATTCTGTCGCCGTTTTTAACGGAACGAACCACCTCGCCGTCATTATGAAGAGCAACAATATATTCTCCTCTGTAATCGGAATCGGCAACACCTACACAGTTGGCGGGACGAAGTCCCTCTTTTGCGGCAAGTCCGCTTCTGGCAAAAATTGCGCCGAAATATCCGTCGGGAACAGCAATGCTGAGCCCCGTTCCGATTTTTACTGTGGAGTGTGGTGCAATTTCAACACTTTCACTTTCTAAACAGGCATAAAGGTCATAGCCTGCCGCCGCCGCACTTCCGCGGCTGGGTAAAACTGCATTGTCTCTTAATTTTTTAATTTTGATTTCCATAACCTATCCCTCCAAAAAACAAAAAGGCGTATAAAACGCCTTTTTACAGGTTTAAAAGAACTACCTCGCCCTTTTCTCTTGTGGCGTTCATATCTATAAGACGCTGATTTTCACTACCTCTGAATTTCAGCATAAGATTTCTTTTATCTTTTTCAAAACGTCCGTCAACCATAACGTCAATTAAAGAAAGCATTTCCTCAGTACACTCTGTGTTAGCATAACCGCCCTTTGTCATAAGTTCCTCATAAGTAAATCCTGTGTAGCACCAGATATCCTTATTTGGAAGTTCCTTTTTTATGCGCCTTAAAAGGTTAAGACACTGTGGCTGATTTTTGGGCTCCATAGGTTCGCCGCCCAGAAGAGAAAGGCCCCGAACATAGTCGGGGCGCAATGCCTCTATAATTTCGTCTTCGGTGCTCTCGGTATAAAGCTTTCCGAATTTAAAATCCCAGGTTGCACGGTTAAAACATTCTTCGCAATGATTTGTGCAGCCCGACACAAAAAGTGCAACCCGCACTCCCAAGCCGTTGGCAATATCACGCTTTTTAAGTTCACCGTAATACATATTATAAATGAAGCACTCTTTCTTTTATTTCCTGAGTACGTCCCTGATTCCAGTACTGTGTACCAATGTAACCGCAGGTACGTCTTGCAACGTTCATCTTGGTCTGATCTGTGTTATTGCAGTTGGGACATTTCCAGATAAGTTTTCCGTCCTCGTTTTCGGTTACTTCAATTTCACCGTCAAAGCCGCAACACTGACAGAAGTCGCTCTTGGTATTAAGCTCAGCGTACATAATGTTATCGTAGATAAACTTCATAACCTCAAGAACAGCCTCGATATTGTTCTGCATATTGGGTACCTCTACATAAGAGATAGCACCGCCGGGAGAAAGCGCCTGGAATTTAGCTTCAAGCTCTAACTTCTCGAATGCATCAATAGGCTCGGTAACGTGAACGTGATAAGAGTTGGTGATATAGCTCTTATCGGTAATGTCCTTAATGATACCGAAACGCTTCTGTAAAGCCTTTGCAAATTTATAGGTGGTGCTTTCAAGGGGAGTGCCGTAGAGACTGTAGTCAATATTCTCTGCTGCCTTCCACTTAGCAGTGTATTCGTTAAGCTTCTTCATAATTGCAAGACCGAATGCCTCACCCTCAGGTTCGGTAAGCTTCTTGCCGGTCATAGCATATACACATTCCCAAAGACCTGCATAGCCGAGAGAAATGGTAGAATAACCGCCGTGGAGATATTTGTCAATGGTCTCGCCTGCTTTAAGACGCAAGAGTGCGCCGTGCTGCCAGAGAATAGGAGCGGCATCGGAAAGAGTGCCTGTAAGACGCTCATGACGGCACTGTAACGCTCTGTGGCAAAGCTCCATTCGTTTATCAAATATATTCCAGAATTCGTTTAAATCCTTTTGGGCAGAAAGTCCGATATCTACAAGGTTTACGGTTACAACGCCCTGATTGAAACGTCCGTAGTACTTAGGATTACCGTTTTCATCAACAAAGGGGGTAAGGAAGCTGCGGCAACCCATACAGGTATAGCAGTTGCCGTTACCGTTTTTGTCAATCTTATTCTGAAGCATAATCTTTTCAGAAATATAATCGGGAACCATACGCTTAGCGGTACATTTAGCTGCAAGTTCGGTAAGATACCAGTATTTGCTGTCTTCGGTAATATTATCTTCTTCAAGAACATAGATAAGCTTGGGGAATGCAGGGGTAATCCATACGCCCTTTTCATTCTTAACACCCTGTACTCTCTGCTGAAGAACCTCTTCAATAATAAGAGCAAGGTCAGCCTTGGTGCGTTCATCCTTTGCTTCGTTAAGGTACATAAATACAGTAACGAAGGGAGCCTGACCGTTGGTGGTCATAAGGGTAACAACCTGATACTGTATCATCTGTACGCCCTTGCGGATTTCCTCAAGAAGTCTCTTTTCAGCTATAGCATCAATCTGATTGCCGTCAAGGGTAACACCTGCTTCGGCATATTCCTCTTTTACCATACTTCTTATCTTCTGACGGCTTATTTCAACAAAGGGAGCAAGGTGGGTAAGAGAAATACTCTGTCCGCCGTACTGACAGGAAGCAACCTGCGCAATAATCTGAGTAGCAATATTACAAGCGGTGGAAAAGCTGTGAGGCTTCTCAATAAGAGTACCGCTGATAACTGTGCCGTTCTGGAGCATATCCTCAAGGTTAACAAGGTCACAGTTGTGCATATGCTGTGCAAAATAGTCTGCATCGTGGAAGTGGATAATACCCTGCTCATGTGCCTCTACAATATCCTTGGGCAGAAGCAAACGCTTTGTAATATCCTTACTAACCTCACCTGCCATATAGTCACGCTGTACCGAGTTAACGGTGGGGTTTTTATTACTGTTTTCCTGCTTAACCTCTTCGTTGTTACATTCAATAAGACTTAAAATCTGCTCATCTGTAGTGTTGGACTTACGGATAAGAGCACGGGTGTAACGATAGGTGATATAACTTCTTGCTACACTGAAAGCGCGCTGATTCATAATCTGGTCTTCCACCATATCCTGAATTTCTTCCACGCTTAAAGCTCTGTTTACATTCATACAAGCCATTTCAACGTCTTCTGCAATACGTTTAATCTGGATAGGAGTCATACGTTCGCTGCTTACAACACTTTCGTTTGCCTTGGTAATAGCGGTAATTATCTTTGATGCGTCAAAATCTACTTCTCTACCGCTTCTCTTAATAATTTTCATAGCTTCTACCTCCATCTTTCTTTTTTACTAACTACTATATATTGTGTATCTAAAAACAGGGGCACCTATTCCCCTTCTTTGTTGAGCTCTATCATTATACCATATATAGTATAAAAAGCAATAGGCAAACACAAAATATTTTTATTTTAGCCGTTTTACACAAATAAAACAACAAAAATTGGTCTTTTTCACTATTCGACAATATTTTCTGTCTTTCGGCAAAAAACAAAAGACGGGAAACCGTCTTTTGTTTTAAGTATTTAATGATTTTTAAAAGAATTACTCACTTATATTTATTATAAATCTGAAGGAAACTCTGCGGGAAGCCGCCATATCTACCTTTCCGTCTTTATCTTTAATAGGTTTGCTGTTGGAATATCCCACAGCTTCAAGTGTTGCAGCAAGTTTTTCATCAATGCTTACACAGTATTTTTTAACGTTGTCTGCTCTCTGTTTAGAGAAAGGCATACCTTCATCATAAGAAACACCGGAAACGGGGGCAACGTGACCTTCTACCAAAGTCTTGGCTACAAAGCCCTCGTATTTTTCGTTAAATATAACAGAGGAATAAACGCAAGCAAATTTATCCAAAAATGCCTTGCCTTTATCGGTAAGCACAGCGGAGTCACCGCCGAAAAGCACCGAGGAATCTAGGGCGAGTTCGCCGGTTTTCGCATCAACCGAAACAGAAATGCCTTCTTTTTCAAAGGCGCTGACAAGGTCATCCATAAGATTTTCTTTTTTCTTAAATATGGCTTCTATCTGAGCGTCGCTTAAAGCGTCAAGTGTTCCCGTCTGGTCTTCTACCACATAGTCGGAAAGAGAACCTCTTATTCTGTCGCTGTAGCTATCGTTATAGTAATAGGTGTTTTGGCCGTCGGTAAGGACAATTCCGCCATCACCGCAGTAAAAATAAAGATACTGATAGGTTTTTGTTCCCTTTTCCCACGGTACTGTAAAGGTAAACAGACCGTCTTCGGTAAGCTCTGCAATACCGTCGTAAACCTGTTCGCCGTCAACGCCCTCAAAGTACATTCTTGACATATCGTCATCGGGGGAATATCTAAAGGTGATATTATCAATGCCGTCTAAGGCTTCGCTGTTTTTAGAAAGATAAGCATTAATATATAAATAGTCTTCTTCGCTGTGTGGGTCAAGTCCGCACATAAGGTCAACACTTGTATTCGAATTGGTGAGAGTAAGATGTCTTCCGTTAAAGGCAAAGGTATATTCAAGTGTTCCTTCGTTAAAGGCATATTCTATAGTATTATCTTCTTCATCGACTTCGAATTTATCAAGAGGCTTTAATATAAGCTTGTTGTCCTCAACTGTATAGGCGCAAAGCATTGTATCAAGATTTATACTGCTTTCGTATTTTCGCATAAAGTAAACGCGCAACCAGTAATATCCCTTTACGTTATGAACCATATGGTTAAGGGTGTTTTTTCCTGCATCTATTCGCATAGGAACGGCGGAAATCTCTATTTCCTCTCCCATATGGGTAAATTTTATGTAATTTGTTTCGTTACCGAATTTTTCTTCGGCTTCATCTCCACCTAAAAGACTATGTGTGCCGAAAAACATTTCTTCACTATAGTCAAGCTTTGCGTATATATCCTGAGCATTAAGCTTTACTTCGGGAACACCCATAGGAACGGTGTTAACGGTAGAACTGCTTCCCTTAAAAATAAATCCGTTTTCGGTTTTATTATTGTTGCCCTTACCACCGCAGGCGCAAAGACTAAAAAGCATAAGTAAACATAAAAGTACGGCTATAATCTTTTTCATTTTTTCTTACTCCTTCTCGCTGTCTGTTTCCTTACAGAAGGTAATTATAAGAAGAATTGAACCAACAATGGGAATAAGTCCCATAAATATGTAATTCCAGTCTTTGCCCGTGTCACGAATACGTCTTACTGCAACCGAAACTATGGGCAACATGGAGGCCATGCAGGACAAAAAGCCTAAAACAGGATTTATAATCATTGCTCCAAGATTAACAAGAAAAAGAAATAAATATCCAAACCACAATTCACTGCGAGATGCCTTACCGCTAAAGTTTACAATATTAGTAAACAAAAGAGCAATGGCTTTACCAAAGCCTACACGTCCGTTGTTTTTAACCTCTTCGCTCTGATTATAAACAGGCTCATAAACAGGCTCTGTAGGTGCTGCGTAAGGAGTGTAAACAGGCTCCTCTAAAGTGGGCTGTGCTACGGGAGTTTCTTCTGCAACAGGCGCTTCCTCATAAGCGGGAACTTCTACAACAGGAGCTTCTTCCACTATAGGAGCAGCCTCGTAAGCAGGAACAATGGGAGCCTCTGCTACGGGTTCGGCTACAACGGGAGCAGCCTCATAAGCGGGAATCTCCTCTACGGGAGTTTCTTCTATTACGGGTAACTCTACTACGGGAGCTACTTCGTATGCAGGTTTTTCGGGAGCTTCGTAAACAGGATCATGAGGTACTACGGGAGCCACCTCGTAAGCGGGTTTTTCGGGCACTTCTGCCACAGGCTGAGCAACATGAGGAGCTACTTCGTAAGCAGGCTTTTCGGGAAGCTGAATCTTTGTACCGCAATTAGCGCAAAAAGCTGCGCCCTCGATTATTTCTTTTCCGCAATTTGTGCAAAACATAATAACAAACCACCTTTTTAAATTTTATAGTTCAATTATATCGCATTTATAATTTATATTCAAGTAATAATTTTTTTGATTTTTACTCACTTTGTTGCTTCCGCCCCTAATAAAATAACCTGCTTTTGCTTTTTAACGGCATAGTCAAGAGCGATTTTTGTGCCGCTTTTTCTGTTAGTTGGAGCGCCCTGTTCATCATAATATACAATGCAAAAGTAACTACTATCTATCATTTCATAGTTACGCTCAACGTAAGAGGCTCTGCCTGAGTTCATTATCTTTTCGGGATAATAGGTGTCCTCGTAGCTTTCAAGTAAATAGTTTTTATAGCTGTCGCTTATATCGGGGTACTCTGCCCGTACATAAATTCGTTTTATGTGCGGGTATTTTTCTTTAATTTCGGTCACTGTTTCAAGGCATAAACTGTTAAATCGGCTCTTGCTCCCGAAAAGAAAGGTGTCAACCTGCTTCTCTACAATCAGTTTTTCAATAATCGTTCTAAGTTTTATTTTTAGTTCCTCGGTTTCATTAATGGTTCTGTGACCGAAAAAACAGCAGATATTTTTTAGCATATACGTTCCTCCAAGTAAATAATATTTTACTTATTATATATCATTATTCACTTAAAGTAAATATATCTGCAGTTATGTCTTATAATAATGCGCCTCATTTTTAGGTAAAATATATGTATAAAATGAGAGGTGCAAAATTATGAAAACAGAGTTTCCTGAAAAATATATTACTCTTGGATTAAAGATTGCATATTATAGAAGGAAATCGGGCTTCACCCAAGAATATTTCGCAGAACTCATCGGTAAAAGTTTAAGTTTTGTAGGTCAGGTCGAGGGTACAGGTACAGTTCGCGGCGTTTCTTTGGAAACTTTATTCAAAATTGCGCAGGTACTAAAAGTATCCCCCTCCAAATTGCTCGAAGAAGATTAAGCTGTATATAACAAAAAGCCATTTACACTCGGTTTCAAGTGTAAATGGCTTAGTGATTTTTGGAACTTTTACTCTTGCCTTGCCCACTTAAAACCGTCATTTTTTGCACAAAAACATGCATTGGCTTAAGTTTGGCTTATGGCTTACGATTTTAGCGGTTAAAAACCTCGAAAAACACAGTGTTTATGCGGTTTTTCTCAGTCCAAAGGTTTCATTGTGGGGAAGAGGATTACTTCTCTGATGGAGTCGGAGTTGGTGAGGAGCATTACGGCTCTATCGATGCCGATGCCCATACCGCCTGTGGGTGGCATACCGTATTCCATTGCGGTAAGGAAGTCTTCATCCAGCATTTCTGCTTCGTCGTCGCCTCGCTCACGAAGTTCAAGCTGTTTTTCGAAACGCTGACGCTGAACGATAGGATCGTTAAGCTCGGAGTAAGCGTTTGCAAGTTCGCTGTGGCAAACAAAGAGTTCGAAACGCTCGGTAAGTCTCGGATCCTCGGGGGATGCCTTAGTAAGCGGAGAAACCTCAACAGGATACATTGTAATAAAGGTAGGCTGAATAAGTTTTCCCTCGACCTTTTGGTCAAAGCAGGCATAAAGAGCGTTACCCCAAGTTTTATCTGCAGTCTCGGCAAGTTCTACACCGATAGCCTCTGCCGCTTTAACAGCTTCATTATCATCAGTAATAGCGCCAAAATCAATTCCTGCATATTCCTTAACAGCATCAACCATAGTAAGTCTGCGCCAACCGGGAGTAAGGTCGATTTTTTCGCCAAGCCATTCTACTTCATAGGTGCCGTGAATTTCTTTTGCGGCGCCGGAAATAATGCCTTCGGCAATATCCATCATATCGTGGAAATCAGCATAAGCCTGATAAAGCTCAACTGTAGTAAATTCGGGGTTGTGCTTGGGGTCCATACCTTCGTTACGGAAAATTCTGCCGATTTCATAAACCCTGTCCATACCGCCTACAATAAGACGCTTTAAGGGAAGCTCGGTAGCAATTCTCATATACATCGGTATATTAAGAGTATTGTGATGTGTAACGAAAGGACGTGCAGCCGCACCGCCGACAATGGTATTTAAAACTGGGGTTTCAACCTCAATATAACCCATATTGTCAAGGTAGCTTCTCATATATTTAATAAACTGAGAACGAACAACAAAGTTACGCTTAACATCCTCGTTCATAATAAGGTCAACGTAACGCTGACGAAAACGCAAATCGTAATTGGTAAGACCGTGGAATTTTTCGGGAAGGGGCAAAAGAGATTTTGCTAAAAGCTTAATAGCCTTTGTATGCAAAGAAACCTCGCCTGTTTTAGTAACGAAGGAGAAGCCCTCAACACCCACAATATCACCGATATCCATTTTCTTAAAGGCGGCATATTCTTCTTCACCAACGTCGTCACGTCTTATGTAGCACTGAATTGTGCCTTTTTTATCGGCAATGTGGAAGAAACTTGCCTTACCCATAATACGACGGGACATAATTCTGCCTGCAACGTTATAGGTTTTTTCTTCGCCTTCGGTATATTCCTCTTTTATATCCTTGGAATTTCCTGTAACCTCATACTTGGTTATTTCGAAAGGATCCTTGCCCTGCTCCTTTAAAGCAGCAAGTTTTTCGCGGCGAACCTTTAAGATTTCATTTAAATCCTGTTCCACTACTGCCTGATTTTGTACATTATTTTCTGACATATTTATCAGTCCTCTTATTTAGAAATAGCAACAATTTTAAATTCAATCTCACCGTCGGGAGTTTCTGCCTTAGCGGTTTCGCCAACCTTTTTACCAAGAAGAACCTTTCCTACGGGAGATTCATCGGAAATAAGTCCGTTACCGGGATCAGCTTCAGCGCTGCCTACCACACGGAATTCCATTTCTTCATCAAATTCAATGTCAAGAACCTTTACTTTACTGCCGACAGTAACGGTTTTACCTGCGCTCTTCTTTTCGGCAATAAGCTCAACGTTTTTGAGCATTCCTTCAAGCTCTACAATTCTTGCTTCGATTTTTGCCTGTTCATTTTTTGCTTCATCATATTCGCTGTTTTCGGATAAGTCACCATAACCTCTGGCAACCTTGATTTTTTCAGCAATCTCGGTTCTGCCGGCGGTTTTTAAGTTTTCGAGCTCATCCTGTAATTTTTTGAGACCTTCCTCGGTAAGTTTAATTGCTTTAGCCATCTTGAACACCTCATAAAAAATTATTTATACATACCAATCTATTATATATAATTATGCACAAAAAGTCAATATAATTTATATCCCTCTTTGTAATCGCCGTAAATGGCGCGAACCTCCTCTTCACATTCGGTAAGAGAAAGAGTAGGCATTATCTTTAGTCCTGCCTTTGAACATTTTTTGCCCTCGATAAGCACAAGAAAGGGCGGCAAGGAAAATCGCTGACAGACAAATCTTATTCTTTTGGGCTCGATTTTCTTTTCGCTCATTTTACTGAGAATTTCAGTAAGCCTTTCGGGGCGGTGACAGATACAAAGACGTCCTGCAGTATTAAGCATTTTAAAGGCGGCATCAATTACGTCATCAATGGTGCAATCTGTTTCGTGACGGGCGGTTGCCTCTATGCTGTCAGGATTTTTTATACCCGTACCGTCGGCAAAATAGGGCGGATTACAGGTAACAAGGGTAAATTTGCCCGTTTTAAGTTCGGTTGGCAAATCCCTTAAATCAGCAAGTATGGGGGTAAATTTGTCGGTAAGATTTCTTTCTTTAGCGGTTTTTTCGGCAAGGAAAATTGCTTCCTCGCTTATATCCACACCTACCGCCTTTTCCACCTTTTCATCCCGAAGCAACGCAAAGGGTATTATTCCGCAACCGGTACCCAAATCGACAAAGCTGTCCTTTTTCTTTGCATTTGCAAAGTTTGCCAGTAGCAGCGCATCGGTACCGAAGGCGTGATGCTTTGATACATAAAGGAAAGCCCCTTTTCTGTTTAGGGGCTCCTTTTTTAATTTTATGCTCTGGTCCATTTTACACCCTGTGGAGTATCCTCTAATATGATACCCATTTCTTTAAGTTTATCACGGATAGCATCTGCTTCTTTGAAATTCTTTTCTTTTCTTGCCTGAGTACGCTTTGCAATAAGCTCTTCAACCTCGGCATCAAGACTATCGTTTTTACGGTTATAAAGGAAACCTAAAACGCCTGTAAGTTCATCAAAGACCTCTGCCATAGCATTAAGAGATTCTTTTTTTGCCCCTGCATCAATAGCCATATTAATATCCTTTGCAAGTGTAAATACGGCAGCAAGTGCATCTGCAGTATTAAGGTCATCCTCCATAGCCTCGATAAACTCATTTTTATGAAGCTCAACAAATTCGGGTTTCTCGCCGCCGTCCTCTGCGTGAGAAAGGGCAAAATCAATTCTGTCTCTGCAGTTATAAAGACGCTCAAGAGCGCTCTTTCCCTGTTCGATAATATCAATGGAATAGTTTATGGGGCTTCTGTAATGAGAGGAAATCATAAGATAACGAATAGGCTCATAACCGAATTTTTCAGCAACGTCACGAACTGTAAAGAAGTTGCCCAGAGATTTACTCATTTTGCGGTTGTCAACGTTAATAAAGCCGTTGTGCATCCAGAAACGCGCAAATTCCTGACCGTTAGCGGCTTCGCTCTGCGCAATTTCGTTTTCGTGATGGGGGAAGATAAGGTCCTGACCGCCGCAATGAATATCTATGGTCTTGCCGAGATATCTGCAGGACATAGCGGAACATTCAATGTGCCAACCCGGTCTGCCTTCTCCCCAAGGAGAGTTCCATTTGGGTTCGCCCGGCTTTGCGCCTTTCCAAAGACAGAAATCCATAGGGTCTTCCTTAATTTCGCCTACGGCAATTCTTGCGCCCGATTCAAGATCCTCAAGAGGCTGATGGGAGAGTTTTCCATACTCCTTAAACTTTTTGGCTCTGTAATATACGTCACCGCCCGATTCGTAAGCAAAGCCCTTTTCAATAAGGCTTTGGATAATCGAAATTATTTCATCGATATTTTCGGTGGCTCTGGGATGAACAGTGGCAGGTTTTACATTGAGTCCGTCAGAGTCGGTGCGAAACTCTTTTATGTAGCGTTCTGCTACCTCGGGCACAGTAATGCCCTCTTCATTTGCCTTTTTAATGAGTTTATCGTCAATATCGGTAAAATTCTGAACGTATTTTACCTTTATTCCGCGCCACTCAAGATAGCGGCGCAAAACGTCGAAAACGCAAAGCGGACGGGCATTACCGATATGAATAAAGTTATATACGGTAGGACCGCAAGCGTAAATTTTTACTTCGTTTTCATCAATGGGAACAAATTCCTGTTTCTCTCGTGTTAAGGTATTAAATATTTTCATAACTATCGAATTCCTTTCTCTTCAAGTTCTTTAATACGTTGTTCAAGTCTGCAAATTTCCTGAGCAACAGGATCGGGAATGTGAATCTGGTCAAGGGGCTGAACCTTTTCGCCGTTACGTCTTACCACCCTTGCAGGAACACCCACAACGGTACAGTCGGGGGGAACCTCCTCAAGCACAACGGCACCTGCGGCAATTCGTGAATTATCCCCTACTTTAAAGGGGCCAAGCACCTTAGCGCCGGCGCTTATCATAACATTGTTTCCAATGGTGGGGTGACGTTTGCCCGTATCCTTACCGGTACCGCCCAAAGTTACGCCCTGATAAATCAGTACGTCGTCGCCTATTTCGGTGGTCTCACCGATTACTATTCCAACACCGTGGTCAATAACAAGACGTCTGCCTATGGTAGCGCCGGGATGAATTTCTATTCCCGTTTTTCTTACACAGTCCTGAGAAATCCATCTTGCTATAAACTTAAAACCGTGTTTATAGAAAAAATGTGACCATCGGTGCATACGTATTGCCTTTACACCGGGATAAAGGAAAAATATCTCAAACCAGCTTCTTGCCGCAGGATCTCTTTCCTTTACCGCGCGAATATCTTCAAATGTTTTTATTAACAATACTCTTCTCTCCTTAAGTATAATAAATCTTTCGGGACGATGTGGGCATCGTCCCCTACAAAAAAGCCTCTGATATTGCACAGCAATATCAGAGGCGAATAATCGCGGTTCCACTCCGTTTTATAACTTAAAACTTTAACGCAGTTTTACGTCTTTGGATACTAAAATTTCCCCAAAGAAGCTAACGGGCGCAATTCATTTAATCTGCTTTCCCGTATGCCCTTTCAGTCGGTGAGGCATACTCCCTGTCGGCGCAAGAAAAAACTACTGTTTCCCGAATCATCGCTTTTCTTTTTTTATATTATATGCATTAAACCTGTTTTTGTCAAGTGCACGTAAGTATTATTCCATTTTCTCTTTTATATATTCTATTACTTCGTTAGGATTTATTTTAAGTCCAAAAGCAAATTCATTATATAAGATATTTTCTGCATTGGAAAAGGTTATCGCATCCACAGAATGAAGACGGTGTTTTGTTTTACTAAGCTCTTCGCCCTGAAGATAAATACAGCTTACCAGCCTGATAAGTGAATATAAATCGCCGGAGCGTATTATTTCCTTAAAAACTTCGTTTCGCTTATTATCGTCCTCTATCCAGCAAAGCGGCTCTTCTTTAGCCTTTAAAATTATTTCATCGATTTCTTTTTTATCGACGGCGTATCTGATTTTTCCAACCAGTTCTTCATTGTCGGATGGCACGTAAACAGCAGAGCCTTTTTGATAAACAGGTTTTAAAACAAAATACTCTCTTTCCTTACCCGCCGTATTCATTTTAATTACATCGGTGATTTCACATACACCTGTAGTGCTATAGCTGACGAAATCTCCCTTTTTGAACATAAAAATCACCTCTGAATCTATTGTAGCATAAATTCAGAGGCCGATGTAAGTAAAATTTTATTTTGTTGTATTAACAAATTCTTTGTTCTGATAGAGATAAATGGCTCCCGAAATCACGCAAAGAACGGTACTTGCCCAAAGCACAACGTTAAAGCCTATATCAAGTCCCTTTTCAATAAGTCCGCCGTCGACAAAGAACCATTCCTTTAGCTGTGCAAATGCAATGCCTAAAACTATAGCGGCAATTTGGGTTACGGTTTTAAGTTTTCCCCAAATATTTGCGGCAATAACCTTCTTGGTTTCACTGCTTACAACAATGAGTCTGAGGGAAGAAATAAGGAATTCTCTGAATAGAACGATAAATACTACCCATGTAATCTGCCAACCGATATTATGCGCAATAAAGCCTAAAAATGCAGAAGTAGTAAGCATTTTATCGGCAAGTGGATCAAGGAATTTGCCGAAAGAGGTAACAAGGTTTCTTGCTCTTGCAATTTTGCCGTCAAGCATATCGGTAAATGCGGCAACGCCGAAAACTATGAGAGATAGTAAATAGTGATTGGGAAATTCAATAAGCATAAGAGCCATAAATACGGGGGTTAAAATTATACGAAGTACAGTAAGTTTATTGGGCAGATTCATCACACATTTCTCCTAACAAATCATATTCTATTGAGTCGTTGACCGTCACGTCAACGAATTCTCCGAAATTAAGGGGGCGGGTTGCAAAGAAGAATATTTTTCCGTCAACCTCGGGCGCATCAAAGGGAGTTCTTCCGAAATAGCACTTAAGATAATCGTCATAGCCTTCAACTAAAACGGTTACCCTCTCACCGATTTTTTCTTCATTTTTCTCGGCTGAAATTACCATCTGGTCATCCATAATTAAGGAAAGTCGGTCTTCCTTAGTCTGCGCATCTATTTGACCGTCAAAGGTGGCGGCAACGGTATCCTCTTCAGGCGAATAGGCAAAGCAACCGAGTCTTTCAAAACGGGTATCCTTTATAAACTGATGAAGCTCAGCGAACTGTTCCTCAGTCTCACCGGGGAAGCCCGTAATAAAGGTGGTGCGAAGGGTGATTCCCTCAACCTTGCTTCTTATTTTTTCAATAAGAGCGGTAATGCTTTTTCTGTCGCCTTTCCTATTCATTCTCTTTAAAATATCACCGTTAATATGCTGAAGGGGAATATCAAGATACTTAACGATTTTTTCATTTTCGTTTATTACGTTAAGTAGCTTATCGGTTATTCTTTCGGGATAGGTGTATAAAACCCTTATCCACTTTAGTTTTTCGATTTTACTAAGTTCTTCAAGCAGTTCAGGAAGTTTACTTTCACCGTATAAATCCTCGCCGTAAGCGGTAGTATCCTGCGCTACCACAACTATTTCTCTTACTCCGCCCTCAACAAGCTTTTCCGCTTCCTTTACACAGCTTTCAATGGTACGGCTTCGCATTTTTCCGCGAATCAGCGGAATTGCACAGTAAGTACAGCAGTTATTACAGCCGTCTGCTATCTTTAAATAGGCGGTAAAGGGGTAACTGCCTAAAATTCTTTCTCCGTCTAAACTTAAATCGGATTTTTTGCCAAAGTGATTTTTCTTTTTGCCGTCTAAGGCTTCACTAACGATTTTTGCAATATCCTTATTTGAGCCTATGCCCACAACCACGTCAACCTCGGGAATTTCCTCGGTTATATCGTCCTTATAGCGTTCGGCAAGACAGCCTGTTACTATTAATGCCTTTAAATTGCCTTCCTTTTTATAGGCAGCGGCTTCAAGGATGTTTTCAATAGCCTCTTCCTTAGCACTTTCTATAAATCCGCAGGTGTTTATGATTATTGCATCAGCCTCGGCTTCTTCTACGCCGATTATAAACCCTGCATCAGCAAGGCTTTTAAGCATTACCTCGGCATCAACCTGATTTTTGGGACAACCAAGGGATACCATTGCTATTTTTTTCATTTTTTTACTCCTCTGAATTAAATACGTCCAGTTTCATAACGCTGTTTATATCGGAAAACAAAAATCCGCTTCTTATCAGCGAATTGGTTACCTTCCTTACGCCTTCGGTTTCATACAGCTTATTTTTATATTTAGAATTTAATAAATTTCTTATTTTTTCCTGTTCGAAAAGGCTGTCGTAAATACAGATTTCCTTTGCCCTTTCGCTGCTTATACCTGATGTAATCAGCTTTTCCTTTGTGGCGCGGTTGGAAAGATTGTTTTCATCGCATTTTTCCTTAAGGCGCAAAGCATAGCTTTCGTCGTTTATGTAACCCAGCTCCTTACAGCGTTTAACCGTTTCCTCAACGCACCACGGGGCAAAGCCCGTTTTTAAAAGCTTTGCCCTCAGGTTTTTTTCACTTATACTGCTATTTGATAAATAGTAAAATGCTCTGTTTTTGCATCTTAAAAAATCGGAACGGTCTTCAAGGTCATTAGCCGCGTCTTCGCTTATTTCATCCCCCGCTTTAAGAGAGAGGGTTTCAAAAAAGCTTTTATCAAGGTTAATGTAGGTGCCGTCATCAAAACGAACCTCTAAAATATGTCCCCGTCGGCGCAGTATTTCGGTTACCTTCATTATTCGTCAACCGCTATGTCGATATTTACCTTTTTGCGTTTGCGGGGTTCCTCATTGGTCACCTGGGCAGGAGCGCTTACGGGAGTATTGGCAGGTGCCTTTGTCTCCGGCTTTGCAGTCTTTTCTGCCATAGCTACAGTTATTTTTTCCTCTAACTCCTTCATAAGCTCAGGGTTATCGAGAAGCAACTGCTTTACGTTATCTCTACCCTGACCTATACGGGTTTCGCCGTAATAGAACCAAGCGCCGCTACGGGAAAGAATACCAAGCTTTAATCCGGTATCAACAATTTCTCCCTCTTTGGAGATGCCTTTACCGTACATAATATCAAATTCTGCTTCCTTAAAGGGAGGCGCAATTTTATTCTTAACGATTTTTGCTCTTGTGCGGTTACCGACAACTTCACCGCCAACCTTAATGGACTCAACCCTTCTTACGTCAATTCTTACCGAAGCATAGAACTTTAAGGCTCTGCCGCCTGTGGTGGTTTCGCTGCTTCCGTACATAACGCCGATTTTATCTCTTAACTGGTTAATGAAAATTGCGGTACAGTTAGATTTGGAAAGAGCGCCCGTAAGCTTTCTGAGGGATTGTGACATAAGTCTTGCGTGAAGACCTACGTGGCTGTCTCCCATATCGCCTTCGATTTCAGCCTTAGGCACAAGGGCGGCAACAGAGTCGATAATAATTACGTCAACTGCAGCGCTTCTGACCAGCGCTTCAGCAATTTCCAAAGCCTGTTCACCTGTGTCGGGCTGAGAAACTAAAAGGGAATCAATGTCAACACCCAGCGCCTGAGAATAGGTAGGATCAAGGGCGTGTTCAACGTCGATAAATGCGGCAGTACCGCCCATTTTCTGAGCCTCTGCCACTACGTGAAGGGCAAGGGTGGTTTTACCTGAGGATTCGGGCCCGTAAATTTCAATAATTCTGCCCTTGGGCACACCGCCTATGCCGAGAGCAAGGTCAAGACCAAGGGAACCTGTGGGAATATGGTCAACCTTCATATTTACATTCTCGCCAAGACGCATAATTGCGCCTTTACCAAACTGCTTTTCAATATTAGCAAGTGCCGTTTCAAGTGCTTTGCTTCTGTCTTCTGCCATATCTATATATCTCCTTTTGGTTTATTGTGTAATCAGTATACCCTAGCCACAGTACCATAAACGACTCTGTGTATGCCGTTTATATCCTTAGCAGTGCCAATATCCTTAAGTCCCGCCTGTTCCATAAGAGAAATAACCGCTTCCCTTTGGTCATAACCTACTTCAAGAGCTATCATACCGCCGTCTCTGACAAATTCGGGATATCTGCGAAGAATAACTCTATAGAAATCAAGTCCGTCCTCACCGCCGTAAAGGGCGCTGTCAGGCTCCTTTAAAACCTCTTCGCTTAAATTTTCCATATCCCGAGCATTTATATAGGGAGGGTTGCTAACAATAAGGTCGTACTGTCCGTCGGGAATATAATCAAAAACGTCTGCCTTCTCCAAAAACAGAGTCTCACTGCTGTTTTTATGAATATTCTTTTCGCAGTAAGAATAAGGAACGTCATATTTTTCAACCAAGGTGACACTGCTTTCCTTAAATCTGTTTGCAATGGTAATTCCTACACAGCCGCTTCCTGCGCAAAGGTCAAGCACCCTTGCCTTTTCGTTTTTCTTCATAAACTCAAAGGCGGTATCAACCAAGGTCTCGGTATCGGCTCTCGGAATAAGACATCCTTCTCCCACAAAGAAATTAAGCCCGTAAAAGCTCCATTCACCTAAAATATACTGTAAGGGATAATGGTCAAGTCTTTGACCTACTATCGACCTCCACATAGTCTCCTGCATCATATCAAGGCTGTCGGCATAGTGGGTTATTATTTCATTATTGGAAAGCTTGGTAATATATCTTATAATCTGTCTTGCTTCAAAGGAGCTGTCTTCTATTCCTGCATCCTTTAGAAGCTTTTTAGACTGTTGATAACACTCAAATATTGTCATTTTCTTGCTCTGCTTCCTCTGCTTCTTCTACTGTTTCTTCCTCTAATTTAGGCAAAAACTTCTCTTTATCCTCATCACTCAGTACCTCACCCAGAGCGGCGATTGCAATTTCCAGCATAGAGTCATCAGGCTCCTTAGTGGTAATGCGCTGTACCCATACACCAGGGGCTGAAATAATTTTAGTTATAATGTTATCATACTTTCCGCAAAGTTTTAAAACTTCATATCCTACACCGCAGATAAGAGGTACCATAGCAATTTTTATAAGCGACCAGACAATTCTGTTTGAATAAACGTCTTTAAAAGCTACTTGAACAAGGGTGGAAAAAATAACGCTTATGATTATCATAAGAATTAAAAAGGAGGTTCCGCAACGGGGATGAAAACGCTTTTGCTTTCTTGCGTTTTCTACCGTAAGAGGAAGTCCTGCTTCATAGCAGAAAATGGTTTTATGTTCAGCACCGTGATACTGAAAAACCCTTTTAATATCCTTCATAAAGGACACGCCTATAACGTAGGCTAAAAATATTATAAGCTTTATGCTCTGCTCGATAATCGAACGAACAATGGGGCTGAACTCCTCTACGTTAAAAAGAAGCTTAAGACCGTCAACTGCAAGTCGGGGCAGATACATAAAAAGGGCAAAGCAAAGGGCAAGGGCAAGTACCATAGCGATTGCCGAAATAACCGCCCAGGTGCCGTTGCTCATTTTTTTGGTTTCGCCCGTTTTTTCATCAACCTCATCGGCATAGCCCGATTTATCGGCGGAAATCATCATAGCCTTATAGCCAGAAATCATTGATTCCGCAAAGCCTACCACACCGCGTATAATGGGGATAGCAAAAAATTTGCACCTGTCCTTAACGGACTTGTCCTTCATATGCGTTATATCAATACTTCCGTCGGGAAGTCTTACGGCAAGGGCGCTTGGCTTATTTGGAGACTTCATCATAATTCCTTCAATAAGCGCCTGACCGCCAATTGAAGTAAATTTACACTTTTTGCATTTTTTACTCATTTGTATCGCCTTCGTTTTCAGGGGGAATTATTTTTTCGATTTCCTCTTCGGGAACAATGTAAATGGGAAGCACTACCGTAACGGTGGTTCCCACTCCCTCGGTACTTTCAAGGAATAAAAGTCCTTGATGCTGTTTTATAATTTCATCGGCAACAGCAAGACCTATTCCGCTTCCTCTTACCGAATTGTTTGATTTGTAGAATTTTTCTTTTACTCTGTCAATATCCTGCGCGGGAATGCCCACACCGGTATCCTTGACGGTTATCTTTACACAGCCGTCCTCTAATACCTCCTGAATGAGCACCTGTCCCTTTTCATTTGTATATTTAACGGCGTTATCGATTATATTTATGAACACCTGCTTTATTCTGTCAGGGTCTCCGTTAACCGTAATTTCGTTTTTTGAAGGTGTAAAAAGCACCTCAATATTATGCTTGGCGGCAAGTTCTACGTACATATCCACAGCCCAAGAGAGTATCTCTGCTACGTTAAAAGGACGAATGTTCAAGGTAAATCTTCCGCTTTGCATACGTGAAAAATCAAGAAGCTCCTCCACAAGACCGGACAGTCTGTCGGCTTCGCTTAACACTACGTCAAGACCTCTTTCAACAAGAGCGGTATCCTCACCCACACTCATTTTTGCCGTCTCCGCCCAACCGCGAATGGCGGTAAGGGGTGTTCGAAGCTCATGGGAAACAGATGATATAAAATCATTTTTAAGATTTTCTGCGGCAGTAAGCTCCGACTGCATATAGTTTATGGAATCGCAAAGCTCACCGATTTCATCAGCGTGTGTAGAGCTTAATTGTTCCTTATAATCACCTGCCGCGATTTTTCTTGCGGCGGCAGAAACCGCTCTCACGGGACGTATAATGGATTTTACAAAGAAAAGTCCCGTTGTTGCCGAAAAGACAAGTACAAAAAGCGCAAGACCGATAACCATAATTACGCTTTCTCTTATCTGTCGGTTGCAAAGCTTTAAGGATACGGCATAACGAATGGCGCCGTTTGAGCCTTTTCCGTAATCTTCCAATATATAAGTACCTGCAAGAATTTTTTCTCCTGCGCTGCTTTTACCCATCCATACCGCGCTTTTAGTCTCACTTTGCAAGGCGCGTTTATAGTCGGGCATTGGTAAATCTTTTCTTTCAAAGCCGCTGGTACTGACCAGAATTTCACCATTTTTGTCAAGCACCATAATTTCAATTTTGTCCTTCGCCTCAAATTCCTCGCAATATTCCTTTGCGGCGCGCGGGAAAAAATCACTGTCCATTGTAGAAAGCTGAGAAAAACTTCTTGCATACTCTTCTGCAGAATCTTCCACATTGTTAAGATAAGTATTTCTTACTACTACACAGGTCACAGTGGCAAGTATTAAAACTATTGTAAATACAGGCAGATAAACATTTTTTATCCATCTGCTTAAAATACTCTTAAAACGAACTTCAAAATTCAACTCAATTTATCCTTTTTTACTTTAAGAATTTGTGCTCCATTTATAACCCATACCCCATACCGTTACAAGACGCGTAGGCTTTGAAGGGTCATCCTCTATCTTCATACGAAGTCTTCTTATATTTACGTCAACTATTTTTTCTTCTCCGAAATATCTTGCTCCCCAAACACGTGTCAATATATCGTTTCTGTCAAGGGCAGTATCGGGATTCTGGAAGAAATATTCAACTATCTGGAACTCTACCTGAGTAAGCTCAATGGGATTTCCGTTCTTAGAAAGGGTTCTTCTGCGAAGATTAAGAACAAACTCATCCAGCTTTATTTCATCTCCTGCCGAAACGGCTGTATTGCGGTTCATTTCCACACGTCTATATAGAGAGTCAACTCGGGCAAGAAGCTCACTTGGGCTGAAGGGCTTTGTAATATAATCGTCTGCGCCCAGCATAAGACCACTTACCTTGTCCATTTCCTGAGTACGTGCGGTAAGCATAATAATACCAAGAGATTTACTTCTGCTTCTAAGCTCCTTACACAGCGTGAAGCCGTCCATTCCGGGCATCGAAATATCAAGAAGGGCAATATCGAAGCTGTCGGGCGCCAAATCATATATTTCAAGAGCCTCTTCACCGCTTCCCGCCTGAACTGCGGTATATCCTGCGCGCTGAAGATTAATGGCTTCAAATTCTCTTATTGCTACTTCGTCCTCTACCAAAAGAAGCTTTCTCATATGTTATCCTCCTATAAGTGCAAACGTTTCTTTTATGGTTTTTTCGTCAATCTCGAACTTATGTGCATCCTCCGATAGCTTTGCAAGCCATACCTGAGTATCGCTGATATCGAGAACAATATAGCCCTCGTTGTATATTGCGCTATCGTATGAGATTTTTGAAACAACCCTTATTCTGAAAATTTCATTACCGAACTTTTTATTCTTATAATCATAGTCATAAACTATTCTTTCTCTCATTTCCAGATTTCGCACCGTTGCTGAATTAAATGCCAAATCCTTAGTAAGAGTCAGGCTGTAGCCGTCAGAATAATTCATAAGGGTATAAAATTTATCCACAAGCTCTTTCCCGTCAAAAGCCTTCCACACCGTAAGATATGCCGCCGATACCGACTGATTTATATCTACTGGCTGTTCTATCATAACGGGAATTTCGGGAACAGAGTCATTATCAAAATCTCTGCAAGGAACTATCTGCGGACGGAAGGTATCCACCGTCTCCTTTGTTTCGGCATTGTAAAACGGGGAAATGAGCGCTCCGTTATCAACATATAAAATCTCGGTAACAAGTCCCGCACCCTTTACACAGTCGATATATAAACAGTATCTTTCGTCACTCATTTTTACAAGTATTGGATCATAGTACGCTGTAACGTTAGGATCTAAAGTACATACACCCAGCTGAGCAACACCTCTTACGGTGATATCAAAATATTTTGCATAAGCGCTGACAGCCGCCTGATCAAGATAAACCGTCAAAATGTCGGTGGAAAAACCGTTATCCAAATCGCAAAGAACAAAGGTGGTGTAAGGCTCTTCTATAAGAGTCATTAAGGTCTTTCCTGTATAATCGTAAACCGAAACGGTCTTATCAACCGCACCGTAAACATTCCAGCCTACAACAATTTCTTTTGTGCCGTCGCCGTCAGTATCAACGAAATGCACCCTTTCGACACCGCCCGCTACGATTTCCTCGGTGGCAAAACAGCTCCAAACGCCGTCAACACTGCCCAACACCGATACGTGCATTGTTACGGTATTATCTACGCTGGTGCTGTAAAAGGCAACCGCCTCGTTAACTCTGTCACCGTCCAAATCAACCAATGTTATGGCTGATTTCGTTTCGCCGGAAGCGGGGAATTTAAAGGAATATTTTCCGCTAATAGACTTTTCCAAAGCCTCTTGCACAGGCTGAAGCTCACCCGTCAGCTTTGGCGCGACAAGAAGGGATTCTGCATCTCTTGTAAAGGGGGAGCAACCGCAAAGAGACATACTCAGCAGTATAACTGCAAGACATATAATTAAAGCTGATTTCTTCTTCACTGGGCTACCTCCTTTTGCACATACTTATACATAAAACATTGTACCACAAAAGTTACAAAATGGGAACAATTATTTTTAATTTTTACAAAAAATTAAAAATAAGGGAGTAGGGGAATAGAAATTTCTTCTTACCCCTTTTCCCTATTCCATATTCCCTAAAATAAAACAAATGCCTCACGTAAGCGAGGCATTTGTTTTATTTTATCAGTTTCTCTATTTCTCTAACCAGTTTATCGTAAGCGGTGGAGGAAATCTGTCCCATAGGCGTTCCGCCCACGCTGTATTGATAACGGGAATCGCTTATTTTAAAGAAGGAAAGTACTGTCGGAGCAGAACCGTCGTGATGCTTTAAGGTAATACTAAGGTCAGCCTTCTTTGATACCTTCTGGGTATTATAATCAATAGCGGTAGTACCTATAAAGAGGGCATAGAAGGTCTGGAAAGGCTCACTTTCTATAGTTTTTCCGTTGCACTTAATGTCATAGCCTTCTTCATCTTCTTTTTTGTTAAGTGTGAAGGCGGCATTAATATCTCCCGTCACGTTAAACTCGCTAACGTCTGCGATAGACTCCAGCGCCATAAAGCCTAAATAGAAATCCTTTTCCTCATTGGAAAGATATTCCATACTGCTTATGGTAACGGTTCTTATCATTCTGTCGGTAGAAGCAAGAATGTAATACTGAGTCATACTTTCATCGGTTGCTTTAAGTTTATAGGAATAGTTCTTTCCTGCAACCTTTAAAGTGATTACAATATCAGGCTTATCAAGACCGAATTTCTTGATACTCTCTTTCGACTGGTCGAAGGACACAGCGCTTGAAGCAGAAACACCGTTTGCAAAGGAATTTCTTATATCCTCAACAACACCGTCTGCAATTCTGAGCTTCGGCGAAGTGCAGATATAGGTGGCGTAGGAGCTAAATCTGTTATCCCTATTGGGAATAAACACAAGGGGCTTTTCAAATCTGCTGCCCGAAATTGTAAGGGTATCAAAGTCGCTAAGCACACCCTCACTGTCAAAATAACCTGCATTGTCGCTGTTTTTTTCAATTGCGGGAATTGCGGTGCTTATAGCAAGGTCTAAAGGCTCTACAATAAAGCCCGTAAGGGTGCTTCTGCTGACAAGATAAATTTTATTGGGATAGTAAGAAATATGCAAATATGCATACTGTCCGTCTGCAGTAGAATTACCCTGAGTCAGCACAAAGTTCTGTTTTTGGTCATTTGCCTCAACCTTTACGGTAACAACCGGCTTATCAAGACCGAACTGCGCTTTTTGGGTGTTTTGGTCATAATCATATTCGCCGAATACCGTAACAGCAGATGCATATGACGCTATCTGATTAAGAGAGGTTTTATCAATAAGGGTTTCATCATAGCCCTCAAGGGTCCAAACCTGCTTTTGCTGTCCGCTTTCTTCTTTCATACTGCTGTTTAAAACCAAGGTGGCTGCATCGTGAATAACGGTAAGCTTTTTAAAGGAAGACGCACTTAACGTCACCATCTGTTTAGGTTCAAAGGTACTGCCCTCGCCTGACGACTTTTCTGCAATATATTTTGCTACCCACCATACGCTGCCGCCAATTATGGCAACAACGAGGAAGATTGCCAGAAGTCTTAAGCCGAGACGGTGTTTACCCGCTTTTTTCTTATCTTTATGCTCACTTGGTGCGGCAAAAACCGTGGAGGAAGAAAAATCGTCCTCCTGTTCCTCGGGAATGAAATCCTTTTGGTTTTCAGACATTATTTATTTCTCCTTATAAAGAATATAGCAAATGCTGCGGCAAGAACAAGTAAGGGAAGAACTCCCACAAATATAATTCTGACAGCCTTTACCGATGCGCTGGAGGTAACGTAAAGCTCACTTGTAGCATCTATAGTCTTGTTTTCGAATGTAATTGTCTTTTCGCTCATTCCCGTACCGTAACGAAGGGCATTAAGAGCGGTAAGCTTATAATCAACGGTACTTGCATATCTTTCAATATATTCCTGAGAAATAAAGTCAATACTTGAGAATGCAATTACACGGCTGAAGATACTCTTATCGGTGTCGTTATCAAAATCCTCTTCGGTAGAAATAATTGCATTGGAAAGCTTACGCTTTTCAAGGTCCTTTGAAGGAGCAACCGAAGGATCGGCGGAAACAGGAACAATTACAGATGTACCGTTTGTGCCGATAATGGTTTGGGTAGTTCTTCCGCCGTAGTTTTCGCCGTTTTCGTACATAGGTACGTTATAACCGCTTAAAAATGCATTGGCAATGGTAAATGGAGCGTTACTCTGTCCAAAAGACATATAGGTTGCGTGGTTTTTATCCATATAGTAACCGTCATTGGTTTCGAAAACTATACCGTTTTCAACCGCGATTCCCCATTCGCCAAGGAAGTTATAAAGGTTAGGCAATCTCTGATAGCCTGTATCACCGTAGAACAAAAGGGTTTTTGAAAGTTTTCCGTTGCCCTCTAAGAATACACTTAATGCGCTAAGCTCTTCTTTGGTGAAGTCCTTAACGGGAGCAACAATAACAGCCGCATCGTATTCCTGAGGAATTTCCTTTAAAATATCTCCTGTAATTTCGTCAACCTTAAAGTTATTGAGTTCAAGCACTCCTTTAAAGTAATCAAATGTACCTGCTTTGCTGTGGGAAGCAAGGAAAGCAACCTTTTTGGTTTCTTCGCTGATTACAGAAGCAACGGCGCTTGTAAGGGAGGTTTCAAGGCGGGAACCGTTAATGTAGTAGTAATCATATCCCATAGAAGCCATACCCGAGGTATCCTCAGCAGTATATATATCGGTAAGGGTAAGATTTCTGTAGTTGTCAAGGGTTGCGCCGCTTGAAGTTGTAAAGGAACAGGTTACAAGAATATCACCGTACATAAAGGACTCAGGGTATTTGGTAGAAATTTCAGCCATCTGAGTACCGTAGGGGTCCATATAGGTAACCTTGATATTTTTGTTTAAATCGGCATACTTTTCAAGGAACTTGGTGGTCTGCTCATAGTAGTCACCGGTAGAATCGGTATAACCCATCTGATTAGCATAGTAGTTCATATAACCGCCGTAATATTCACTTGCCGAAGCAGCCATTACGTAAATGTTAATTTCTTTATCAACACTTTTAATATACTCTGCGTTTTCTTCGCTGATAGAGTGCTTTTTGTCGCTGGTAAGGTCATATTCCAAATCGACGCGCTTTGCAAGAAAGCTCATAAGAACATTCACTAAAATCGCGCCCGTAAGAACGATAGCAATAGCAAGTACAGCGTAACCGCCGCGTTTAAATAAAAATCTGTTTTTAATCTTAGCCATTTTACCGTCCCCCTTTTAAGACCATCTGCGTTTCTCGACAGAACGAACAGAAAGGAACACGAATACTATAATTACGGTAATGTAGTAAACAACGTCCTCTACCTTTAATATACTGTCGGAGAAGCTTGTGAATCTGTCCAGCAAAGCAATGGCAGATGTGATTTTTGTAAGCCATTCAATTCCGATAATCTGGAATATCTGTGAAATGAACATTATTACAATGTTTGCAACTACCGAAAGAACTGCCGCAAGAGCTGTGCTTTCTGTAATGGAGGAAATAAAAATTCCTATTGCAATAAGTGTAGAGCCTAAAAGCAAAGTTCCAAGCAAGGAATATAAAAACTGCAACCAGTTTGCTGCTGCATGGTAAGAAACTATAGTCTGGAAAATGATTAGAGGCGCATTTGCTATAGCGTAAATTGATACACAAGCCCAGAATTTGCCCATAATTACAGAGGTTACCGAAACAGGAGCGGTAAGAAGCACCTGATCCACCTTCTGACGCTTATCTTCACTTATGGTTCTCATTGTAAGAAGAGGAATAAGGAAGATGGTAAGATAAAGGGGGAACATAAAGGGAATTCTGTAAACCTCGGTACTGCCCGCTTGATAAAGGGCTGCAAACATAAGACCTTCAATAGCAAAGAAGGCTGCAAAAAATACATAGGAAATAATGGAGGTAAAATACGCTCTCATTTCACGTCTAAATATAGCACTCATTTAGTTTTCCTCCTTTGCGTTTTCTTCCGCCTCGGCTTCATTTATTGCTTCAGCTATCGCTGCCTTCGTTTCAAGCTGTTCCTCGTCTATATCTTCAGCAACTTCAGCCTTTGCTTCGTTCTGCTGTAGGTCGTTATCAGACGGCTCAAAGTAAGACTGCATATCGTCATCTCCGGTAAGACGAAGGAATATCTGCTCAAGGGTAAGCTCGTTGCTTTTAAGAGACAAAAGAACCTTCTGTCTTTCTGCAAGACGCTTTGTTACCTCTGCTCTTATATCAGCATCAGCCTCGGGGAATATATGATAATCTCTGCTTCCGCTTTCAAGCTCACCAAGACATTCTACTGCCTTTACGTCCTTAACGCTTTTAAGTACGCCCATAACGTCATCCTCTCTGCCCATAACTCTGGCAATAAGAGAATGGTCTTTTGAGAGATTCTTAGAAAGGTTTTCGGGAGTATCATCGGCAATTATGTGACCGCGGTTAATTATAATAACACGCTTACATACCGCCTGAACCTCGGAAAGAATGTGGGAGGAAAGAATAATGGTGTGATTTTTTCCAAGCTTTGTAATAAGATCGCGGATTTCAATAATCTGCTTAGGGTCAAGACCAACGGTAGGCTCGTCCAAAATAAGTACGTCGGGGTTTCCCACAAGTGCGCCTGCAATACCAACACGCTGACGGAAACCTTTTGAAAGGTTTTTAATAAGTCTTCCTTCAACCTCGTCAATACGTACAAGACGGATAATTTCATCAATATGTGCTTTTTTCGGAAATCTTACCTTCTTTAAATTATATATGAAATATAGATACTCTCTTACAGTCATATCAAGATAAAGGGGAGGAATTTCGGGCAGATAGCCGATTCTCTTTTTAGCAAGTTCGGGATCGGTCATAATATTAAAGCCGTCAATTTTAACCTCACCCTGAGTAAGAGAGAGATAACCGGTTAAAATATTCATTATAGTGGATTTACCCGCGCCGTTAGGGCCGAGAAAGCCTACAACTTCGCCCTTGCTTATCCTAAAATTAGCATTTTCAACAGCCAGATGTGTGCCGTATCTTTTGCTTAGTCCGGAAACATTAATCATTTAGGGACACTCCTTTTAAGAAATTAAAAACATTTATTACAGTTTACAACATTCCCTTTTATAAATTGTAAATAAACTATAAATTGTTCATACAGAAATATTATACAATGTAATGCAAATTATATCAAGTATTTTTAGTTTTAATATTTTTCAAAAAAAATACTTGACAATCTCGTTACAAGTTGTTATAATGTCAAAGTCGCGATATGTGACTGATATAAATGGCGATATAGCTCAGTTGGCTAGAGCATGCGGTTCATACCCGCAGTGTCGTAGGTTCAAGTCCCACTATCGCCACCAATACGGCCCGGTGGTCAAGAGGCCTAAGACACCGCCCTTTCACGGCGGTAACACGAGTTCGAATCTCGTCCGGGTCACCAACAAAAAAGCCTGATTTGTCTAATAGACAAGTCAGGCTTTTTTGAATGATGTTTGCCTTTGGCAAATGATGTCACTTACGCTAACGATGACGGCTTCGCCTTGTGATGTCGCTTCGCTAATGTTTTCGAGCAAACATCGCATCATTGCGAGTTATACGAGCAACATCATTATGCAACGCATAACATCATATCACCGTCAGGTGATGCATCATTGAAACATTCTGGATTTTATGATATAATTTAAAAAAGGAGGCGATTTTGTGAAAGAAAACAAGCTTGCAGAGCTTTCGATGAATTTTTCCGTAGATATTATAAATCTTGTAAAGCGTTTGAAAGCAAATCATGAATCTATTATTTCTAATCAAATTGGCAGAAGCGGAACAAGCATTGGTGCTAATATCAACGAAGCACAATACGCACAAGGTAAAAAAGATTTTATTTCCAAACTAGAAATTGCCCTAAAAGAAGCAAGTGAAACAGGTTATTGGCTTGAATTATTACGCAGAACAAATTATATCGACGAACAGCTGTATATGGCACTGTCTTCTAAATGCACTTCTTTAAGAGTGATGTTGATCGCATCCTGCCGCACCGCAAAGGAGAATTCCAGTGAAAAAAAGTGAGTTTTATTTGCATGGTTAAGCCATTTTGCACAGAAAATTATTTGTGGCACGTATTTTCTGCAGCTTGATGTGATACAACGCTTCGCTTTGATTATACACACGCCTTCGGGCGTGTTTTTTTACTTCCCTATATAAACCTCGTCTTCGCCGATTAGAGTGCCTTCAAGGTCGTAAAGTTTAACATAGGCGTAGCCTGTTTCGGCATAGGCGGGGGTTTTAAACCATACCCACGTACAGCCTTCGCTGCCCGACTTCCAATTTTTTCCGAAATCCCCCTTTTGAACACTGCCGCCTGGGAAAACTATTTCATATTTTACAGTAGTGGTAGCATTTGGTGCGCCGCCCGAAAGAGTAACGTGAAAATAAACGGTATCAAAACGGGATATAACGGCGCTATCGGTGGTTTTATCCTCTTTACTGTTATTTATAATACATTTGGCAGACCAAGAGTAAAGGCTTTTGTGAATTGCCTTTGATTCCTCATAATTTACGCTTACTAATTCCTTTAAGTATTCAAAGGTGGTCAAGTCCTCCGCATTTTGATGCCCTTTTACATAGGCAAACATTGACTGTTGTTTTAAATTAAGGCTATCCTCATAATCTGAAATTTCTTCAAAAATTTTAACCGCTTCGGTATATTTTCCTGCCTTGTGATAAGACTTTGCTTTGTTATAATTTGACAGAACAAGCTGCTCGTTGCTGTCCTTATAATCGGCAAGTGAAGAAAAAATATTTACCGCCGCTTCCCACTTTTCGCCCTTTATCGCAATAAGTCCTAATTGATAATTACATTCCTTTATATTTTTTCCTGCTTCTTTATAATTACCAAGGGCATTGAAATTCTCCTTTGCCCTTTCCCACTCTGCTTTTTCCATAAGTTTAAGGGCATCTTTATATAAACATTCTTTTTTAAGTCCTAAAGAATCGTGATATTCCCCCAGCTCATCAAAGAAAATATATGCTTCCCCGTATTTTTCATCACTAAAAAGCCTTAGCGCAACGTCGTATTTGGTTCTAAAAATTCTGTCACTACTGTCCTTATAGTCACCAAGGTCTTCAAATATCTCAATTGCCTTTTCATAATCTCCGTTTTTTATGTGACCAAGAGCTTTATTATATCTTAACTGCGGAAGAAGAATAACAACAAAAAGAATCGATAAGGCAACAAGCAAAACAGCGGTTATGCATAATGCTATAACCGTTTTTCTTTTTTTCTTTTTTGCATTTTTAATTGCCAGTTCCTTAACCTCTTTAAGCTCTTCCTCAGCATTATCATATGCATCCTGCCAGAACCTATCGGTATCGTTAATCTGAAATGAAGGCTTCACTATAACCCCTCTTTTTTGTTTTATATACTGATTTTATCACCTTTTCCGACTTTTTTCAACAAAAAAAGAAGTCCTATTTCTAAGACTTCTTTTATCCTTTTATTAATGCTGTAAAAAACTTCACCAATATCTATTTTGGGGGCTTTATCTCTTTCGTTACAACATATATTAATTGGTATTTTGTAGGGGACGATGCCCACATCGTCCCGTTTAAACTGTGCGAAGTTTAATAAAGTCGTCCGTAATTCTTTTTTAATTCTTCTATTTTTTCTTTATTCTGTTTTATGAATTCCTCTGCATTTTCCTCACTATAAAAAGAGTATTTATAACCGCAAACACCGCAGACGTATTCATAACTTTTAATTTGATAGGCATCGCAGATAGGACAAATTATGGTGTTGTCAAATCTTGAAAGAGGGTTTTTATATTGCACAAGATTTATATATCTGTCGCCAATACTGTAAACACCATTTTTATCGGGGTGGCAAATAAAAACCAGAGATTCCATAATAACTCCTTTATAATAAAAAAGTGCGGCAACCGAAGTTACCGCACCGAAAAACGCAAACTCCGATTGTCGCCAAACAAATTACAAGTAATGAGGATTTACACACACAATAGCTTGTAGGAATTTGCGGTTTTGCAAAATTTACAAAAATATTGTATGTGTATAAAAGGGTATAATACCCCCATAAAAACTGTAATCCTCCTAAAATATGCAATTTGTTTGGCGTATTTAGTATATCACAGAAAAAAACAAAATACAAGAAATTAATTTCATACCCTTTTTCCTACACCCTACACCCTATTCCCTAATAAAAAAGAAATGAGCACATTCGGAGCGCTCATTTCTTTTTTATTAAAGATTTTTAAACAATTCTTTCATTTCTTCGGTAAGGGGGGCGCCGTAGGGACAGTGTGCAAAGGCTTCTGCTGTTTTGATTTTTTTGCCCTTTTCTTCGCCGTAGATTTCAATAAGCTCTTTTCTGAAACGTGCGGCTGTTTTGGCATTACGTACTGCATATCCTCTGCGAGCAGCCATAACCTCTTCGTCGGTGGTGTCTTCGGTTAAATTAATGCCCTTAAGCCACTCGAAGCGTTCTTCTTTGCCCTCAGGAACTTCATCGTGAGTAGTATAGGGAAGCCACTCATAAACCTGAGATACGTTAATGTCGGCTATCTTAAGTTTAATATCGTGTACGTCATCGGTAGGAACAATAAGAGCAAGTTCAAAATCGGGATTCGTAAAGCGATCCTCATAATAAAGAATAAGAGGAGTGTCGGTCATAGCAGGGGTGTCGGGACATTCGTGAGGAACGATAAGCATATAAGAAGCGTCCTGCACCAAAATACCTGCGGCGCGGTGGTCGGCGTGATAGTCGTTAGCGCGGTGAGTGATAATAACGTCGGGATTATAGTTTCTTATATAGCGGATAAGTCTTCTTCTGTTTTCAAGGGTAGGCTCTAACGAACAGTCATTCATATCGGTCCATACGTCGTACTGAATACCAAGAAGCTCTGCTACCTGTGCAGATTCTCCTGCTCGTCTTGCAACCGTTTCCTCGGGAGTCATAATGTGGTGACCGCCGCTGCCGTTACAAAGGCTTAAAAATCTTACGTCGTGACCTTGTGCCTTGAGCTTCGGAGTAATACCTCCGCAACGAAATTCGTTGTCATCCTGATGTGCGCCAATCATTAAAAATTTCATAGTTTTACATCCTTTCGAGTTGTTCTTTGTGTTTATAAGAAAGCTTCATTGCTATAAGGAAAATAAAGCTTATAATAACCAAAATAATGAGTAAAGAAACAAGTGATAATGTGTAGTTACCAAAAATATCATAAAAAATATTCATAGCAGGAGCGCCGATGGACATACCCAAATATGAAATAGAAACAAAAATTCCCAACACGTCATTATAGGATTTAAGTCCGAAAAATTCACCTGCATAAATCGGTAACATAACCGTTTCTAAGGGAAGAGAAAGAGCAAATAATAAAGCGCTTATAACGGCAATAATCTTACCGAGTAGGGTGTCTCCGATTGTAAGCAGAGCAGAAATATTTAAAATACCGCAAACAAGGGAAACAATAACAGCGGTTTTAAGTCCGAATTTATCGTAAAGTGTTCCGCTTAAAATTTTTGAAAAGGCAAGAGTAAAGGTATAAATACTGATAATTGTAGTAACCATTCCCTTTGAAAGACCGGTATCCTCCAAAACAGCAGCATAGGAAGCAGCAAGACCTTGAAGAATAAGGCAGGAAAGAAAAATAAAGCAGCAAATCATATAAAAATAAGGCTTTTTTAAAGCGTCTTTAATTCCGATACCTTCAAAATCTGCGGTTTTTTTGGTGGTTTTGTTGTCCTTGTGCAGAGCCGATTTGTTATTATCGGCATACAAGAAGAGAAAAAGAAGAAAAACCGCACCCACAAGACAGGCTATTAAAATATAAGCCTTTTTATAACCGAAAACGCTGCTGCTTATAATAGGGGTTAAAATATTGGTTGCGATTGTTCCGCCGAAACCGTTAGCGGCAAGAACAATGCCCATAACCGTACCCACGTTTTTTGCCGCTCTGCGTCTGATTATTGAACCCACCATAGAGGTGGAAGTCCAGGAAAAGCCGATACCAAGGAACGTGCCCGCAAGATAAAAGCCGGAAAGTGTGGTTGAAAAGGCGAATAACAGCATAGAAGCTATGAGGAAAAGCAGTCCCGCAAGAATAAGCTTTTTAGTGCCGAATTTCGTAACAAGCGCTCCGAAAAAAGCATTGACAACAGCAGACGAAATAAAACGGAAGGTGTCGGCAACCGAAAAGGCGCTTCGGCTCATATTTAAGGCGTTTGTTACGGGAGATAGAAAAATGGTTTTACTGGTGGAGCAAAAGCCCAGACAAAGTAAAATCATCAAAAAGCAAAGCACATACACCAAAATGTTGTACCGCGGGCTGTCAAAAAATTTAAATTTCTTCATATAAAGCCTCCAACCAATTTAACAAAAATTTTCATTGACTTTAATATATATTGATTATACAATAAAAATAACCCAAAGTAGTTAGCAAAAGGTACATTTAATTTAACATTTCTTCCGAGGTAGTTATGGAAAAGAGAAATACGGTAAAAAAAGAAATTGAAATAACAGGCTTTATAAGTATATATTATTTTGAACACGGCAAGGAATTTCACCACGCCCCCGAACAGCACGATTTTTGGGAAATAGTTTACGTTGATAAGGGTGAAATAGTTGCCGTTACCGATGGTTTAGGTCAAACCTTGACGGCAGGTCAGGCAATATTCCATTGTCCAAATGACGTACACAGCCATATTTCAAATAAAAAAGTGCCTAACAATATGTTTGTGGTAACCTTTTTAACAGACAGTCCCGCTATGTCCTTTTTCCATAAAAAAACCTTTGATTTAGACGATAACTCTAAAAAGCTTTTATCGCTTTTTCTTAAAGAGGCGAAGAACGCTTTAGGCGAAGTGCAGGGGGATTTTAAAAACCGTCACGCAATAGATTTTGAAGGAGAGGCTTTCGGTTCCACACAGCTTATGGCAGCTTATCTTGAGGAATTTCTTATAAAGCTTATAAGAAGCGGTACGGGCGGTAACGCAATTTTGGAAAATGAAGAAGCAAAACGAATAGGCGACAATTCCACCGCCGTTCTTATTAAGAAATATTTAAACAGTATGGTTTACGAAAACCTAAGGCTAGAGGATATTTGCAATCACTTTTTTATGGGGAAATCAAAGCTTTCCTATATATTTAAGGAAAACACGGGAAAAAGTCCTATGCAGTATCTGTCCTTCCTTAAAATAGAGGAAGCAAAAAGACTTTTAAGAGAAGGGAATATGAGTGTGGGCGAAATAGCAGACGCATTAAAATATTCGGGTATCCACAGCTTTACCCGCGCTTTTAAAAACGTCACGGGCTTTTCTCCAACCTCATATATAAAGAGTATTTATTGAGTGTGCAAAAAAAATAAGCAAAAAAATCAAAACATAGGCATTGCAAATTTTTAAAAAGTATGTTAAAATAATAACACAATAATAATTTTTATAAAGGAGAGATTCCCATGGCAGAATTTAACATTCCCGAAAAAGCAAGAGTTGCCGTATTAACAGGCGAAAAGAAGATTGATATTCTCACTCTTCCCGTACCCGAAATCGGTGACGACGAAGTACTCGTAAAGGTTGAGCAGACCGGTATCTGCGGTACCGACGTACACGAATACAAGGGCGACCCCTTTGGTTACATCCCTGTTGAGCTCGGTCACGAGGGTACAGGTACCGTTGTAAAGCTCGGTAAAAACGTTACTACCGACTATTACGGCAAACCCCTTAAGGTTGGCGACAAAATCGTTACAGGTCTTAAACCCTGTGGTGTTTGCGACACCTGTAAGAACGATCCCGAGCATATTCATCTTTGCCCCGGCGGCGAAATCTTCGGACTTATGCCCGGTGAAGAAGCATACAAGAACTTCAACGGTTGGTTCGGCGAGTATATCAAGGTTAATGCAGGCGGCGTTATCTTCAACGTAAGCGATATGGACGTTGACCTCCGTACCCTTATTGAACCCACAGCAGTTATCGTTCACGCTGTTGAACAGGCTAAGCAGATCTTTAACTTCAAGCAGGGCTCTTACGTTCTCGTTCAGGGCTGCGGACCTATCGGTCTTTTACTTCTCGCTATGGTTCGTACCATGGGTGTTAGAAATATTATCGCTGTTGACGGCGACAAGCAGAGACTTGAAATGGCTAAAAAGCTGGGCGCTGCTTACACCGTAAACTTTATGGAAGAAGATGCTATTGCTAAGGTTATGGAAATTACCGGTACAGGCGCTGAAATGGCATTCCAGTGCACAGGTTCTCCCAAGGCTGCCAGCACCATCTGGAAATATGTACGCCGCGGCGGAAGTATGTGCGAACTCGGCTTCTTCGTTGATAACGGTGATACCACCTATAATCCTCACCTTGACATCTGTAACAAGGAAATCAAGGTTATCGGTTCTTGGACCTATCAGGCAAAGGACTGGATTCAGGCTTGTGAAGTGCTTAAGGAAGCACAGAAGGACGGCCTTCCCGTTGAAGAACTCTTAAGCCACAAATATGCACTTGCCGACATTAACGAGGCAATGGAAATGAATATCAGCATGAAGGGCTTAAAGATCGTTGTAATGGGCGAATAATTAAGCAAAACAAATCCCGAAAATAAATAAAATGCGGTAGAAGAAAAACGAAACTTCTACCGCATTTTTATAGTTTTTATACTTTGGCTCCCTCTGACGAGGGAGCTGTTGAGCGTTTAGCGAAACTGAGGGAGAGAAACTTAAGTAAAAGACGTTATTATAGCTCTTCTCTCCCTCCGTCTTTTGCTTCGCAAAATCCACCTCCCTCGTCAGATGGAGGCTAGAAATTTTATTGTCAATTCAGCTGATAAACTACGCTTTGTATTTTTACAGCCATTTTTTAAAACATTCCTTTTCCGTAAACAAGTACGGCGGTATATCCGTTTGCCAGTTTAAGCGTTGACCAATAAACTGTAGTAAGGGTAGAATTAGCGCTGCTTTGTATTTGCTTTTTAAGTGCGTCATCGGAGCAGTTCTTTACAAGAATAAACGCCCAATCGGGTTGCCTTGAGTTATAGCAAGAGATAACCGTGCTTACAAAGGAATTATCGTTTAAGTCCTGAACTACGCTATCGGGATTCATATAATAGCTTTCCTTACATTCGGGGATAACCTCATCGTAATCTTCAGAATAAGTGCGAAGGGAATCGCTGAATGCAAAGTAAAGTCCGCTGCCCATACTGCAGTTCTTTTTTGGAATAAGCTCATCGGTGGAAGCATCGGCATTATACCATTTTCCGTCAATTTTAAAGGCAGTCCAGGTGTGGCCTATTTCTTCTTCGCTGCTGTACATTTTTTCAGCCGCTTCGATTCCTGCCATTCTAAAGAGCAGGGAAAGAGCGTTTGCAAAACCGTCGCATTGGGTTTTTCCTGTAATTAAAGCGTCGTAGAGATAAGGGAATACGTCGGTTTTTCCGTCATCATCCTCGTATTTTTCATACTCAACGTTTTGCGCTAAAATTTTATATAGATGCTCTGCTTTTTGGTAGTCTGAAAGATTTTGGGGAAGGCTTTTTATAACATCTTTAACGGCTTCAACCGCTAATAGTTTTTTGTTGAAGTGCTCGGCGGAAAAATTGAATATTGTTATGTAATATCCGTCAAAGGCAGCCTCTCCTGTATAAAAATCTGTAATTTCCACAGGGATAGAGGAAGTAAAGGTGCCGCCTTCAAAACGCAGATTTTGTTCAAGCAGAGGAGAATCAAGGGAAAGGAATTCGGCTATTTTTATAATATCATCCACGCTCTCCACAAGAAGCGAATCAACTAAAATATTGGAGTAGCTGTTTTCAAGGGCATATTCAAGAGCTAAATAAACCTGCTGTTCGTTGGCGGTAAGAGCGTTATAGTAAATATCACTTCTAAGATATTTGTACCCAGAGGTGTAATCATCGAAAAAGGCGGCGCTTAAGTACTGCTCTTTGTCTTCCTTTAAAATTGTGCCGTTAGAAAATCCGAAATAGGCAGAATTTTCAACCTTCTCAATAATTTTTCGGCTGTTTATGATGTTGGAAAAATCCGAGGCAAAGGAACAGCCCGAAAGTAAAAAACAAATAGCCAAAAAAACAGCAATTATTTTAATTTTCCTCATATCGCACCTACTTTCAACATAACTATATCATAAATTAGCAAAAAATTCAATGCTGGGGTATATAAAGAAAAAAGACAAGCCAAAAGGCTTGTCTTTGGCGCGCTGTAAGAGATTCGAACTCCTGGCCTTTTGGTCCGTAGCCAAACGCTCTATCCAGCTGAGCTAACAGCGCATTAAATAATGTTGCCAAAGTATAATACCACAAAGAAAAGAAAAAATCAAGTATTTTTTTATAAATCTCAAAAAAAGAGAAAAAACCGTAAGGATTTACGGTTTTTTGTACATTAAATATTTTTCTCTTGTGGCAATACCTCCGCGTATATGCCGTTCATCTTTGTTTTTCTTTAAAACCTTAGCCACCTGTTTATAAAGGTCGGGTTTAATGGCTTTAAGGCGGTCGGTTACATCTTTATGTACGGTGGATTTGCTTACGTTAAAAACGGTGGCGGTCTGCCTTACGGTTGCCCCCGTTTCAACTATATACCGTCCAAGCTCCGCCGCCCTTTCATACGAAAAATTTTTCATACAATCAACTCCCAAAAGGACTTAGTTAATTGTATGAGACCAAGCCAAAGAATATACCTCTCGTTAGTACTGCTGCTTGCTAAGTATAAATCTTCAAGCGCTTTATAGTATTTTTTATTATTTATTCTTTTTATACCAATTCATAAATTCGGCTGTGTTTTCTTTACAGACATAATTTTGATCGCTGTTTAAAAGCTCAATCATACGCTTTTCATCATCAGTAGGCTCCTTTTTAGAGTTCAGCGCCTTTATAATGGTTATAATTATTCGAAACAGCAAATTCATTTACTGTTTCGACACCAAATCTTTGATTTGGTCACAAATTTTCAAAGAAAATTTGACTTCCCTGCTTTCAATAAAAAACTACAGCATTCGGTCAAGTCCGAATTTACTGTTATTAGCATATCATAATATCCAAAAGTTTTCAATTTAATTATAAAGGCATTTTTATTAATCTTGAATTGCAAATAAAAATATCGTATAATCAAAATTACAGTATTAAAATTCTTGGAGTGAAATTATGAAGGATAGCAAAGAAATGCTGGGTACTGCGCCGATTGGAAAATTGTTGTTTAAATTAGCGGTGCCGACTGTAATAGCTCAGCTTATTAATATGCTGTATAACATAGTTGACCGCATTTATATCGGTCATATATCGGGAGAGGGAAGCCTCGCACTTACGGGGGTTGGCGTTTGTATGCCGATTATTATGATTATTTCGGCATTTGCGGCTCTTATTGCTTCGGGCGGTGCGCCGAAGGCATCCATCCTTATGGGCGAGGGTGACAATAGCTCTGCCGAAAAAATTATGGGCGGTTGCTTTTCCTTGCAGATTATTATTTCTGCCCTTCTGACCGCCGTTTTGCTTATTTGGAATAAAGATCTGCTTTTAATGTTCGGCGCCAGCGAAAATACTATAGATTACGCCACCGCTTATATGAACATCTATGCTATAGGCACCGTTTTTGTGCAATTAACTCTCGGTATGGGTGCATTTATTACGGCGCAGGGCTATACCAAAATAAGTATGATGACGGTGCTTATAGGTGCTGTCAGCAATATTATTCTTGACCCCATATTTATTTTCGGCTTAAATATGGGCGTAAAAGGAGCGGCTTTTGCCACTACTCTGTCACAGGCAATTTCTTGCCTTTGGGTGCTTATATTTCTTTTCGGTAAGAGAACCTATCTTAAACTTAAAAGACATAATTTCCGCATAGACGGAAAACTAATTTTCCCTTGTATTGCCCTCGGAACAGCAACTTTTATTATGCAAAGCAGTGAAAGTGTCATTTCGGTCTGCTTTAATTCTTCGCTCCTTAAATACGGCGGAGATATTGCCGTAGGCGCTATGACCATACTTACGAGCGTGATGCAGTTTGCTATGCTTCCGATGCAGGGCATTGCACAGGGTGCGCAACCGATTTTAAGCTATAACTTTGGAGCTAAAAATACCCAGCGTGTAAAGAAAACCTATAAGCTTTTGCTTATAACCTGTCTTATTTATTCCTTTATAATCTGGGGAAGTGTTATGTTGTTCCCGAAAATGTTTGCGGGTATTTTTTCTCCCGACGCTTCGCTCATTGAATTTACCGCAAAGGCACTTCGTATTTATTGCGCCGTACTGTGTATATTTGGTATTCAAATTGCCTGTCAGATGACCTTTGTTTCCATTGGCAACGCGCCTTGTTCCATTATTGTTGCCGTTGTACGTAAATTTATTTTACTTTTACCGCTTATTTACTTAATGCCACAGCTGATACCGAATAAAACGATGGGTGTTTATACAGCAGAGCCCGTTGCCGATTTTATAGCAGTAACCTTTACCGCCATTCTTTTTGCTTTCCAATTCAAAAAGGCACTAAAGTCCTTATCCGCCAAATAGACACTACCCATGTTTAGCATAGTATATTGTTAAAGGCATCACTTCTCTTTTTGATGTGATGCCTTTTTTAATATACTTTTATTTTTCGGTTGCTGTCTATCGGTAACACAAAATCAGGGTGCTGATTACCGTGCTGAAAAGATTTGTTTATGCTTTCATTATACTCATGAAAATCCCAAAAACAATGGTTACAACAATAATAATCAGACACAGCTTTGCAATTTTTAGCAAAAAAGCAATACCCATTATCCAGGATAAAAGCAACGCTCCTATGGCAAGTATTGCACAGCCAAGAACGATTTTTCCCGTTGCGCACTTTGCCCAAAGGATTATCAGACCTGCTATAACCAATAAAATCACCCAAAACATACTCTTTTCCCCTTGCTTACATAAGTTTTATACAATAAGGCAAAAAAATCCTCCTACAAGTGTATATGTTGATTTTACACTTATAGGAGGACAAAGGTATGTCTGCCTTAATTATTTAGTTGTCGGCATATTTAATGATTAAAATTATTTATTTTCAATTTTCCCCAAGCCGTCGCATTTTGGGCAGTCGATTACCCCATCACCGTGACAATAGTCACATTCTTCTCCGTCTTCATATCCGAAGCCGTCACAATGAGGACAATCTAATTCACCGCTGCCGCCGCATTTTGAACAATCAACCATTTTGTGACTCCTTTATAAAATTAATATTTTCTGTTTATAACCCAAGAATGCGGTTGAGGTCTGCCCAATTTGTTTTTAGGTCTGCGAGAACAACTGCCGGGTTGAGGTCTTCCGAAGTTACTGAGCTGTGTGCTTCTGGCTCCACACCATCTGCACATATACTCAACCTTCATAATCTTTTTTCCTGTAGGCATTAAAACCATTCCTTTCTGTTAATATTTTATTGCTTTTTAATTTTTAAATAAGTAAATCTGCAATTATTTTTTCTGCTGATAAGTCGGTTAGTTGTACTTTGTCAACAAATTCTGCAATACCCGAAATTTCACCTACGCAATATTTATATTGATGACTTACTGTAAATTCGTTTTCCAAATTAAGCTTAATCTTTATGTTTGATTCAACCGATACCTTTTCGGGAGTTTCCAGCAGCGAACTCACAAGGGCTTTATCCATCTGTGTTTCAATAGTTTTCTGTCCTAAATTTAAGCTGATTTTCCCTTTTGTCTCGTCATACTCTCCGTAGCTTATTGCGTTTACGGGGATTTCGAACAGATTAATTAAAGATTCCTTGTTAATTTGTTTTAAGGCTTCGATTTTTTTCTCTATTTCCTTGGCGAGTAAGAAACTTTCCTCAACCTGTTTTTCTTTTTCTTTCTTCATAGTATCTGCTGTTTCATTTGCAAATTCGCATACATCAGAAACAGCTTTTTTAAACTCCGAAACACCATTTTTTGCCTTTTTCTCGAAATGCTCGGGAACATCACGAAGGAACTCGTTCATAGTTTCCGACGCTGAAAGAATACATTCGCACCTTTTTGCACACTCTGCATCAATTTTCTGCAGTATGTCGGGAAGTCTTTCTTCCAATTCCTTTGCAAAAACAAGTTGCTTTTCTTTTTTATCATTTAATAGAGCAGTAACATTATCAAATAAGTTTTGGTCTAATAACGTGGCAAAAAGCAGAGCGCATCTCTCATACAGATTTTTTACTGCAATTTCTTTTGCAATATCCTCATAAACATTCTGAGTCTCACATATTTTCTTGCTTTCTTTTTCTACATCATATACAATTTCCAATTTTTCGTTAATGATAAGACTGTTTTGGGTGTTATTATAAAACTTAAATATAAATTCTTTGAAGGCATCGTAATCCAACTGCATTGCTGCAAGAAAAACCGCGCCAAAACCGTCGGAAGTTAAAGAATTAAAACAGTCATTTTTGTTTTTTAAGGTTTCTAAAACAGGGATACTTGTAAATCTTGCGGCGATTAACGGAAGATTTAAGCCGTCTGCATCTATGAATTCTGCGTATTGGTTACTCTGGGTAACCTCTTTAGTATCACCGTTGATTGCGTAGGTCTTAAGCAATGAGGAAATGGCATTAATCATCCGGTTGTACTCTTCTTCAAGGTGTTCTATGCTACTGCTTACCTCATCAGAATTTTTATACTTTTCCTCGTCTTTTTTAAGAGAATCCAGCAAAGAACGGCTTTCTATATACTTGAATTCCAAAAGAGCAAGATTGATTTCTGCACAGCGAACATCAAAGGAGTCCTTGACTTTTTTAGCATCTTCAATTAATTTATGCGCTGTATCGAATTTACCTACTTGCATATAATATACAGCTTTACTGTAGAGATGTAAGCAATATTCGTCAAGATGCTCATTTTTGTGTTTTTCCACCGTATCCTTCAAGCAATAGCCTAAGGCTTCATCACTTGCAATTTTTGTGTAAAATTGGCTAAGCTCATAAATTTGACTGTATTCGTATTGCTTAAGCAAAAGCTCAACGAGAATTTTAAACGCCTCTGTTTTTTCTTTTACGAGCTCATCAGGAGCGCCGGAAATGGCGGCATTTACTGTGTCAGACGCACTTTCTAAAGAGTCATGCTTCTCAAACATTTTCGCCATATTTATGCTTTTTTCAATCCATTCTCTTTGTTCCTTCAAATAACGCTGATATAGAGTTTCTCTTAGTTTTTCAACAGTTTTCAACCGATTTTCTTTTTCAGAAGAACTAATTAGGTTATGCTCATATAATTCGTCTATGGTTGCTTTGGCTAAATCAGGCTTCTCGGCTTTCAGCTCAATCTCAAGCTTTAAATTGTAATATTCTTCTTTTACGTCATCTGAAAAATCATCTCTTATTTCCTGATTTTGCAGTAAACCAAGAGCACCCTTTAAATTGCTTTCTTTTTCAGCCTTTCTCGCCTTTTCAACGGCTGCTTTTAAATCAGCAAGGTCTTTTGCATAGGTTTCACGGAAATTTGATATAGCTTCTTTTGCAGTCTCGATAAATTCCTTTGCATTGTCGAAGGAAGCGTAAGAAGCTTCATACATATTTAAAAGCTCCTCTGCTTTATCCATATTTTCAAGATATATGTAGGCTTGAATATAAAGAGCGCGGTAAACCATTAAATCTTCAAAAGAGGTATTCCTTTCGTATCGCTTTTGTTTATCCAGTAATTCAAGGTAATTCTCAATATCGCTTTCGTTTGAAAGTGCTTCTCGGAGTTTATTTATGTCGATAGGATCACCAAGTTTATGCAAATTATATATTAATTTACCCACACCTATTGCGTAGTTCGGAGATTTTCCGTTGACTGTAACGTTATCACCCTTTAAAGACACGTTGCTTTTTAAAAGTTGGTCATAGGTTATACTCTCAATCACTCCAAATGACCGCCCGTATATTTTCTTGTCTGTAAAACAGGTGCCATCTTTTGCAGAGCCAAAAAGGGTAGAGTCATACAAAGCATACACCGTTTCTGTATTGGGAATATTCATATAATATTTGGCGTTTTGCAGTTTCTTTTCGGGGATTGTATTAAAATAATAGCTTATACCGCTATACTCTTTGAGCACTTGTTTAACATCATCAATCATAGTGCCTGTTGATTGTTTATTTGTTTCAGACATTTTTACCCTCCTTACACAGCCTCTAGACGTGCAATATACTCTTGTCCGCGCATAAGACTTTCCATAGATTTTTCTTCCAATTCGCCTTCCTCATTAAGAAGGGATGTATCTATTATGGCTTTTATGGTAATTGCAAGTTGAACACAAGCGTAAATGGATTTCCTTTCTTCATCACTATATTTGCTGTAATCCTCGCCGGATGTATTGATAATATCACACATATTATTAACAGCGCATACAAAGAATTGATTCAGTATTTGTAAAATTCCGTTTAACTGACTTGCTCTTACCATTATTCCGTTAAGCACAATGCAGGTACTAAGCACTTGCTCGTTAAGTGTCTGCGCCCGTAAATATTCGGATTCGGCATCATTAAATTTTTTCTTTGCCTGACTAGCAAAAATAGAGCCTGCAAGAGAAATTACCGAACCAACATTTAATCCTTTAAGCACCGCGGCTCCGCCTGCCATACCCAAACCTCCGGCAGCCTTTGCGCCTCCGCCCAATAAAGCTAATGCGTGTTTAGATGCCGCCGCACCGGCTAAGCCGCTATGGGTAACGGTACGCAAAACAACGGCTTGTGTACCTTTTGAAACGAGACTTCCGATAGCAATTGAAGCGGCTCCGCCCATTGCGAGATCTTTTGCTGCAATGGCGGCTTCTTTTATTTCAAGAATTTCTTGTTTGTGTTCGGTGAAATGTTTTAATTCATTAATTCCTTCGGTTTCCTTGAAATTGACATTTTTGATTCTTTCAAAATTGGTCACAAAATCACTCATACTTTCTGCAAGTATATGGATTTTGGTGTCGGCAAACTTTTCCAGCCTGTCCATTGCTCTGTTATTGGCATTTTCCATATTTTGTTTTGCGGTATCAGAAAGCTGTTCTGCCTGATTTTTTAGCTCTTTGGCAGTTGAAAGATCGTTAGCTCCGTCAACACCCTTCTTGACACCATGGGCAGCAGAAGCAATTGATATTGCGCCGAGTATTAATGGAATAAATATTGGCATAATATAACCCCCTTATTAAAATTCTAATACTAAAGAATCGTCCATCATAAATTCGTCGAATTCTTCAAAGTTTTTAAACTGAATGGTTCCTCCAACTTCAGCGGTTATGGTATTTAATGCCGAAGTTAATAAATCTATATTATTGGTATCTAAGGCTGTTGCTAAGGAAATAAGACTTTCTTTGAAAACCTTTTGACGTTTTTCCGACTCAATAAAGGTGCTGTTAAGAAGAAATTCTCTTTCCTCTTTTATAACATTTATAGCCTCTTGAGAGAGAACTCTGATTTCATTCAGACGTTGGGATGAGACCATTTCCTCCTCAAAAACATTCATAGCATACTTATATAATTCGCTGTAAACTGCTGTTACGATTGTGGAAGATGCCGCTTGCGTTAAAGCCGCCGCTACCCCCTTCATACCCATTGAAAGAGAAATAGACGTACCGATGGAAGTACCCCACGCCTGTGACACCTGAAACAAACCGTCCTGTCCGATTTTAAGGAAAAACTGTGTATCTGTGATTTCACCGTTAATATATTCTTTAAAATGCTCCTTGACGTTTTCTGCCGTTGCTGTCAGCTCATTTAAGTCAAGATATTTTGAAATTTTCAGCTTTTCGCAGGCTTTGACTATGTAGTCATTAATTGCTTCTTTAGATAATTCACCGACTTTTTGAGTGGCTGCCTCGGTTAAAGACATTTCTCCGTTAATTAAATTTTTGGCAGTATCAATAGCCTCGCCTGAAATACCGAATTTTTCGGTTGCTTTTGAAACAACACCGTCAATAGCCTTATGCTTTATTTCGTCCACCGTTTCAGTAACAGAATTTTCGATTATCTCTTGAGCAGACATACTTCCGTCTAAAAAACCGTGTAGATTTTCAATTCCCTTGTTTAAAAGCGTTTGTGTCGAATCGGTTGCAAATAAATCCGCCTTTTTAACGGCATCAGTCTTATATTTTTTACTTTCAAGTTTTTTGTGTTTTTGTGCGAAAGAGTCGGAAACATTTTTCTGTATTCTGTCGCACAACATTTCCGGTAAAACTTCTTTGGTTTTTGACAGCACTGCGTTTTTTGAAATTTCTAATGCTTCACTTATATTTGCATCTTCATTCTCAATACCTTCCAGTCCGCTTGAAAGACCTGCATATACAATAGAGTATATACCGCTTTTTATATCTGAGGATTTACTGTTTTCTTGGTTACTGTTAAATGTATCATAAAGTTCGTCAACCTTTTGGTGTACTGCGGATGCAGTCGCTTCCTTTAAGGATGATTTTTCTTCAACCATTTGGGCGCCGCCGTTTATTAATACACAAATAACCTCGGATAAAGCATCTGTATCTATTTTTGAATTAATTTTCATATAATCACCTCGTGTTTTTGAAAGAATATTACTGATTTGAATAATTATTTATAATCTTTTCTGCTTCCTGACGAATGCTTTGAGCAAATTCCTTTGGGCTTATTACCGTTACCCATGCGCCCTGACTTAAAATCCACATTTTAATGCCGTCGCCATAGGTTTCGGCTTCTATTAAGTATTTGTTTGCTCCTGTTCGTTCAATGACTTTGGCGGTGGGAAGCTTATCGAGAACTGCCTGAACCGACGGGCCGGAAAATTCAAATCTTATTTTACGAAGTTTGCCGGGCCACATAAAGAGACTTCTTTTGCGAAGTAATCCTTCGTCGAAGTCGCGGAAATCATCATCGCAAAATTTCTTTCGGTGTTCGATTATATTCTTTATTCTGTCAAGGCGGAAATAATACGGTTTTTCCGTATTGCCCTCACACACAAAGGCGATTAAGTAAAAATAATAATCGGTGAACATAACCGAGGCAGGCCGCAGACGGTGTGTAACCCATTTCCTATCCATTCGGTAGTATTCAATTGATATTTCCTTTTTCTCGGTAATGCAATTAGTAATCTGCCATAGTCTATCCTGCACACTTGCACAATCGTGCTTAACCTCGGGGTAGTGATACAGCTCTTTTCGGATAAGCTCTGCAAGATTTGTCTTATTGTCACCCGTAGTAAAGCGCTTGAGCTTATTGATAAGCGTTAAAAGCTCATCCCTTGAAAAAGCGCGCGCCCCTATTATAACCTCCACAAGAGCAAAAAGCTCTTTATTGCTTAAAAATTCATCCATAAAAAGATGATAACATTTATTTTTATGTGAGTATTCCAACTCTGTGTTACCCACAAGTTCACGATTATCAGAGAGAAACGCCTTTAAATCGGCAATGTTTCGGCTAACGCTTTTGGTAGATACGCCGTATTCGTCAGCGAGTTTCGAGACCGATATGTCTTCACCTCGAAGAGCACGGAAGAAAATCTCCAAAATTCTGTACTGCTTTGTGTTTTCCATTTTTTTAATCCGCCTTTGTAACTTTAAAATCATTTTATAAAATTACTCGGACATACTGTTGTCCCATAAAAAAACTAAAATAAAAAATGCGCAGCCGAAGAGGCTACGCACGAAAATCATACCCTCTGCTGTTTAAGGTTGCTGGACACTTAAATTAAACTTTGTTGCAAAGTCAGCCAGCGGGTATGGTTTTACCATAACCGGTTTTGCAACAAAAGATTAAAATAAACCGATTTTAACTTAAATGTCCAACATAGTGATTATAACATAAACACTTTTATTTGTAAATCTATTTTATTGCTAATTTTCAAAGGTGCAATTGTACTAAAGAAATATCGGTTTTGTTTTTTCTTTAGTGAAAAGCGACGATTTTATATTATGTTAAATAAATATCATTGCTTTTTTATTTTTACTGTGATATAATAACCTCATAATTAGGGAGAATATGGCTTTGCTGTTAAAAATTCCCCATTGCCCAAAATTTTAAAAGGGCAAAATTATGACAATAATATATTTAGGAAAGAGGTAATTTTTATGAAAAACTTAGATTTAAGCAAGTATGGCATTACCGGTGTAAAAGAAATAATCCACAACCCTTCTTATGAAGAGCTTTTCGCCGCTGAAACCGATCCTGCTCTCGAAGGCTTTGAAAAAGGTCAGGTAACCGAGCTTGGCGCGGTTAACGTTATGACCGGTATCTACACAGGTCGTTCCCCCAAAGATAAGTTCATTGTTATGGATAAAAACTCTAAGGACACTGTATGGTGGACTTCTGATGAATTCAAAAACGACAACCATCCCTGCAGCGAAGAAACCTGGGCAGTATTAAAGGATATTGCAACTAAGCAGCTTAGTGAAAAGAAGCTTTACGTTGTTGACGTATTCTGCGGTGCAAACGAAGACTCAAGAATGTCTATCCGTTTCATTATGGAGGTTGCTTGGCAGGCTCACTTTGTAAAGAATATGTTTATTAATCCTACCGCTGAAGAGCTTGAGAAATTCGAACCCGATTTCGTTTGCTACAATGCTTCCAAAGCAAAGATTGAAAACTTCAAGGAATTAGGTCTTAACTCTGAGACCGCTTCTGTATTCAACATTACTTCCAGAGAACAGGTTATTCTTAACACCTGGTACGGCGGTGAAATGAAGAAGGGTATGTTCTCTATGATGAACTACTACTTACCTCTTAACGGTATGGCTTCTATGCACTGCTCCGCTAACACCGATATGAACGGCGAAAACACCGCTCTCTTTTTCGGTCTTTCCGGTACAGGTAAAACTACCCTTTCTACCGATCCTAAGCGTCTTCTTATCGGTGATGATGAGCACGGCTGGGACGACAAGGGCGTATTTAACTTCGAAGGCGGCTGCTATGCTAAGGTTATTAACCTTGACAAAGAAAGCGAGCCTGACATCTATGCTGCTATCCGCAGAAACGCTCTTCTTGAGAACGTAACCGTTGATGAAAACGGCGTTTGCGATTTCGCTGACGATTCCGTTACCGAGAACACCCGTGTTTCTTACCCCATTGACCATATCGAAAAGATCGTTCGTCCTGTTTCTGCAGCACCCGACGCTAAGAACGTAATCTTCCTTTCTGCCGATGCTTTCGGTGTACTTCCTCCTGTTTCTATTCTTACTCCCGAACAGGCACAGTACTACTTCCTCTCCGGCTTTACCTCTAAGCTTGCTGGTACCGAGCGCGGAATCACCGAGCCTACTCCTACCTTCTCTGCCTGTTTCGGTCAGGCTTTCTTAGAGCTTCACCCCACCAAGTATGCTGAAGAGCTTGTTAAGAAGATGGAAAAGAGTGGCGCTAAGGCTTATCTCGTAAATACCGGTTGGAACGGCAGCGGTAAGCGTATCTCCATTAAGGATACCCGCGGTATCATTGATGCTATCCTTGACGGTTCTATCCTTAAGGCTGACACCAAGACCATTCCCTACTTCAATCTTGAAGTTCCCACCGCACTTCCCGGTGTTGACAGCGGTATCCTTGATCCCAGAGACACCTATGGCGATGCAGCCGAGTGGGATACAAAGGCAAAAGACCTCGCTTCCCGTTTTGTTAAGAACTTTGATAAGTACACCGGCAATGATGCAGGTAAAGCACTTGTTGAAGCAGGTCCCGAACTTTAATTTTAAACTTAAAAAAAGCAGACGTTGTGCCAAAGGGCATAACGTCTGTTTTTTATGCTCTAGGATTTAGGAACTAGGAGCTATGAAAAAGCCTTCCCCTTTTGTTCGGAGGGGAAGGTGGGTTTTGCGTAGCAAAAGTCGGATGAGGTGTAGTAAAGAAGGTTAGAGCAAACAAAACTTCCACCTCACCACCGCCTTCGACGGAGCCTCTCCTCAAGGAGAAGCCTTTATTTAGTGATATTTGTAGGGATCAGTGTGAGTATTTTCCCCTACAAAATTTATTATATTTTTGTTATTCTCCATTGCATATTTGACCGTTTTATATGCTCCGCCGTGGTTGTGTTCAATATACGAGATAATAAGGTCGGCTCTATCTACCATTTCGCGATTTCGGATTTGTATGGCTGATTTGGGGTGCGAATAAGATGCGCTATAGGAAATTTCAACTTCGCTGTAATATTCTTCGAAATATTTTTTATTGTTATTATATTCGGCAGTTAAATAGGGCAAAACAAGAATTAAAGAGCTGTTATCATCTCTATAGGTTTTTCTGACTTTGCGAATAACAGAGGAAACAATTTTATCAAATTCGCCGTTACGTCCTACCAGAAAATCCACATATTCCTTTTCATCAATGAGCTTTTTTATTTTTTCTTCCAGTAATTCCTCTATCCTTAAAGGATTTTCTATATATCTGTGACCGAAAAAAGCAACCGTGAAAATATTTAGCATATTTCACTCTCCTAATTACTGATTTTAGTTTTATATTATCTCATATTATACCGCTAATATCGGTAATTAGCAACTATAATCGGTAATTTAATCGTGAATATTACCGCTCTAATTATTATACAATAACAAAAAGAGAGGTGTTCACGATGGATTTGCAGTTTATAAGAGACAGAATTTCAGTTTTAAGAACAAAAAAGAATGTATCTGAATATAGAATGAGTACTGATTTAGGTCATAGCAAAAGTTATATACAAAGTATTTCATCCGGTAGGTCTGTACCTTCACTTGGAGAATTTCTTTATATCTGCGAATATCTTGGTGTGACACCTAAAGAATTTTTTGACCAAGATATTAAAGAACCTCTACTTGTCAGCAAATTATATGAATTAGCACAAAATATGTCGGAAAAAGATTTAGAAGTGCTTATCAACACAGCTGAACGTCTTAATGACAGATAAAAGTTTTAATGGGCGGATGTGGGTATATGCACCTACAAAAACCCCTTTCCCTACGCCTACACCCTTTCCCCTACACCCTATTCCATCTGTGCGAAGTACAGCCCTATTCCCTAAAAAAACAGCCCAAACGCTCTGCGTTAAGGCTGTTTTTTTATACACGGCATTATGCCTTTATCCACTATATCAATAACCGCGTAGGAAAAAAAGGAATCGCGCGGAAAGGAGAGAGAACCGGGATTAACAATATACAGTCCGTCATCATATGCTGAAAGAGAGCAGTGTGTGTGTCCGAAGAGGGCAAGGGAGCAATTATTTTCTCTGGCTGTTTCTTTTATCTTCTCAAGGGTATATTTTACGCCGTATTTGTGGCCGTGGGTGAAAAATATTCGCCTGTTGTTAACCATTACAATACCTTCCGATTTATAGGGAGAAGCAATATCGCAGTTGCCTGAAACAACGTGAAAATTTTTATCATTAAACTGCTCTTTAACGGCATCAATATCATTTGTATTGTCACCGAGAAAAAAGACTTCCTTTATATCGCTGTGAAAGGAAAGCACCGAAAGAATTTTTTTAATATTTCCGTGTGTATCCGATAAAACCAGAATTTTCATTTTTATCCTCCGTCATATAAAGCTCTGAATTTTCATATTTTTTAGGGGGTGAAATTTTAATGGGCTATGATATAGAAAAAATGATAGAAAACGCCAAAAAAGGCGAGACAGACAAGATTCTTAACAGTTTAAGCAAAAGCGATGCCGAAAGGTTTAAGCAGATTATTTCCGATAAGGAAGCTACACAAAAACTTCTTGGCAGCGAACAGGCTAAAAAATTACTTGAGATGCTGAAAAGAGGCGGTATGGGTGGATGATTTAAGCGCGGCGCTGGGCGAACTTTTAAATAACCCCGAGACCGTATCTAAAATAGGAGAAATGGCTAAAAATCTTTTCCCCGAGCAAGAGGTAAAAAGTGATGAGTCTTCTGCTGATATGCTGAAAATTATGTCGCTGATAAATAAATTTAAAAACACGGGTGAGAACGAAAATCAACGGCTTTTACTGGCTCTTAAACCGCATTTAAGCGATGAAAGACAGAAAAAGGTTGACGTGGCAGTAAAAATCTTAAAGCTTCTTGACCTGATGCCTATTTTGTCGGAAAGCGGCTTACTTGAAAATTTTTTGTAGGAACGGGGAGAAACTATGACAGAATTTGAACGGGCAAAGCAGGAAGCAATTTCCAGAGTACAAAAAATGAATGAAAGCTACCGCCAAAAAATCACGCAGGAGAAAAGGGAAACTCAAAAAAAGGAACACAACGCACTTGATATAATGAAGCTTATCCGTTTTGATTCGGTAAAAAGCGATCCTGACCGTCTTTTACTTTTAGGGGTTCTCCTTTTGCTATCTATGGAAAAGACCGATGAAAAACTGCTTTATGCATTGCTTTATATTATGATTTAAAGGCGAAAGGGTTTGTCATGTATAAAAAGAGTTACAAAGTTATTACAGCTTTGAAACAAATATGAAGTTATGTAAACCAAGTGGCTAAAAAAGTTATTAAAGTTTTGCACAGAGATATACACAATTTTGCCCGATTTTTTTAAAAAATCCCTTGAAATCAAGGCTTTACTGTTCAAAATTCGGTGCATAACTTTAATAACACCAACAAAAAACATAATATGGTAATTGTATTATGTAAACCAAAAGCACTAAATAACGAAAAATTTTACATAGAAAAATCTTAAAAATTTGTTTACTTTTGACAAAAGATGTGATAGAATTGGGATGTCAAAAAAAGGAGTAGATTCTGATGAAGACAAAAAGAATAGCAGCTCTGCTCTTAGCAGTGGTTTTTCTACTGTGCGGACTTTGCGGCTGCGGCGAAAAGGAAACCTTGACAGTTGATGAAATAAGCGAAAAGCTTAACGAGCTTTGTTTTGTAAACGTAGATAATTATGAAGTTAGTAAGGCAGATATTGAAAACCGTTTTAACTTTGACGGCAATAAATTCAGCGACTATTCGGTAAGGCTGTGTGACAGCGAAGAAAAATTCATTTGTGTAGCCGTAGTTACCTTAAAAAACAGCGAAGACAAACAAGAGCTTACCGATACCTTTAACGCGGTTGCTAAAAACACGGCTTCATCCTACGGCACACTTAACGCTTCAGAATATGCAAAAATTCAAAAAAGACTTTTTTATGAATATAAAGACATTATTATTTTTATAGTCGCAGACGATTACACAGCGCCGGAAAATTATCTTAAAGAAATCGGCGCAAAACCGATAGCATAAAAACCGAGGAATCTTCCTCGGTTTTTTTATACTCATAGATTAAGAGGTTGTATCAAATCCGTCTTCTTACTCTTCATCCGACGGCATTTGCTCCGAGGAAGTATTGCCTGATTCATCACCTGACGTATCACCTGATTCGTCACTCGGTACATCGGAGGAAAGGTCATTTTCGTTATCACCTAATGCATCAGAGGAAGTGTCAAAACCGTCGTCATCCTGCGTCGGCGCGGATGGAGTCGCATTATTTTCAGGTCTACTTTGCTGAGAGGCGCTTTCATTCCTGCTAACCGTAGCTCCCGAAGATTTAAACCAACCGGTTTTATCTACACCGTTTTCTTTAAAGTAGTCTTCGGGGGAAATATCGTCATATAAAAACGCTCTTAAAACTTTACCCGCAAACTCATAATTATAGTAAACGGAGGAAGCACCTGTACCTCTGAAGTCAGCATTAATTATATATTTGTCATGGGGTATGCGTGATTGAATCATACTGGGACGATTAACCAAAGACTTACCCATAGAAAGTATTTCTGAATTAGAAAGAGAAGTTTTTATATAAGGAGCAAGTTTATTTACAATAGAAGGATATTTTAAAGGACTGGTATCTAAAACCTTTTCCAAAAGAAGTTCGAGAACAAGGCGTTGACGTTCGGTTCTGCCAAAATCGTTGTTACTGCCCATAGCATTTTTTGCATGGCGAATACGGGAATATGCCACCGCCTGAACACCGTTTAATTTTTGTTTTCCGGGTTTAGTTATTAAATAAGAGTCAGGTTTGACCTTTAAATAATAGCAAATCTCTTTTATCATAGTGTTTATGCCAAGATCTGCAGTAATTTCATCTTTTGTTATTTCTACCTCTATTCCGCCCATAGCATCTATAATATCTGCCATTGCGTAGAAGTTTACGGTAACATAATCTTTGATATCAAGACCGAAAAGTGTGTTAAGGGTTTTTACGGCAAGGGTAGGACCGCCTAAAGAATAGGCAGTATTTATTTTGTTATATACGGTCTTTCCGTTATTATTTATAGGCACAAGGCTGTCGCGCATAACAGACACAAGCTTTAAGGTGCTGTTCTTTTTGTTTACGCTTAAAATCATTATAGAGTCACTTCTGCCGGAAAAATCCCCTACCTGTCTGGCATCTACACCGAAAAGAGCTATATTTATAACGTTTTCATCAATAACCTGAGTAATGCCTAAATTGGAAAGATCCTCATTATTAAACTCTTTATCTCGGTTGATTTTTGTCATAACTCTGACACCATAACCAACAAAACAGGAGATTATAATAACCAGACTCAAAACTATTGATAATAAAATTATACGTTTTTTCTTTTTACTTTTCTTTGTGTTTTTCTTTTTTCCGGTATTTTTATGTGAAGAAAAGGAATTAAGATCTATATTGTTGTTATCCACGTATTTTCCTCCTTAACAAATTTCGCGATATATATCGCCTTTTTTAAGTTTTGTGATTTCTGCTGCTTTTTTAGCGGCAGAAGAGGTGCTGTCACCTTTTTTTATAAAATCTTTTGCAAGGCTTATTGCTTCCTCTAAAGTGTATATATGTTCTGTTTCCTTTGCGCCTGAAACAATTATAACAAATTCTCCCTTAGGCTCTTTTTCGCTATACATTTCTAAGGCTTTGCTAAGTCTTGTGCGAATAACCTCTTCGTGAATTTTGGTAAGCTCTCGTACAAGGGCAATTTCTCTGTCTCCCAAATATTCCAGCATATCCCTAAGGGTTGCAATAAGTTTATGGGGAGCCTCATAGAATATCATTGTACGTTTTTCTGATTTGAGTTCTGCAAGATGTGAGCGCCTACCGGGCTTATTCATAGTAAGAAAGCCTTCAAAGGTAAATCTGCCCGAGGGCATACCCGACATAGCAAGTGCCGTTATAACAGCGCTGGGACCGGGGACCGATTCAACAGGAATACCGCTTTCGTGAGCCAGTCGAACCATATCTTCGCCCGGATCGGATATGGCAGGCATACCCGCATCGGTTACAAGAGCGCAGCTTTCCCCGCTAAGCAGTCGGGAGATAATTTCGCCGCCCCGTTCCTTTTTGTTGTGTTCATAGTAAGAAAGCATCGGTTTTTTGATGCCTAAATGATTAAGAAGCTTGACAGTAACTCGCGTATCCTCGGCAGCTATAAAATCAACCTTTGAAAGTATATCTGCCCCACGGGGACTTAAGTCCCCTAAATTCCCTATGGGAGTACCGACAAGATAAAGTTTGCCTTTCATAACCCACCTCTAAATAATATTGCTCTGTTATTTTATCATAATTAAACATCTAATTCAATAACAAAAAAGTAATAAAAAGGCTTCTTTTCGGCATTTATGCTCTTTCTATGAATTTTTTTAGGTTATTCATAAGACCTTCTTTATTGGAAAAATAGCTCATTGAGTGTCCTGCATCCTCTACCGAAAAAAACTCTTTTTCATTTTCGTAAAGGTCGAAGCACTCCTTTGTCATACTATAGGGAACAAAAGCATCTGCCTTTGAATGAATAAAGAATATAGGTAATTTTGTCTTTTTTAGCTGTGCTTTTACGTCTGTTTCATCCAAATTTACCTTTTCGAAAAGTTTTCCTCCCAGTTTTATGAAAAAATAAATAATTTTTTTATTAAGCTTCATTTCGCCTATAACCTTTTGCATAATCTCTTTTGCCGAAGAAAAGGCGCTGTCGCTTATTACTCCCTTTACTCTGTCGGGCAGCTTTTCTCCTGCCGCCATAAGTACGGTGGAACCACCCATGGAAACTCCGCAAAGCACTATTTTTTCACTTTCCTTTATATTTTCCTCGGCATATTCTATCCAACTTAAACAGTCTTTTCTTTCCTTTATTCCCATTGTGAGAAATTTTCCCTCGCTTTTTTCGTGGGCGCGCTGAGAAACGAGTAAAAGACTGTAACCCATTTTGTTATAAAAATCAAAAACCCCCGCGCTGTCTCTGTAGGGAGAGCTTCTGTAGCCGTGGAAAAATATTATTAGAGGAGCTTTTTTGTTTTCCGCTTCATAAAATCTTCCAAAAAGTGTTTTTTTATCATAACTCTTTATTTTAATTTCTTTAAAGGGTTTACTTTTATTATAGCTTATTCTCTTTGTAAGCTCGTCCTTAAAGGGTAAATATTGTTCGGTTTCAGGAAAATAAAAATCTGATTCTTCCCTATATTCAACCTTGTGAAGTCCTGCATAAAAACAAATATAGGAGGTTATAAAAAAGCATATTATAATATTTAAAACTGCAAATACCATCCAAAACATTTTTTTATTTCCCCTTTCTTTTAATAATGAAAAAATATACCTTTCTTAACCGATAGTTGTGAACAAATTGTAAACTTTTTGTGTCCGACGCATTGTGACATAATTCGACAACCTCTATGAGTATAATAAAAGAAAAAAACAAAACGGAGGAAAAAACATATGAAAAAAGAAAAATTCTGTTGTTTTATTCAAAACAACTATTCTTTTTTGGAGGAAAATCAGGCAGAAAAAGAAAGAAGCGAGAATATTAAGAAAAAAATTAAGGAGCAAATAGATTATTTAATCGAAAAAGAGAATATTTCAGAATTCTTTACAGGTATGGAAGAAGGCGCCGATCTGTTTTACGCAGATTATATTCTTTCTAAAAAGAAAGAAAAAGACATAAAGCTTCACTGTGTTATTCCATTTGAAGAACAGGCAGTTTTATACAGCGAAAAGGAAAGAGACCTTTATTTTGACGTTGCCCAGAGGGCAGACAGTGAAATTATGATTTCCCGAAAAAGAATTTCGGGAAGCCGAGAAAAACGAGACAGCTATATGGTTGAAAAAAGCAGTGTTATTATTTTACTTTGCGATATAAAAAGCTCTCCGGAAATTTTGAATTTTCAAAAAATCGAAAAAAACAAGCAAATAATAGTTATTGACCCTGTTAATTCCAATTTAAACGCGAGTTTTAAATGCATAGTGTGACAACACATTAATTTTTAAAAAAGCCCCTGTAAGTAAAATTACGGGGGTTTTTGATGTTTTTATTATATAAATATATAATAAACTATTGAAATATTATTTTTTTATGTTATAATATATACGTATATTTATATTTTATATTACATTAATAGAAAGGTGAGGCATATGAAAGTAGAATCTGTTCAGGATATATGGGAATTAGTCTGTGCAGAAATGAAAAAGAATTTATCTGAAATTGCCTTTGACGTATGGCTTAAAGACCTTCACCCCATTGAACTTAAAAATGGTGAATTTATTCTCGGCATATATTCTGCCTATAAGAAGAACATTGTAGAATCAAATTATATTGAATCTATTCATAAGCATTTAAAGGATATTATGGGCTTTGAGGTAGCCGTAACAATTTTGGTAGAGGATGAAAGCGGACAGGTTGTCGTTCCCTCTAAACCAATTAGTGACGGCTCCTTTGAATCGGAATATACCTTTGATAATTTTATTGTCGGTTCCACAAACCGTTTTGCTCACGCTGCAAGTATGGCGGTGGCAGATAATCCTAATATTATCTATAATCCCCTTATTATTTACGGACGCAGCGGTGTTGGTAAAACACATCTTCTTTTAGCTATAAAAAATCATATCAGAAAAAAATATCCCACAAAACAGATAGAATACATAAGATGCGAGGATTTTACAAATCAGCTTATCTCCGCTCTTCATGAAGGCTCGTTAGGACTGGGCACACTTGATAGCTTCAGAAACCGTTTTCGTACCACCGATATTCTCTTAATCGACGATATTCAGTTTATTGCAGGTAAAAATCAGACACAGGAAGAATTTTTTAATACCTTCAATACCCTTTATCAGAATAAAAAACAGATAGTTGTTACCTGTGACCGTCCTCCTAAGGATATAAAGCTTCTTGACGACCGACTTCGTTCCCGTTTTGAAAGCGGTCTTATTGCAGATATTACTCCCCCCGACTTTGAAACCAAGGTTGGTATTATCCAAAACAAAAAACAGCAGCTCGGTATTGAAATTCCCGAAAACATCGTTTATTACATTGCCGAACACATTCAGGATAATACCCGTCAGCTTGAAGGGGTTGTAAAGAAAATTCAGGCTCTTATTTTAATCGACCAGAAGGTTCCCACCCTTTCAATTGTTCAGGGCTTTATTAAAGAGGTTGTAAGCGATACCCGTCCCGAGCCTATTAAAATAGAACAGATTATAACCGAGGTTGCAAGAACCTATAACGTAAGCGAAGGGGATATACTTTCCACCAGAAGAACTGCCGACCTTGTAAAAGCAAGACAGGTTGCTATGTATATCGCAAGAGAAACAACCGAACTTCCCTACTCGGCTATAGGCGAATCCTTTGGAAAAAATCATACAACGGTTCTTTATACCGAGAAAAAGGTTAAGGAGCTTATGAAAGAAAATCCTTACGAAAAAACAGTTATTGAGGATATAATTAAGAATTTAAAATCCGAATAGTTATGAACAAAGTTAACAGTAACTGACATAAAGTATTTAACAGGGCTGTTTAAAACTTAAAAACGGTGCAAATTATGCACATTTTATTAAATTTTAATTTAACATCGTTTTTTCTTTGTTTTAAAGCCTTTCAGGCACTTACTGACAGAACTGACAGCTATATGAAGACTGTTATATAATTTATATTTTCTCTTAGGAAAATTTTCTTTTTTTAAAAATTTTGAAAGAAGGTAAACAAAATGATTTTTTCAGTAGAACGTAACGTTTTTCTTGATGCGGTAACAAAGCTTTCCCGCGTTGTTTCTTCTAAAACAGCCTATCCTGAGCTTGAAGGTATTTTAATTTCTGCTGAACAGGGCAAAATCACCCTAATCGCATATAATCTCGAAATGAGTATGCAAAAGGAAATCTACGCAAGAACCGAGGAGGACGGCGATATCGTTCTTTCTGCCAGAATTTTAGGCGATATTTTTAAAAGACTTAACGGTCCCACGGTTCAGATTTCAACAGATGATAAAAATATCTGCCATATAACCTGTTCAAGCGCCGTTTTTGACATTCCCGGAATGGATGCTATGAACTATCCCGAAACTCCTTCCTTTGCTGATGGTAAAGATTTCAGTTTAAAGGGAGAAACTCTCTTTGATATGACAGAGGGAACCTCCTTTGCAGTTGCCCCCGTAGAAGGAACAAGACCGGTTTTAATGGGTATTAATGTTTCTCTTAATGAGGGAAATTTAAAATTTGTTGCCATTGACGGCTATAGACTTGCCATTCGTCAGACAAAAATTGATAATAACGGTGAATTTAATTTCATAATTTCGGGCACTATGCTTAATGAAGTAGTACGTCTTATTTCTGACAAAGAGCAGGATGTTCCCATTAGTGTGGGAGGAAAAATGATTTCCTTTAACATTGACGGCTATAAGGTTATCTGCCGATTAATAGAAGGAGAATTTGTTAATTATCAAAGAACAATTCCTGCTTCACATAATCAAAAGATAGTTGTTATGGTAAGAGATATACTTTCAGTTTTTGACAGAATTTCTCTTTTAATAAGTGATTCCTTTTCAACTCCCGTAAGATGTATTTTAAATGAAGAACATATAAATTTCTCCTGCTCAACTGCAGTAGGTAAGGTTAATGAAACCTATGAGGTTGACCTTGAAGGAGAACCTTTTGAAATAGGACTTTCTTCCCGTTATCTTACAGAAGCTCTAAAGGCAATAGAAGATGATATGGTTCAGATTAAATTTGATTCTTCTAAACAGGGTGTTGTTATTGAACCTCTTCAGGGTGATGATTATATGTATATGATAATGCCTATGAGGTTAAAGTAATGCAGGAAAAAATAATAAATATAAAAGAAGAATTTATAAGACTTGATTCTTTAATGAAGCTTTCCGATATGGTAGTAACGGGCGGTCACGCAAAAATAGTTATTCAAAATGGTGAGGTATTGGTAAACGGAGAGGTTTGCACCCTTAGGGGTAAAAAAATGAGAGAAGGAGACTTTTTCACCTATGAAGGTGTAAAAGTAACTGTAAAAAAATGCTGATAAAAGAAATCGGCGGAAAAAATTTCAGAAATCTTTCTCCTTTTAATATAACCCCTCATAAAAATATGAATATTATATGCGGTGAAAATGCTCAGGGTAAAACAAATTTACTTGAAGCTATCTGGCTTTTTACGGGTGCAAAAAGCTTTCGTACAAATAAAGATATTGAACTTGTTAAAAGGGATGAAATAAAAAGCCGTATAAATATTAAATACGAGTCGGAGCAAATTGAAAAGGAATCAGAAATTCTTATAGAAGGCAGAAGAAAAGCCAGTATAAACGGTAAAAAGCTTTCTTCACCATCCTTACTTGCCGGAAATTTTTGCGCAATAGTATTTTCCCCCGATGATTTAACCTTAATATCAGGTTCTCCCGAAAAAAGAAGAAGATTTCTTGATGTTGCTATATCACAGATTTATCCTAAATATCTTGAAATTTTAAAAAGATACGTAAGGGCTCTTTCTCAGCGAAACTATCTTTTAAAGGAAATAAAGGCGGGAAAAAGCGAAAGGGATATGCTTCTTCCCTTTGAAGAAGAACTGGCCCTTTCGGGAAGCAATATTATAAAGTACAGAATAAGATATTTAGAAATTGCTCAGGATTACATAACGAAGATATATAAAGGAATTTCTTCCTATAAAGAAACATTCAGAGTAGAATATCTTCCTGTTTGTGCTCCCGAAAAATTAAAGGAAAAACTTATTCTTTCAAGAAATGACGATATATTAAGCGGTTTTACCTCCGTCGGCCCCCATAGAGATGATTTAGATTTTAAAATTGACGAAATGTCGGTAAGAAATTTTGGTTCTCAGGGGCAAAAGAGAAGTGTTGCACTGTCTTTAAAGCTCAGCGAAGCAGAGGTATTAAAAAAGGTTACAGGCGAATATCCCGTTGCGCTGCTTGATGACGTTATGAGCGAATTGGACCCTGCAAGGCAAAATTATGTTCTTAATCATATAAGTAAGCTACAGGTTTTCTTAACCTGCTGTGACACTGCAAATATTATAAATCTTAATAAGGGAAATATTTATGAAATAAAAAACGGAAATATTTTCCTAAAGGAAGAAAAATAAAAAAATGTATATTCATTTAGGACAGGATACTCTTGTTAAAAAAAGTGATATAATAGGAATTTTTGACCTTGATACTGCAACGGTATCAAAAAGGACAAGAGATTACTTAAATAAAGCTGAAAAAAATGGAATGGTAGTAAACGTCAGTACAGAACTTCCTAAATCCTTTATAGTTTGTCAGCAGGGCAATGAAAAGAAAATATATATTTCACAAATCTCAACAGCTACACTACTGAAAAGAAGTGAAGTTGATTTTGAGAACTCATTCTATTAAAAGAGAGGAAATAAAAATGAGCGAAGAAATTAAGGCACCTTTAATTAATGAATATGATGAAAATTCCATACAGGTGCTGGAGGGACTTGAAGCGGTTCGAAAGAGACCGGGTATGTATATCGGTTCAACCGGCGAACGAGGTCTGCACCATCTTGTTTATGAAATTGTTGATAACTCTATTGATGAAGCCTTGGCAGGATTCTGTGATAAAATCACGGTTACCCTTCTTGACGGCGGTATTGTCAGAGTAGAGGATAACGGACGTGGTATTCCTACGGGTATAAATCCGCAAAAGGGTATTCCTACTGTTACCGTTGTATTTACAATTCTTCATGCAGGCGGTAAATTCGGTGGAAACGGATATAAGGTTTCAGGCGGTCTGCACGGTGTTGGTGCGTCTGTTGTTAATGCTCTTTCCTCTTGGCTTGAGGTAGAGGTTAAGGACGGTAAAAATGTTCATAAACAGCGTTATGAAAAGGGTAATATTGTAAGTGATCTTGAAATTATCGGTGAAACAAATGAAACAGGTACCGTAGTTACCTTTAAGCCCGATCCTTCTATATTTACCGATACTACTACTTATGATTACGATATTCTTAAAAACAGACTTCGTGAGCAGTCCTTCCTTAATGCAGGAATAAGGGTTGTTTTAGAGGATAAGAGATCTGACGTATATGATCCTAAAACCGATGAATTTTATTATGAAGGCGGTATAAAATCCTACGTTGAATATCTTCTTGAAGGTATTAAAAAGGAAAGCCTTAACAGCGAGGTTATTTATCTTAACTGTGAAAAGGATGACCAGACTGCTGAAATAGCTCTTATCTGGTCAACAGCCTATGACAGTAAGGTTATGTCCTTTGCAAATACACTTCATACCATAGACGGCGGTACACATGAGCAGGGCTTTAGACAAGCTCTTACTAATACCGTTAATAAATATGCCTTTGATTTTAAGCATCTTAAGGAAGGCAATGCAAGACTAAAGGCTGAAGATATTATCGAAGGTGTTGTTGCCGTTGTTTCTGTAAAGCTTAGTGATGCTCAGTTTGAAAGCCAGACTAAAGCAAAGCTTGGTAATACTTCTATCGGAAAGGTTGTAAGAGACCTTGTAAACGATAAGCTTTATCAGTTTTTGGAAGAACATCCTCAGGAAGCAAAAATTATTATTGAAAAATCTATTGCTTCCTCTAATGCCAGAGAAGCCGCTCAAAAGGCCAGAGAAGCGTCTCGTAATAAATCAGGCTTTGGTAATAAAACAAGAATGCCCGAAAAACTTACCGACTGTATTTCGGATGATGCTACAAAAACCGAAATATTTATTGTCGAGGGTGATTCTGCAGGCGGTTCTGCAGTAGAAGGCAGAAATTCAACATATCAGGCAATTCTTCCTCTTTGGGGTAAAATGCTTAACGTAGAAAAGGCAAGAGATGATAAGGTTTACGGTAACGATAAGTTAACACCCGTTATTGTTGCTCTCGGTACAGGAATCGGCGAAAACTTTGATATTGAAAAACTCCGCTATGATAAAATTGTTATTATGGCCGATGCCGACGTTGGCGGTAGCCATATAAGAACACTGCTTCTTACCTTCTTCTTCCGTTATATGCCTCAGCTTATTGAAACGGGACACGTGTATTTAGCGCAGCCTCCCCTATTCAGAGTAAGTAAGGGTAAACAGCACTTTGATGCATTTACCGATGAAGAAAAGGCAGAGTATATTGAAAAGCTTGGTGGAACAGCCGACGTTCAGCGATATAAAGGTCTTGGTGAAATGGATCCCGATCAGCTTTGGGAAACAACCCTTAATCCTGAAACAAGAACCTTCTTAAGAGTAACTATGAATGATGCCGAAATTGCCGATGCCACCTTTACAATGCTTATGGGTGACGAGGTTGAACCCAGAAAACAGTTTATTGAAGAAAACGCGGTATTTGCTACCGATCTCGATATTTAAGGAAAGGGGAGAATTAAAATGGCTAAACAGGAAAAAGTATATTGGCCAAGTAGTGAAGAAACTAACATTGTGCCTGTAGAAATTGTTGATGAAGTCAAGGGCAGTATGCTGCAGTACGGTATGTCTGTTCTTGTGGGCCGTGCTCTTCCCGATGTAAGAGACGGTCTTAAACCCGTTCACAGAAGAATCCTTTATACAATGTACGAAAACGGACTAACCCCCGATAAAGCCTACAGAAAATGCGCTGATACAGTTGGTGCCGTGCTTGGTAGATACCATCCCCACGGCGACTCCTCCGTATATGACGCTATGGTTCGTATGGCTCAGGATTTTTCTCTTCGTTATCCTTTAATTGACGGTCACGGAAACTTCGGTAATATCGACGGCTACCCTGCCGCTGCTTACCGTTATACAGAATCTAAAATGAACCGTCTTTCTCTCCATATGCTTGATGATATTGAGAAGGATACCGTTGATTTTGCACCTAACTATGATGACAGACTTAAAGAACCTACCGTTCTTCCCGTTCGTTTCCCTCAGCTTTTAGTTAACGGTTCTTCCGGTATTGCCTTTGGTATGGCAACCGAAATTCCTCCCCATAATCTTGCAGAGGTTATTGACGGTATGTGCTGTCTTATTGATAACCCTGATGCAGATTTAAGCGAACTTTGTGAGCATATTAAGGGCCCCGATTTCCCCACAGGCGGAATTATTATGGGCAGAAGCGGTATAAGAGCTGCATATGCTACCGGTAAGGGTAAAATTATTGTTCGCGGAAGAGCAGAAATTGAAGAACAGTCTAACGGAAAGTTTAGAATTGTTATTACCGAAATTCCCTACAAGGTTAGAAAGAAAGACCTTGTTAAAAAGATTTATGACCTTGCTAACGAAAAACGTATTGAAGGAATTGATGACGTTGTTGACTATTCCTCAAAAAGAGACGGCGGTATCAGAATAGTTGTTGATATTAAGCGTGACGCTAATCCTCAGGTTATTCTTAATAAGCTTTATTCATATACCGAGCTTCAAACCACCTTCGGCGCAAACCTTATTGCAATAGTTAACGGTAAACCTCAGATTTTAACACTTAAGGAAATGCTTCAAAACAGTATAGATTTCCAGTGTGAAATCGTTGAAAGAAAAACCCGTTTTGATATGAAAAAAGCGGCTGAAAGAGCCCATATATTAGAAGGCTTAAAGACTGCCCTTGATTTCATTGACGAGGTTATTGCAATTATCCGTAGTAGTGCTGACGTTGCTACTGCTAAGAATAATTTAAGTGAGCGTTTCGGTCTTGATGATATTCAGACTACTGCTATAGTTCAGATGCAGCTTGGAAAACTTGCTAATCTAGAAAAACAAAAGATATTAGATGAACTCGCTGAAAAACTTGCATTTATAAAAGAGTGCGAAGCTATTCTTTCCAGTAAAGAAAGAATCCTTGATATTGTTAAAACCGAGTCTCTTAATCTTCGTGATAAGTATAGCGACGAAAGACGCAGTGAAATTTCTGCCGTTTCGGGCGAGGTTGATATCGAAGACCTTATTCCCGAAGAGGAATGTGTTATTACCAAAACCGTTAACGGCTATATTAAGCGTATGGCTGTTGATACCTATTCCGTTCAGCATAAGGGCGGCAGAGGTAAAATGGGTATGAAGACAAGAGAAGACGATATGATCGAAAATATGATGACCTGTTCTTCTCACGATTTCATTATGCTCTTTACCAACTTCGGACGTGTTTATAAGCTTAAAGCCTACGAAATTCCCGAGGCTACAAGCACAAACAGTAAGGGTATGAACGTAATTAACCTTATCCCCTTGCAGCCGGAAGAAAAACTCTCTATGGTGCTTTCCTGTGCCGAGGCTGATGACGATAGCTTCATTTGTATGGTTACTCGTAAGGGTACTATTAAGAGAACTAAAATTACGGATTTCCGTAATATAAGAAAAACCGGCATTATTGCTATCGAGCTTAACGAGGGCGATGAACTGTCCTTCGTAAGCCTGACAGACGGCAACAAGGATATTTACGTTGCTACTAAAAAAGGCCGCGGCATACGCTTTGAGGAAACTCAGGTTCGTCCTATGGGCAGAACAGCTTGCGGTGTAAGAGCAATTAAACTAAGCGCAGATGATGAAGTTGTTTCAATGGATATCTGTGATGAGGATAGTATTCTTCTTACCGTTACCGAAACGGGATACGGCAGAAAGACTCCTATTACCGACTACCGCGTTCAAAGTCGTGGCGGTAAGGGTACAACTAACTACCGTACCGAAAAATACGGCGACGTTGCAAAGGTTATCTGCGTAACTGATGAAGATGACGTTATTATGATTTCCTCCGACGGTATTATTATAAGAATTCCCGTTTGTGAGATTTCCACCTTCTCCCGTCCGGCAAAGGGCGTAAGGGTTATGAGAGTAGAGGAAGGTTCAAAAGTACTTTCCGTCGCAACTGCATCCCATGATGAAGAAGAGGTTAACGCTTCTCCCGAAGCTCCTGATGCAGATGCGGGAACGGTTGAACCCGAAAAAGAAACTGAAGATACTGCGGCAGAGGAGTAAAAAATGACCTTTCCATATGCCGATTCAAAGGAACAAGCTAAAAATAACGAGAAGTCAGCCATAAAAAAAGCTGCCAATATAACGGGTTTTGCCTTTTTTATGCTGACCTCGGTTATGGTTTTTTGGAGTGTGCCTGTCACAGTTATAATAAATATTGTGGCAAACCGCCCCCATTTAGTTTTAAAACATTTCAGCGATCCCACAATAGTTCAGGTTATTCAGATAATTGTATCTATTATTGCTTTTACCTTCCCTTTTATCATTTATTCAAAAATGATGGGGGAAAGACTAAGCGATATTGCCCCCTATAATAAGCCAAAGGACAAAAAGCTGATGCTTCCCCTTATCCTTTTGGGGCTTGGTGTGTGCGGCTTTTCAAATGCTGTTGTTTCGGGCGCAGGCGCAATTCTTCAAAACTTTGGCTTTAGCTATGACGTAACAACTACCGAAAACCCTACTAACATTTTCGGTATAATACTTTCTTTCGTTGCTACCGCCGTTACTCCCGCCTTGGTCGAAGAGTTTGCAATGCGCGGCGCGGTAATGGGTGCTTTAAGAAAATTCGGTGACAGCTTTGCCGTTATTACCTCCGCTCTGGTTTTCGGACTTATGCACGGTAATCTTGTGCAGATTCCTTTCGCCTTTATTTTAGGGTTGTTCTTCGGCTTTGCAGTAATCAAAACGGGAACTATCTGGACGGCAGTAATAATACACTTTTTAAATAACCTTTTCAGTATTTCCTTTAGTTATATTTTAAGTAATTCAAAGGGCGCAGTAGTGTGGTTTTCTAATATCTTTTATTTTGTGGTGCTTTTAGCCCTTGGTTTTGTAGGCTTTTATCTCTATTATAAAAGAGGCGAGGAAAATTTCGCCCTTGATAATAAAACCGAAAACCTTACAGTATCCGAGAAACTAAAAAGCTTCCTCACCGCACCCTGCATAATAATATCCTTTGTTATTGTTTTGCTTGAATCGTTTTTTGTTTATAAAGCATGATGTTTCACGTGAAACAGGTGTCGCGTTGCGACACAGGGATTAGGAAATAGGGATTAGGGAATAGTAAAAAATCCCGATGTTTCACGTGAAACATCGGGATTAAAAATATATTATTGACATCATGTAGGGAACGATGCCCACATCGTCCCGTCTTCAAAAGGAGACCACCATGGATTTGCCAATTCGCAAAACAATTCGATTACCCGATTATGATTACAACGAAAACGGTGCGTATTTTATTACAATATGTACCAAAGACCGTGTTCTTTGCCTTTCCGACGTTACATCCTATTCGCAAACACGGGATGTCGGGGACGCCATCCCCTACGGTGTACCCGCAAATCTTGATGACAAAAATGTAGGGACAGACGTCCTCGGCTGTCCGAAAACACGGGATGTCGAGGATGCAAAAATAATATTGAGCGAATATGGTGAGATAGCCAAAAAATACATTGAACAAATGAATAATTATTATTCACACATATGGGTTGATAAATATGTTATAATGCCCGACCATATTCATTTAATATTGAAAATTGAATGTGCAGATAACGAAAACGTTCAAAATTCCAATAATAGAAATTCAAGCGTTTCGAATTTTGTGAGTGCATTTAAACGTTTTTGTAATAAAGAATACGGTGAAAATATATGGCAACGCTCCTTTTTTGACCACGTAATCAGAAATGAACATGATTATATAGAAACGTGGCAGTATATTGACAACAATCCTTTAAATTGGTTGTTAAAATATTCCCCAAATCTTAATTAAAAAACCAAATGACATCCCCTATCCCCTAAATTCTATTTTGGAGGCAAATATGAATAAATTTTATATGCAACAGGCCCTTGACCTTGCAAAAGAGGCGGCAAAAATGGGCGAAATTCCCGTAGGCGCCGTAATAGTTAAAGATGGCGATGTTATAGGACGTGGTATGAATACCCGCGAAAGAAGTCAAAATGCCCTTGGCCACGCGGAAATTAACGCCATTAACGAAGCTTGTAAAAATACGGGCAGTTGGCGGCTTGACGGCGCTACAATATATGTAACTATGGAGCCTTGTCCTATGTGCGCGGGGGCTATTATTAATGCCCGTATTAAAACCGTTGTGTTTGGCTGCTTCGATTTAAAAATGGGCGCAATGGACTCTGTTTGTAATCTTGCAAACGAAAAATTCGATTTTACCCCCGAAATTTACGGCGGTATTATGGAAAAAGAGTGCGCCTTAGTAGTAAAAGAATTTTTTGAGGAACTTAGAAAATGAATATATTAAAAGAAATTTGCCCCTTCCCCTTTGGTGTCTGCTCCTTTGATAAACTAAAAGATAATCTGATAAAATGCCGAAAAATATCGGAAATTCCCGAAAATGCCCAAAGCGTTATCGTTTTTGCCTTTCCTTATAAAGTAAAAAAAGAAAAACCCCTTAATATAAGCCGTTATGCCGCGGTTACAGATTACCACATAGTTGTGGAAAATTTTCTGAACTCTTACTGCTCGGCTTTAAAAAAGGAGTTTAAAAATAATGCTTTTGTACCCTTTGTTGACAACTCCCCCATTCCCGAAGTCTATGCAGGAACACTTGCTGGGCTGGGAGTTATGGGTAAAAACGGACTTTTGATAACAAAAGAATACGGAAGCTTCGTTTTTCTCGGTGAAATAGTTACCGATTTGGAATTGGAAACCAAAAACACATATAAAGAATGTATAAACTGCGGACTTTGCGAAAAGCTCTGCCCCGTAGGACTTAATAAAGAAAACTGTATATCTAAAATAACTCAGCAGAAAAAGGAACTGAGCGAAGAAGATAAAAAAATTATCAAAGAAAACGGTTCTGTCTGGGGCTGTGATATCTGCGCTGAAAACTGTCCTTTAAATAAGGGAAAGAAACTGACAAATATCGAAGAATTTGTAAATTCCTACAGAAATTCCTTTTCAGAGACAGAGGATCCCACCCACCGCCCATATAATTGGCGAGGAAAAGAGGTTATATTGCGTAATTTCCGCAATATAGGGAAAGGGGATTAGGGAAAAGGGAGTCCGAAAACGCGGGATGTCGAGGACGCCATCCCCTACGGTGTGCCCGCAAATCTTGATGACAAAAATGTAGGGACAGACGTCCTCGGCTGTCCGAAAACACTATTCCCTCGTTCCTTGCCCCTAAACACGATGCGCTATGCATCGTGTTTTAATAAATACATCACCCCAAAATAAATAACTACCGCAACTAAGATATATCCGCCGACAAATAAAATGTCGGCGTTTATTTTGTTTAATAAGAAATACGCGCAGGAGCAAACCGCTAAACTTAGCAGTATCGGGAATAAAATTTCCGAAATTATTTTGATTTTTGCGTCGGTGACCTTTATCAGCTTAAAGAAATTAAGGGAAAAGGTTAATATATTGCTTAAATACATTATATATATAAAGCCGAGCATTGAGGTTTTTGGTACAAATATACTTATTAGTATAATTCTTAAAAGACTGTCCCCTACACTGGTTCTAAAGGTAAAATTTTGTCGGTCAAGCCCCTTTAATATGCCGTCGCATATGCAGTCGCAATACATCAGCGGAGTAAGGGGCGCTAAAACCTTTATTAAATAGCCTGAATCGGCATCACTGTATATTAAATTTCCTATTCTTTCTCCGCCAAAGAAAAATATACCCCCGAATATTATGCCTATTATTAATGTGAGCTTTATGCTTCGCTCAACGTCTCTTTTTATTATTTTGGGTTGCTTTTTAACCAGAGCTTCACTCATTTCGGGGATAAGCAGGGTTGAAAAAGCATTTAAAACGGTAGAGGGAAAGAAAAGTACGGGCAAAGCCATTCCTTTTAGAGAACCGAAAAGCGAAAGCGAATGTGAGTACTGCCCCCCTGCTTTAAATAATGCTTTGGGCATAATTATGTTTTCTGCCGTTCGCAGAAGACTGGTTAAATATCTGCCCATGGTTATGGGCGAGGAAATTCGCAAAATTTCCTTTACCGACCTAAATAAAGGAGCATTACCGTCACACTCAGCCTTTTTAATGTCAATTTTATAACATATAATCGAAAAAATACAGGAGCATACCTCGGCAATGGTGTCGCCTAAGATTACTCCGGCAACCGCCATTCCTATGCCCAGAGCAGAAAAACGCTTTACAAAATATAAACAAAGAACAATTCTTACCGCTTGTTCAAGGAGTACTGCAAAGGAATTTGTTCCGATTTTGCGTCTGGCGGTGAAATATCCTTTTAGTACTGCCGATATTGCCATAAAGGGTAGCGAAAAGCCTAATATAGCGATGCTTTCTTCACTTCTTACGTCGCCGATTATTCTAAGAGCAATAAATTCGCTGCCTAAAAGGGTGATAAGAAAAGAAGAAAGCGAAATAAACAGCACTATAGCGTTGCTTTTTCTTATAATGCTTACTAGCCCCTTCTTGTTTCCTAAAGACATTTCATTTACACAAAGCCTTGTGACCGCAACGGTTATTCCCGAGGAAGCAAAGGTGGCTATAAAGGTGTAAACAGAAAATACAAGCTGGTAAAGTCCAATTCCTTCCGCACCCACTCTGCCTGCAAGCCATATTTTGAAAATAATGCCTAAAAAACGCAGTATTAGTCCCGTAACGGTCAGAATAACTGCATTTTTAATAAAAAGTGTCTTTCGCATAAACAACCCTCTTTCCTTCGTGTATATAATATATGTGTCCTTTAATTTGCATATTCACATTTTGGAAAAGAGGCTCTGGGTTCTGGTTCAGGCTCCCTTGCCTAAAGGGTGCGGGTGTCCGGTGGACACCTCTGCAATAGCAGAAGCACCGACCGAGCAGGCAGGTGAGACAGAGGGCCGCGTGTAAACGTGGCGAGGGGATTTGCAAAAGACTGAGGGAGAGAATCCAACAGCCCTAAATAAGAACAGGTGTTCTGCTATCTTTTTAATAAAAAACAAAAATTGTGAAAATTTATTAAAAATAACAATTGACAAACTCAAATTGTTGTGCTAAAATCGAAATGTAAAAATATCTACAAGGAGAGTTGTATGATGAAAAAACTATTAAGCATTATTCTAACTGTATGTATGCTTTTTTCTCTCGTTATCGTTCCTGTAACGGTTAACGCAGTTGAAGGAAGCGGCGTTGTTAAATTTCACGTTAATGGTGAAATTGACACTGAAGAGGGAACTGTAGGCGATAGTGCGCTTTATATTCCCGAAGCTAGTCCCGGCGAGTATTTTGTGGGCTGGTATTCCGATAAAGGATACGAGACTTTAGTAAGTGAATGTAATTTCGCTGAAGGCGATCCTGTTGACTTGTACGCAAGATTTGAGAGCTATAAGTCCACCATGGTTCAGGATTTTGGTAATTACCCCGCAGGCAAGTGGGGTGCCTCAACCAAAGCACCGGCAGCCTATATGAATAACGGTTCGTACGTTAGTACCGTACAGGTTGTTGGTTGGGCTATTAAGGACCGTACTAATGCCAAGTTCTCCATTGATGAAGGTTCTGTAGGTCTTACCAATGAAAAAACATGGGAAGAACATGGCACTTTATTATTCTTAAATGAAGACGGCACACCTTTCGTTCCAAAGCCTAATACTAAATACAAGGTAACCCTTTCTGCAAGAATGAGCAGTAAGGCTCAAACTGTTAGCACACAGTCAGTTGAAGTGAAGGTTGGTTACGGTAAAGCTGTTTCTGTAGCAAATGAATTCGATGGTAGTGAATTGAGCGAAATGCCAGATTCCAAAACCTTTAGTACAGTTTCAAAAGAGTATGAAGAGTATGACTTTTATGTAACTACTCCTGATGCTTCTGAAAACATAGTACCTTGCCTTGGTTTATATTCAAACCCGGGTGCTACTAAAGACTCTGTAAGTAAGCTTACTGAAGAGCCTGAAAACTGGGAAGAAAACTATACTGCATACTACTTTATGGATGACAATATTGGTGACTATGCGAAAATCACAGATGATACGGCTCCTGTATTTAAAGATGGCGAATATTATAAGATAGAGGTAAGTTCAAGTCCAAACCACTTTAACACCGTTCAGGTTAGAAAGGTTACCATTGAAGAGATTCCTACCGCTAAGGTTAATTTCTTAAATGCAGACGGTTCTACTCATACTGATTCTTCTACCTTAGAGGTTGGCCAAGATATTAATTATCCCACTCTTACTGCTTCCCTTAACTACGACTATGTTTGGTCTCGTAATCAAGAAACCTACGTTCCTGCTCCTAAGCGTCTTGAAAAGGATGAGGATATCACTGTTTATGCTATTCAGAGCAAGACCATCTCCTTCGAAAACTACCCCGTA
>JAZSHI010000020.1:0-54737 GCA_045533195.1 Acutalibacteraceae bacterium
CTACTGAAGAAGAACTAATTTCGGCAATGGAAGAAATGCGTGATAAACCGCTGAAATCCGCTTGAATAAAGGAAAAAGGCATAGCCCGTGTGGGCTATGCCATATCCTGCGAAAGAACTGTCCTTTAGGGTACGACCCTAAAGAGTCCGATTTTTTTTAGGGATTAGGGAGTAGGGACGAGGGGAAAGTTTTTTATCTCATACACCCCACACCCTACTCCATCTTTTAAAAAAAGAATGTAATTTATATTGAGAACTATGGCAAAGCAAGAGGTTGGATAAAAAGAAAATAAATGTTGCCATTGTTGACATCGTTGTTGACATCGTTGTTGACATTAAAACCCGCATAAACAAAGGGTTTGAGCCTATTTAACAACAATGACAACAACAAATCTATAAAAGATTTAAAATTAATAAAAATATTTTATTTTTTTATTATTTATAAAAAAAGTTTAAAAACATTGTTTACATTGTTTACATCCCTATGCCCTCTTCCCTTTCTTAAGCTGTATGAATATGCCCAAGATTATCAGCAAAAGACCGATAAGCATTTCGTATCTTATTTGCTCTTTGAGGAAAATTGAAATCCATATAAGCGATAAGAAAGGGGTTATGTAGGCAAGGTTTGCTATATTTGCGGTTTTGCCATTTTCAAGAGCCAATGCCCAACAGGTTGTGCCTACTGCAAGGCAGAAAATTCCGTTATAAGCAAGACCGACTACACTAAGCGCTCCTAAAGTAAAGGTATCCTTTGAAATAAAAATCCAAAGTCCCGTTAGCACAAAGGTATTAAAATAGTAAATCATTGATGAAATCTTTTTGTCATAAGAAGTCAGCTGTGTAAGGGCGGTAAATGCGCCATATGACACAGCGCCCAAAATACAGAAAATAACTCCCATAATAATAGATTTATCAAAATGGGCTAAATCTCTGCCTGTTACAACAACTACCCCTAAAAACGACATTAAAATTGCAATAACCTTTCGTACCGTTAATTTTTCACGAAGGATTATTACGGCAAAAACTACTCCCATTATGGGCCATAGGTAATTAACTATAAATGCCTGAGAAGCGGGCATACGGACAGTTCCCGAATAGTAAAATAACTGATACAAAAAAGTACCTGGGAGTCCTACAAGGCTTGTTATTAAAAAGTCTTTAAATCTATATTCCTTAAGCTTTTTTATATCGCCTGTAATTATGTTTACTATAAGCAAAAACATAAATGCAAAAAAACAGCTTACAAAAAGCACCTGAAAATTACTTAGCTGACCGAGAAGCAGTTTAGCAACAGTTGCAATGGTTGACCATATAAAAATTGAAATTCCTGCATAAATATATGACCTTTTCATTTTCTGTTAACCTTCTTATACTTATTGCGATTACTGTTATTATAAGGCCTATCGTCACTAACCAAACAGTTTTTGCCGTTGCCGATAAGGTCATAGCGTCCTGCCCTTTTAAGAGCCTTTCGCACTATATCGCGGTTTTCGGGTTTAAAATATTGAAGCAAAGCTCTTTGCTCAGCCTTCTCACCCATTGTTCTCGGAACGTAAACCTCCTTTAAAGTAAAGGGGTCAAGCCCCGTATAAAACATACAGGTGGAAACCGTTCCCGGTGTGGGATAAAAATCCTGAACCTGCTCAGGATGAAGCCCCTCTTTTTTAAGGAATAGGGCAAGTTCAATAGCGTCATTTACAGTACTACCTGGGTGGGATGACATAAGATAAGGCACTAAATACTGCTTTTTATCAAGACTCTTGGTAAGCTCATAAAAGCGCTTTTTAAATCTGTTATAAACGCTGATACTAGGCTTTCCCATAAGTCTTAACACGTTATCGGAGCAATGCTCGGGAGCAACCTTTAACTGACCGCTTGTGTGAAATTTCACAAGCTCCTTAAAGAAGCTTTCGTCCTTATCATTTATCAGATAATCAAAGCGTATTCCCGAACGGATAAAGACCTTTTTGATACCTTTAATGCTTCTTATCTTTCTTAGCAAAGCAAGATAATCGCTGTGGTCAACCTCGACTGCAGGACAAATAGAAGGAGCAAGGCACTTTCTATCGGCGCACACTCCCCTTTTAAGCTGACCCTGACAGGAGGGAGCACGAAAGTTTGCTGTAGGGCCTCCGACGTCGTGGATGTATCCCTTAAAATCAGCCATTTGGGTAATTTTTTCCACTTCGCTTATAACCGAATCGTGACTTCTTACCGAAATGGTTCTGCCCTGATGATAAGCCAGAGAACAGAAATTACAGGAGCCAAAGCATCCTCTGTTATGAATAACCGAAAATTTTACCTCCTCGATACCCGGTACACCTCCAAAGGCTTTATATGACGGATGATAATCACGCATAAAGGGTAAGGAATATACCTCATCCATTTCAGCGGTAGTTAAAGGTGGCATTGGCGGATTTTGCACTAAAATTACGTCGCCGTGACGCTGAATAACGGTTTTTCCTCTCACTGCATCCTGTTCGCTTTGCTGAATACGGGTAGCCTTTGCATAGCTTCTTTTACCGCTGTCAGAAGGCTGACTAACCTCATTAAAGGAAGGACACTCCCTAACGGGCATAGGCTTATATTCACTTGTTTTTACACAGTAACAAGTACCCTTAATATCGGTTAAATTCTTCTTGTTTTCGCCCTTTTTAAGACGGTTGGCAATTTCTACAATATGCTTTTCACCCATACCGTACATCAAAATATCGGCAGTTGAGTCTAAAAGAACAGAAGGACGAACCTTATCATCCCAATAATCGTAATGGGCAAAACGTCGAAGAGAAGCTTCAATGCCGCCGATACCGATAAATACGTCGCCAAAAAGACTTCTGATTTTTTTAGAGTAAACAATAACTGCTCTGTCGGGACGCCCTCCAGATTTGCCGCCGGGGGTATAGGCATCATCACTTCTCTTACGTTTTGCGGCAGTATAGTGGGCAACCATAGAGTCAATATTACCGCTGTTTACAAGAAAGCCTATTTTTGGGGTACCGAACTGCAGATAATCTTCATCCCTTTTCGGCTGAGATAAAATACAAATGTTAAAGCCTGCACTTTCAAGCACACGTGAAATTATGGCAGTACCAAAAGAAGGATGGTCAACATAGGCATCCCCTGTAACGATTATAAAGTCGGGAACAGAAAATCCTGCATCCAACATATCTTTTTTACTAATCGGTAAAAACGGCATAAAAAAACTCCTTGAAAAATCTAAGAGATATGATAACATATAAATAAGCAATTTACAAGAGACGGAGAACAATTTATGACACTTTTTGCCCCCGATTATTATAATAAATTCACCTGTATTGCCGATAAATGCCAAAATAACTGCTGTATCGGTTGGGAGATTGATATTGATGACGATACCCTTGATTTTTATAAAACCAAAGAAGATATTATAAAAAATATTGAATTTTCTCCCTCACCGCATTTCAGGTTAAAGGAAAATGAGCGTTGTCCTTTTCTAAACTGTGATAATCTCTGTGAAATAATAAAGAACTACGGTGAAGAAAGGCTCTGTCAGATATGTAGTGACCATCCCCGTTTCAGAAACTTTTTTATAAGCCGAACAGAAATAGGACTTGGTATGTGCTGTGAAGCGGCAACCGAGCTGATAATAAACAATGATTTCCGTTTAATAAAGCTTGACACAGAAAAAGAGATACCCGACCAAGAAAAAATGGCATTTTTTAAAATGCGAGAGGATATTTTAAGCAAAAGTCCCCAATATTTTTCTTATCTATTGCCTGACCTTTCCTTAAATGATATTTATAATCTGCTGATAGATATGGAAAAACTAAGCGACAGCCGTGATGAAATATTAAGCATTTTAAAGGATGACAAGAGAAAAATAAACGAGGTAAAGCTATTTAATAAACAAATCTTTAAACGAATTTTTGATTACCTTGTTTTCAGACATCTTCACAGCGAAGATTTAGCATTTTGTGTGCTGGGCACCTACATAATTGCTTCTCTTGGAAAGGATATTAAAGAAAACGCAAGAATGTTTTCAAGCGAAATTGAGTATAGCCAAGAAAACACCGATAAACTGTATGAAACAGCAAATGAAATTTTAAAGGGGCTGTAAAAAAACTCAAAGCCCTTATACACGCATAAAATAAACTAAATAAATAAAAAAGAGTGCGGAAGAAGTAAAAAATTCGAACTTCTTCCGCATTTTTTGTTTTTACCATCTAATCAGCTATGTATATTAATGATTTATCAAGCTTTTTTGGAATGTAAATACCCTGCCTCCCTCTGACGAGGGAGGTGGATTTTTGTGTAGCAAAAAGACGGAGGGAGAGAAAAAACGCAGAAAAATAAAGATTTTCTCTCCCTCAGTCACCTTACGGTGACAGCTCCCTCGTCAGATGGAGCCAAGGTTTTGGCTATCAATTAACTCACTGATAAAATGAAACTCTGTTTTTTTACAGCCCCTTTTGTTACATTTTAAGCATTTCTCTTGCAGAGGCAAGGACGTTTTCGGTTAAATTGGTACCGCTCATAATACGGGCGATTTCATATACCCTTTCTTCCCCGTCAATTTTATTTACGCTTGTATAGGTTCTTCCCTCTTTTTCAGCCTTTTCGATAAGAAGATGAGTCTTAGCGGCAACAGCTATCTGGGATAGATGTGTTACACAAATAACCTGATGGCTTTTTGACACCTTTTCAAGCTGAACACCCACCATATCGGCAGTTCTACCGCTTATTCCTGAGTCAATTTCATCAAAAATAAGTGTTTCGACCTTGTCCTTTTGACTAAGCACACTCTTTATTGCAAGCATAACACGGGAAAGCTCACCGCCAGAAGCAATTTTAGAAAGGGGTTTGCTTATTTCTCCTACGTTTGCGGAAAATAAAAACTGAATTTCATCACAGCCGTTACGGGTATATCTGCCCTTAGACTGCTCTACTTTAAGGCAGACGTTAGGCATATTAAGACGAATAAGCACCTCTTTAACCCTATCTTCAAAGGTGGCGGCAGCGTTAGTTCTGGACTGTGAAAGATTTTCGGCTGCTTTTATAAGCCTTTCCTGAGACACAATAAGCTCGTTTTCCAATTTATCATATTCTTCATCATTAAAAAGAATTGTATTAAGCTCATTTTCTGCCCTTTTTAAAAAGTCAAGCATCTGCTGTTCGTCTTTACCGTATTTAGCCGACAGAGAGGAAAGCACAGCAAGGCGGTCTTCAATAGCATTAAGGTCATAACCATCCCCGCTGAGCTCTTCTATGTAATTTTCAATAGAAGCAGTGGCATTATTTACGTTTTCAAGGGCATCGAGAAGGTCGGTATATTCCTTCTCACACCTTTTGTCATCCATTACCGAAAGTAAATGAACTGAAGTTTTTAAAAGTTCGTTTACACCGCCCTTTTCTTCATCATTTTTAAGGACAGACAGTACGCTTTTTAAATCCTTAATCCGTTTTCCTACACTTCTTGCAATAGTGAGCCTTTCTTTAAGTTCAGCTGTTTCACCGATTTTAAGATTAGCGTCAGTTATTTCCTTTATCTGATACTTTAAAACATCAATTCTTCTCAGCTTTTCATCCTCATCCATTTCGATGCTTTTAAGCCTACTTCTTATACGGTTAAAATTAGCAAATTCTTCACGGTAGGTATCTAAAATATCACCGTTATCTGCAACCATATCAAGATAAAGATAGTGGTTATCGGGATTAAGTAAGGTCTGATTATCGTGCTGTCCGTGGATATTCAAAAGAAAAGGAGATATATTTTTAAGACTGGAAGCACTGATGGGAACACCGTTTATTTTTATGTAACCCGAACCCGACATACTAAGCTTTCTTTCGATTATAAAATTACCATCCCCGTCTGGAGTAATACCCAAATCAGCAATAATTTCAAGAAGCTTAACATCCTCAAAGGAAAAAACTGCAGAAACAAAGGCATTTTCACATCCGTTTCGTATAAGCTCCTTAGAGGTTCTGTGACCGAGAACTGCATACAGAGAATCAATAATTATTGACTTACCTGCACCCGTTTCGCCCGTAAGGACGTTAAAGCCATCGGTAAATTCAATTCCTGCACGTTCTATTACGGCAATATTTTCAATATGCAAAAATTTCAGCATATTAATCCATCCTTTTTAGCGGTCTTTAGAGCACATTCCAACAAGTCTTTCGGTAAGCTGACGGGCAATATCGGGAGATTTTGTAATAATCAAAATGGTATCATCACCTGCTAAGCTGCCCATAATCATTCCCGAAAAGAAATAGTCTACGGCAACACAAGCACCACTTGCCATTCCCGCATAGCATTTAATTACAATATCGTTAAAGGCGCAGTCAACCTTTATTACAGAACGCTCAAAAATATCCTTATAATGCGAATCTGACTCTCTTTCTCCTGAGCGTTCATCAATAATTTGCGACACGTATCTGTAGTTGCCGAAGGAGTCAAGAGCCTTTACAATTCTTAACTGCTTAATATCTCTTGATACCGTGGACTGAGTCACGTTATAACCCAAGGAATTAAGTTCTTCCTGAAGCTCATCCTGAGTATAAAAAGCCTTTTCACGTATTAGTTCGAGTATCTTTTCCTGACGTTTGATTTTCATTTTGTCTTCCGCCTTTATCTGAATTTTTCCGAAAGAGTTTTATAAAAGGAACGCTTGGCAAGTTTGATTAAGGATATATCATTTAAAGATTTAGTAATATAAAGCTCGGTATATGGCTTAATGGTATAAGACCTTCTGCCGTCAATAAGCAGATATACGTCGCTTTTCTTCATCGAAAACGCTTTAAACTTAACTGTGGTATCACCGCTTAAAATTATGGGCTTTGCGCTCAGCGAATGAGAGCAGATAGGGGTTAAAATAATATTATTGATAGCCGGATCAATTATGGGGCCGCCTGCCGACATAGAATAGGCTGTAGAGCCTGTAGGGGTGGAAATTATAAGACCGTCCGCTCGGTAGGTTATAGGCTCATAATCAATATAGGCAGATATATCAATAAGTCGCGACATAAAACCACTTGAAATAACTGCGTCGTTAACAGCGGTAAATTCTCCGACGGTTTCACCGTTTTCCTTGACCTTTACAGAGAGAGACATTCTTTTTTCGGTTTCATAGTCACCGTTTTTGATTTTGCTGATAAGATTAATCTGATTAGCCTCAAGATTAGCAAGAAAACCAAGTCTGCCTGCATTTATTCCAAGAATGGCTTTATTGTGCAAAGCGGCAAGTTTTGCGTAACGAATGATGGTGCCGTCTCCACCGACGGTAATGAGAACTTCGCTTATTTTAAAAAGCTCTTCCTCAGTAATGGACTCATAACCGGAGAAAGAAATATAATCGGGCAAATAAGCCTTCATTCCGTTTTCTCTCAAAATCGGTTTGAGATTTTCTAAAACCTCGACAACACCACGTTTGTCAAGATTCGGTAATAATCCAACTATCATAAAATCTCCTCAATCAGTTTAATTCTTTATACGACTCTTCCACTACCATTTGCGGTGTGACGTCGGTTTTAATTTCATAAGTATCGGTTTTTTCAATATAACAAAGATATTCGATATTGCCCTCAGGTCCCTTTATGGGAGAAAAGGTAAGACCTAAAAGGGTGAATAAATTTTCTTTAAGAAGGGTGAAAATCTTTTCAATAACGGCAATGTGAACGTTTTTATCTCTTACTACACCCTTTTTGCCGACGCCCTCTTTCCCTGCTTCAAACTGCGGTTTTATAAGACATACGGCTCTGCCGCCGTCCTTCATCAAGGTTCTCATAACGGGCAAAATATGAGAAAGAGATATAAAGGAAACATCAACACTTGCAAAATCAAGGGGCAAATCAACCTGTTCGCTGGTTACGTATCTGAAATTGGTACGTTCGAGATTAACTACCCTTTCATCACATCTCAGCTTCCAAGCAAGTTGACCGTAGCCAACGTCAATAGCATAAACCTTTACTGCTCCGTTTTGAAGCATACAGTCGGTGAAACCACCTGTTGAAGCGCCGATATCGGCACAAACGCAGTTATTTAGTGAAATATCAAAGCATTTCATTGCCTTTTCAAGCTTAAGACCGCCTCTGCTGACGTAAGGGAGCTTATCGCCTCGTACCTCGATTACATCATCTGGTTTAACGTTATCTCCGGCTTTGTCGCATTTTTGATTATTAACAAAAACAATTCCCGCCATTATAAGCGCCTTGGCTTTTTCTCTGCTTTCGGCATGACCGCCGTTAACAAGAGCAACATCAAGTCTTATCTTATCGCTCACTTAATTACTCCTAACATAGCTTTTTTATCCAGATTATATTTAGAAAGCTGTCGTTCAACTGATGCACAGCTGACAAATGAATCATTAACAGCATTTATTACTATTTCTCCCTTATAGCCTTTTTCATTAAGCGCAGAAGAAAGCTGTTCACTTATTCCGCCAGATTTAATGCCTTCTTCAAAAAAGCAAAGCCTTTTATATTTAAAAAGCTCATCTAAAAGCTCATCATCAAAGGGCGAAAGTTTATTAAGCTTAACAAATGAAACGCAATTTTCATAAGCTACCTCATAGGCAAAAAATGACAGTCTGCCAAAGGTAACTAAAGCTGTATCGGAAACCATACCGAAAACATCAAAATTTTTATCGGTAAAGGGAAATAAATCCTTTTTAAGCTCTTTTCCCCTTGGATAGCGAAGGGCTACAGGAAAAGAAAAATCAGTGGTTTTAGCAAGTACACCTCTTAATTCCTCAAAGGAAGCGGGTGAATAAACGGTCATATTAGGGATAGAAGTTAAAAAGGATATATCAAAAAGGCCTTGATGGGTTTTACCGTCCTCACCTACTAAACCTGCTCTGTCAACAAGAATTTTAACGGGAAGGCCACCTATGGCAACGTCGTGAATAATCTGGTCGAAGGCACGTTGCAAAAAGGAAGAATAAACAGCAAAATAAGGCTTTAAGCCACCCTTTGCAAGACCTGCAGAAAAGGTCATAGCGTGTTCCTCGGCAATTCCAACGTCAAAGAATCTGTCTGAAAAACGCTGAGAAAATTCATTTAGTCCCGTACCCTCAGCCATAGCGGCAGTTATTGCGCATATTTTATCATCCTTTTCGGCAAGGGAGCAAAGTGTTTCGCCCATAATAGCCGAATAGTCGGTTTTTATTCTTTCTTCAATGCCTTTTTTGAGGTCAAAAGCCGCTACTCCGTGATATTTTCCTGCATCCTTTTCAGCAAATTCATAGCCCTTACCCTTAACAGTAACAACGTGTAAAATGGTAGGTCTTTCCTGATTTTTTGCTATTGTTAAAAGGTTTATAACCTCTTTAAGATTGTGTCCGTCAACGGGGCCCAGATAATTCAGACCAAGTCCTTCAAACACGTTGCTGTGATAAATTGCGTTTTTCAGAACTATTTTGGAACGGAATAAAAGCTTATATAAAAACCTACCGATTAAGGGAATAGAATTAAGAAAACGTCCAAGGCTATCCTTAAAGCTATGGTATGAGCTTTTGGAACGGATTTTATTAAGATGACGGGCAAGAGAGCCCACGTTCTGCGAAATGGACATTTCGTTATCATTTAAAACTATAAGAAACTTGGCTTTATCGGCACCGATATTATTAATGGCTTCAAAAACCATACCGCCTGTCATAGCGCCGTCACCCACAACTGCTACGGCTGTGCCCTTAGCACCGCTTATCCTTTTTGCCTTATATATGCCGTATGCGGCAGAAACAGCACTACTGCTGTGACCGCTTACAAAAGCATCATATTCCGATTCACTCGGGTCTGTAAAGCCCGAAATACCGTTTTCAGATCTTAAGGTATTAAAAGACTTAAATCTGCCTGTAAGCAGCTTATGTGTATAGCTTTGATGTCCTACGTCAAATAAAACTGAATCATCGGGAGAATCAAAAACCCTGTGAAGCGCAACGGTAAGCTCAACTGAGCCAAGGTTCGAAGCAAGATGACCGCCGTTTTTACTTACAGTATTAATAATGCAGTCTCTTATTTCCTCACACAAGGTAGTTAGCTGTTCCATACTCAGCGACTTTAACTGCTTTGGAGATTCAATTGTATTTAAAATTTTATATTCCAAAAAATCATTCCCTAACTTTTTCGCTGAGCAAGATACATAGTGAGTTCTCGTAAAAATGTTGTATCGCCGTCGAATTTATCTAAAGCTTCAAGAGCCTTTTTGGTAAGTTCATTAACCATTTCCTTACATTTTTCCATTCCGTAGAGGCTAAGATATGTAGATTTTTGGTTTTTAGCATCACTGCCTGTCGGCTTTCCTAAGGTAACGGTATCTGAGGTGAAATCAAGTATATCATCAACTATCTGAAAGCAGATACCAAGATTTATACCGTATTGGTCGGCAGCCTCCAGCTGTTCCTTACTGCCTCCAGCCAAAATTACACCGATTTTAGCAGCAGCTCGTAACAGCCCTGCTGTTTTTAATAAATTCAGTTCATTAATCAGCTCGGCTTCAACCTTTTTGCCTTCGCTTTCAAGGTCAATAACCTGACCGCCTGCCATTCCTTTATATCCCGAAAGAAGCGAAAGTTCCTTTATAGCGGCTAAAATTCGCTCACAGGGAATGTCTTTTGTATCCCCTGCAACATAAAAGGCGTGAGTCAGTAATCCGTCACCTGCAAGTAATGCTATATCCTCGCCAAAGACCTTGTGATTAGAAGGCTTTCCTCTACGCATATCATCATCATCCATACAGGGTAAATCGTCGTGGATAAGAGAATAGGTATGTATCATTTCAAGGGCGACAGCAAAGTTTATTGCATTATCATCAGTCCCTGAGCAAATTTTATAAAACTGCATAAGCAAAGCAGGACGGATTCTTTTTCCACCCAAAAGAAAACTGTAACGCATTGCATCGGTAAGATTTTTATAATTTGAATTTACATCGGGAAGATATTTATTAAAGGTATCTTCAATTACCCTATTATAATTATTTAAAACTGTATTAATCACGTTTATTCTGCCTTTTCAAGTTCGCTAAGCTCTGTAATTTTAAGCTTAGCATCGTTTAATTTTTCGGTACATTCCTTAGATAACTTTATGGCCTGTTCATAAAGAGCTACCGATTGGTCCAGACTGCATTTACCGCTTTCAAGCTGCTTTGCAATTTCTTCAAGGGCAGTTAAAGCTTCTTCAAAAGTCATTCGATTTCCTCCTTTTCGGTTACAATGCAACCGATTTTACCGTCAATTAAGTTAAGAGTAATTTTATCATCAAGTTTAACGTCGTTAATACTTGTTACTGCAATGCCGTCTATTTGGGCAAAAGCATAGCCTCGGCACATTGTTCTCAGTGGGCTTAAAGCGTCAATTTTTGAAACAAGAGTATGAAACTCGCTTTCCTTTTTCTCATAATTGTTTTTTATACTCAAAAGCACTTTATCCGAAAGAGTATCAAGAAGAAAACTTCTTTCCTCAACAATACGCAAAGGCGAAGCCAGAGAAGGTCGCGAAACTATCGAATTAAGCCTTGAGAAAAGAAACTCAATACGAGAAACTACCGTTTGCCTACATCTTTGCCTTAAAGAGTCAACTTTATTTAAAACATCAAAATAATCGGGAACACAAAGCTCGGCAGCAGCTGACGGTGTGGGAGCGCGAAGGTCAGCAACCAAATCACAAATAGTAAAATCTATTTCGTGACCGACAGCCGAAACAACGGGAATGGGAGATTCATAAATCTTTCTGGCTAAGGCTTCGTCATTAAAGGCATCAAGGTCTTCCTTTGAGCCTCCTCCTCTGCCGATAATAATGGTATCAATTTTATCGGCTGTTGCATAAACACGCTTCAGAGCACTGATAAGTTCTTTAACTGCAAGATCTCCCTGAACAGAAGCGCTGCAAACAACAACCTCACATACAGGATATCTTCGTTTAATTACGTTTATAATATCCTGCAAAGCGGCGCCGGTACCCGAAGTAATAACAGCAATTCTTTTAGGAAATACTACTAATTTTCGTTTACTGTCGGCATCAAATAAGCCTTCTTTTTGCAGTTTTTCCTTTAAAAGCTTTAAAGCAAGAAGCTTATCTCCAAGTCCCTGCTCTTCGCAGCCTTCAACGTAAAACTGATAGCCGCCGTCCTTTTCATAAATGGACACTCTACCGGTAAGGGTAATCTTAACCCCGTCATTAAGCGCAATTTTACATCTGTCGGCATAGCCCTTAAACATAACGCATTTAATGGATGCATCGTTATCTGTCAAGGTAAAGTAGAGATGTCCGCTTGTGAAGTGGCGCTTAAAATTAGTGATCTCACCGCTGACACGACAAAAGGCAAGTCTTGGATCGTTTTCAAGAAGCGACTTTACGTAAAAGTTAAGCTGACGTACCGTAAGCGGTTTTGACTGATTATTCATCGTTTAACTTCAAGTTCCTGTGCAACGGTTCCCATTATTCCGTTAGCAAAGGCGCTATCCTTTTCGGTGGCATAATTTTTAATTAGCTCAACAGCTTCGTTAATGGAAACAGATACGGGAATATCTTCTCTATAGAGCATTTCATAAACGGCTATTCTCATACAAGCGAGAGCAACCTTGGAAATACGTGCTATAGACCATCCCTTAGAATTTTTTGAAATATAAGAATCAATTTCATCAAGATGGTCATAAACGCCCACACTTACCTCTCTGACATAAGCGCTTTCGCTATAGTCACGAGCTTCAGCGGCACATTCGAATATTTCTTCCATTGTTTCTTCTCTGAACATTTTTTCAAAGACCATAATAAAAGCCTGTTCACGTTCTTTTTTTCTGTTCATAAGGCACCTACCATTATATTAATCATAATTATACATAATATATTTTAACTTATAATGCATATTTTTTCAAGCAAATATTGAATTTTAATGCAAAATATATATTTATACTTGTAAAATATATAGTAAATTGTTATAATAAATGTCGAAAAGAGGGATATTTATGTCAAAAGGTTTCAGAAAAAGTCTCTTCGGCTTTAATACAAGTGATGTTCTTGCATACATTTCTGCAAGTGATAAAGCCGCTAAAGTTAAAACCGACGAATTAAAAAATCAAATTTCCAACCTTAAACTGCAAAATGAAAAGTTAGCCGAGGCTAATAAAAACTTGGTTCAGAAAAATGCAGAATATGAGAGTAAAAAGGAACAGATACGTGTTATGAGCGAGAATGTTGCACGTATGTATCTTTCTGCTAAAACTACCTCTCAGCTTATGATAGAAAAGGCTGAGGAAAATCGTAAAATGCTGGAAAGCGAAAACAAAGAACAGTTAGAAGTTATAGAAAAAACCAATGAATCAATGCTGAATGTTAAAGAGCAAATAACCGCTACCACCGAAAGCTACTGCGAAACTTTATCAGAGCTTTGCGCTTCACTCGATAAAATTAAAGAGGAAATCGATAAAAACGGAAAAGATACCGATGAAGCAATAAAGCAGTTCAGCGATTTAGTTTCAAATCAGATATGAACACATATTATCTAAATACCGAAAGCCTTAGAAATCAAGCTGAGAAACTAACTGTAGGTGACAAGGTCTATTTATCGGGCACAGTTTATACCTCCCGAGATGCCGCCCACAAAAGAATTTTTGAGCTTATTGAAAAGGGCGAACCACTTCCCTATCCCATTTACGATTCTGTTGTTTATTATGCAGGGCCTACACCTACTCCCAAAGGACTTGCTATAGGCAGCTGCGGTCCTACCACCTCAGGCAGAATGGACACCTATTCTCCAACCCTTCTTGATATGGGACAGATTTGTATGATAGGAAAAGGCGAAAGAAATCAAGCTGTACAGGATGCAATAATAAGAAACAAAGCCGTATATTTGTGTGCAATTGGCGGTTGCGGAGCGTTAGCGGCAAAATGTATAACCAAATGTGAAGTTATAGCATTTGAAGAACTGGGTTGCGAATCGGTTAAAAAACTCACCTTTAAAGACTTTCCCCTCACAGTAGCCATTGATTCAAAAGGAAACAATATTTTCAAAAGATAAAACCCATCTGACTATCAGATGGGTTTATTTTTATAAAGCTATTTCATCAAAGGTTTTGCCGTTAAAGACGTAATGGGATTTAAAGCCAATATCTTTGGCAATTTGAGCCGATTCATTAAAGAAATAATCAATATTTTTTGGATTATGAGAATCGGCATTGATAACGATTCTTCCACCAAGAGAATGTATTAAACCAAGAAGCACCTTATCGGGATAGGGCACGGTTCTGTAGCCTCTGGAAATTGCGCCTGTATTAATTTCAAAAATATCGCAATATTTTATGGTTTCCTTTAAGGCTTCCTTAGCAATATCGTAGTATTTTTCATCCTCAGGCATAAGAGAAAACTTAGCAAGTACGTCAAAATGACCGATTATATCGGGTTTGTTTTTACGTGCATGGTCAATTACCAGTTCAAAGTAGTGCTTCGCCATATCGTAAATATTGCCACCGAAAGCATCGGCTACACAGTCGAGCTGCTGCTTTGCAGAATGGTCAACAGGATAGCAAATGTCATTTTTAATTATGTAATGCACCGAAGCAATTATATAATCGAACTTTTCTCTTTGGATTTCAGAAAAATAGTCCATTTCAAGACCGCAAAATACGGGAATAGTATTTTTATATTCCTCTTTAAGTCTGTTTATCTCAGCAATATACTCAGGATAGTCCTTCTTCTTCATACAGTAGCTTGTATCACAAGGAGTAAAGCTATGGTCGGAAAAACCGATAGAAAGTAGGTTTTTGTTCACTGCTGAGTCAATATTCTCTTTAACCGTACCAACACCGTCAGAAAAAACAGTATGGTTATGTAAACTTGAAAATCTCATATTATCACCCAAAGAAATATTATATTCTTTTTGTATAAAAAGTCAATACTGATAAAGGAAAATCCCGACTCAAATGAAGTCGGGATTATATTTATTAATAGTTGTACTTCTTACGTGCGGTGTAGGTAGTGTGGAGAGCTTCGTGAGCCTTGTGGCAGCCGTAAGACTCGAACCACTTGCCTTCGCCGTAGAGTTCTTTAATAATGGGAGACTCGTGAGACTTTCTTAAAGTCATAGCTTCATCCTGATCATAGAGAGCTTTAGCACGAACAGCCTTAAGGTCAACAGTATCACGAATGTACTGAGGCTGAATGGGCTGACCGCCGCCGTTTACGCAACCGCCGGGGCATCCCATAATTTCAATAAATGCCCAACCTTCAGGATTACCTGCCTTAATCTTGTCCATAACCTCTTTAGCAGCCTGAGCGCCACTTGCAACAGCAACTTTAAGCTCTGTACCGCCAAGATTAACGGTAGCCTCTTTAAGTCCCTCGGTACCTCTTACTGCTTCAAGAGCAACAACGGTGTTGTCATCGCCTGTGAGCCAGTCATTAGCGGTACGTACAGCAGCTTCCATAACACCGCCGGTAGCACCAAAGATAACAGCAGCGCCTGTAGCAGTATCACCAAGAGGATTATCGAATTTTTCATCGGGAAGAGCGGTAAAGTTGATACCTGCTCTCTGAATCATACGGGCAAGTTCTCTTGTAGTGATAGCAATATCAACATCGGGAAGACCTGCAGCATTTTCATCATCTCTGCCGATTTCAAACTTCTTAGCAGTACAGGGCATTACAGATACAACAACGATTCTGTTGGGGTCAATACCTGCTTTTTCAGCATAGTATGTCTTGATCATAGCGCCTGTCATCTGCTGAGGAGATTTACAGCTGGAAAGATGGTCGATCATATTGGGATAGTAGTACTCACAGAACTTAACCCAGCCGGGAGAACAAGAAGTAATCATGGGGAGAACACCCTTATTCTTAATTCTGTCAACGAGCTCGTTAGCTTCTTCAACAATAGTAAGGTCAGCACCGAAGTTGGTGTCGAATACCTTGTCAAAGCCGAGTCTTCTGAGAGCAGAAACCATTTTGCCTTCAACATTAGTTCCGATAGGCATACCGAATGCTTCGCCGAGAGTAGCGCGGATTGCAGGAGCAACCTGAACTACAACGAACTTATCAGCATCGTTAAGAGCAGCCCAAACAGGAGCGGTATCGTCCTTTTCGGTAAGAGCGCCGGTAGGACAAACAGCAGTACACTGACCGCAAGAGATACAGGGAACATCATTAAGGTCTTTCTTGAATGCGCAACCGATAGAGGTATCAATACCACGGTCATTAGCGCCGATAACACTTACATACTGTTCATCACAAACAGCAACACAACGACGGCAGAGAATACACTTGTTGTTATCTCTTACAAGGTGTGCAGAAGAAGTGTCAAGTTCATACTTAGGACGGAAGCCTTCAAAAGCGCCGCCGTCAACACCGTATTCCATACAGAGCTTCTGTAATTCGCAGTTGGTAGAACGAACACAGGAAAGACATCTCTTATCGTGTGTAGAAAGAATGAGTTCAAGAGTAGTCTTACGAGCCTTCTGAATCTTTTCGGTGTTAGTCTGGATTTCCATACCTTCAGCAACGGGATGAACACAAGCAGCAACAAGACCTCTTGCCCCTGTAGCTTCAACTACGCAAATACGACAAGCGCCGATTTCATTCTTTTCTTTCATAAAGCAAAGAGTAGGAATTTCTACTCCTGCAATTCTGGCAGCCTCAAGAATAGTGGAGCCTTTCGGCACACTAACGGCAATACCGTTTACTTTAACATTAAGCATTTCCATAATAATTAGGCTCCTTTCTTATTTCTTAGAGATTGCTTTGAACTTACATGTACCGATACAAGCGCCACATTTAACGCACTTATCAGTATCGATAACGAAGGAAGCAAGTTTGTGACCGGGAGCGATGTAATCGGTACGAGAAATAGCATCAGCAGGACACTGCTTAGCACACATACCGCAACCGATACATTTATCCTTGTCAATGTCAAATACAAGAAGGTTTTTACAGACGCCTGCAGGACACTTCTTATCAACAACGTGAGCAATATATTCATCACGGAAGAAGTTAAGAGTAGCAAGTACAGGGTTAGGAGCAGTCTGTCCAAGACCGCAGAGAGAGTTCTGCTTAATATAGTTGCAGAGTTCTTCAAGCTTATCAATATCTTCGAGAGTGCCCTTACCTTCGGTAATCTTATCGAGCATTTCAAGAAGTCTCTTTGTACCTACACGGCAAGGAGTGCACTTACCGCAAGACTCATCAACGGTAAACTCAAGGAAGAACTTAGCCATATCAACCATACAGGTATCTTCGTCCATTACGATAAGACCGCCGGAACCCATCATACAGCCGATAGCAGTAAGGTTATCGTAGTCAACCTCGGTATCCATAAGACTTGCAGGGATACAACCACCGGAAGGACCGCCTGTCTGAGCGGCTTTGAACTTCTTACCATTGGGGATACCGCCGCCGATATCATAAATAATATGACGCAGCGTTGTACCCATAGGAATTTCTACAAGACCGGTATTTTCGATGTTACCGCCGAGAGCAAATACCTTGGTACCCTTGCTCTTTTCTGTACCCATAGAAGCAAACCAGTCAGCGCCACGAAGGATAATCTGAGGAATGTTAGCAAAGGTTTCAACGTTATTTTCGCAGGTAGGAGATTCATAAAGGCCCTTAACTGCAGGATAAGGAGGACGAGGACGGGGTTCGCCACGTTTACCTTCAATAGAAGCCATAAGAGCAGTTTCTTCACCGCAAACGAATGCACCGGCACCGAGACGGATGTGAAGGTCGAAATCAAATCCTGAACCGAAAATGTTTTTACCGAGTAGTCCGTATTCTCTTGCCTGAGCAATAGCAATACCAAGTCTTCTAACGGCGATAGGATACTCAGCACGAACGTAAACGTAACCCTGAGTAGCGCCTACTGCATAACCGCAGATAGCCATAGCTTCAATAATACAGTGGGGGTCGCCTTCCAAAACGGAACGGTCCATAAATGCACCGGGGTCGCCTTCATCAGCGTTACAAACAACGTACTTCTGAGGAGCCTTGTTAGGAGCAGTAAGAGCCCATTTACGACCTGTGGGGAATCCACCGCCGCCACGGCCTCTGAGTCCGGAATCGGTAACAACCTGAATAACGTCTTCAGGAGTCATTTCGGTAAGAACCTTACCGAGAGCTGCGTAACCGTCCATACCGATGTATTCATCAATATCTTCAGGATTGATTACACCGCAGTTACGGAGAACCACACGGTTCTGAGTTTTATAGAAAGCAGTATCGTTAAGAGAAAGATGGGCAATATCATTTTCCTCTTGGGCACCGTCGGTATATACCAAACGTTCAACAATACGACCTTTAAGAAGATGTTCGCTAACGATTTCAGCAACATCCTCAGGGGTTACACGGCTGTAGAAGGTTCCTTCAGGATGAACTATTACTACAGGACCGAGTGCGCAAAGACCGAAACAACCGGTCTGCACAATCTTAATTTCTTCGGTAAGACCGTTCTTTTCGAGCTGCTCGGTAAAAGCCTGCTGAATAGACTGACTGCCCGAAGAGGTACATCCGGTACCGCCGCAAATAAGTACATGTGCGCGAATCATAAATTATACCTCCAATTTAATTATCCGTTCTGAGCAGTAAACTCAGCAACAACTTTGCCGCCCTTTAAGTGCTTCTCGATAACGGTAGCAACCTTATCAGCGGTCATATGAACATAAGTAACCTTTTCGCCGTTCTGATGAACCTCAACAATAGGTTCATACTGGCAAAGACCGATACAGCCGGTCTGAGAAACAGCAACCTTGTCATTAAGGCCTGCAGCGTTTACGCCTTCAACAAAAGCATTGAGAACAGGACGTGCGCCTGCAGCAATACCACAGGTAGCCATACCTACAACAACACGGATGTCGTCAACGCCTTCACGCATAACAACCTTATTCTTCATTTTGTCTCTGATTGCCTGCAATTCAGCTAAAGTTTTCATAAGTATCTTCCTTCCTTTGCTATTATATTGATTCGGACTCGAGGTATTGTTCTTTTAAACTTTCCTCTATCCATTTAATAACTTCGTAACTGTCAAGAGGAACGTCCTCCAAAACAGTTCTTAACTCTCTTGTATCAAGTGATATTTCATAACCCGATATTGTATGACTGAATAGAAAATCATAGTCGGGATGGCCTTGTATAAGGGTGACTATCGTTGCCACAATATCACCAAGAGGAGTAAAATCTATATGGTCTTTATAAAACACAGCTGTAACCGTTGTGCCGTGATTAACAGCATCGTCTTTTTCGGAAACAGATTCTATTTTCATACTGCCGCCTGTCATTTCGGCAGACATTTTAAGAAGCGGTAATCCAAGACCTACCTTACGTGTAGTACGTGTGGTATAAAAAGGATCGGTTACACCCTTTAATATCTCCTCGGTCATACCACAGCCGTCATCTCTGATAACAAGTGTTAACAGACCGTCTTGTTCCGAAATCAGAATTTCTATTAAAGCAGCCTTCGCCTTGACCGAATTTTCGGCAACATCAAGAATGTTAAGAGATAATTCTTTCATAATGTCACCTCAACATTTCAAAGAGTTTGTGTCTGACAATACTGCTGCTATAGGGAGTATCATCAATTTCCAACCAATCATTATCCTCTCTCATATCAGTAAGAAAATGAGTATCAGAGCCCACAAGAACTTTTTTACCCGAAAGGCTATACTTTTCGGTATATTCTTCCCTTTTACTTGCATCGTGAAATTCAACGCAGGAAAAAACGGGAGACTCAGGCATAACGCCTAAAGTAGCTATTATACCGTTAGCCTGTCTGTCAATATGAGCAGGATAACAAATACCGTTATATTTATGAACAAGCTTTACTGCATCATCGATAGATAAAGCGGTAGCAACAGGCAAAAAGTTATCCTCAACACCTATCACATTATCTTCTCCGTCCATAATCATTTGCTGACCAAATATATCAACACGATTAGGAAAAGGCGTTCTGTAGTCATCCAAGGCCTTATCAAATTGCATAGCTTCTTCAAGGAACTCAAACAAGCAAACAATGTGAATATCTTCGCTTGTTGTTAGCTCCATCCCAGCAATTGGGATAATACCGTTTCTCTTTGCCGCTTCAAAAAAAGCAGGACAGTTTTTACAGCTGTTATGGTCCGTAAGCGCCATAATGTTAATTCCGCAAATCGATGCCATACCGGCAAGATTATTAGGAGTATTATCATCATCGGCACAGGGAGATAAACAGGAATGTACGTGAAAATCGTAATAATAACGGCTCATAAGCCTATCTCCGCCAGAATTTTAGCAGATTCATAAGAAGTTTTATCGGTAGATAGGATATTAATACCCTTTAAATTTGCCTGATTTAAAACATCAGCCTCCAATTTAACACCTTCGGTTAAAACAACACAGGAAACATCAACCAGACTTGCAACAGCAATTACGTTGATATTAGACATAATTGTAAGCCAGATATTGTCACATTGTGCGCTGCTCATCACCCAGCTAAGCAAATCACCGATATATACACCGTTGATTTCTCTTTGGGGCTCAGGCATAGATATAGCTTTAAAACCGTAATCCAAAAGGGATGAAACCGTCATTCATCTTCACTCCACTTAATTTTACAAAGAATACAGTCCTTAACGTCAGCCTGACCTTTAATAACATCTTCAGCAAAGGCTCGGCAAGTGGGAGCGCCACAGGAACCGCAGTCAATACCCGGTAATGCCTTTCTCAGCTTTTGAATATCAGCCATCATTCTCATAGATTCAGCCATACTGTCACTGAGTCTGCTGATAGGCTTATATTCAGGCAGGTCATTAAAGAAGTATTCGTCAGGAATGTATCTTTTATCTTCCTTAGAAAGAAAATTTTGTGATACCGGTAAATAGCGTTTTAAACTATGAAGACGAGCTTTGGCAATAAATGGATTTTGCATTGTCATAGCACCGCCGACACATCCGCCGGTACAGGCATTAAGTTCAATAAATTTAAGGGGTGGTATATTACCGTTTTCTATCTGGTCAAGAACACGGTTAACGTTCTCAATACCGTCAGCCGCAAGATAGCCTTCATTGAACACAGCGGTAGATTCGCCGCCGCTTGAAGCCCAACCGATACCTATCATACCGGACTCGGATAGAGCAAGTGGCTCTACATCCTGTTTCATTTCATTGATTAGTAAAAAGTAAATATCGCTTATGGAAACAACCTCGTCAACCTGACTCTTATAATCGGCGAAACCGTTTTTAACATAACTTGCCTTTGCAGGACAAGGAGATATAAAACAAACGCCGATTTCTTCATCTTTAAACTCGGGGTGTTTCTGTTTAGCACGTTCTCTTGCGAGTCTTGCTGCAACCTCCATAGGCGGAAGCATACGCATAACGTGCTCATTAAGGGACGGAAAACGAAGTCCTATTAGTCTGACTACGACCGGACAAGCAGAACTGATAACCGGCGTTTTAACACCGTCGGTTTTAAGATACTGACGGGTATAAGCCGATACAAGCTCAGCAGCCTTTGAAACCTCAAAAACATCATCAAAACCGATTTTCAAAAGTCCGTCAAGGACATAATCAACGTCTTCAAGATTTTCAAACTGACCGTAAAGAGACGGTGCAGGAAGCGCTATCTTCCATTTAAAACGTTCCATTGACTCAAGCTTTGAGCACACAGCTTTTTTAGCCTTATGCGGACAAACTCTTATGCACTCACCACAGTCAATACAACGTTCCTGATTAATAACAGCATGGCCGTTATGAATACGGATAGCTTCCGTAGGACAACGTCTTAAACAAGTGGTACAGCCGGTACATTTATTAGGGTCCAGCTGAACGGAATGTTCATATGTGTACATAGTCAAATAACTCCACTAATAATTTTATTTCAGCAGAGATTTACTCTCATTGTAATGGTAGTTCCTTCACCTACAACCGTATTGATATCCATACTGTCGGTATATCGTTTCATATTAGGAAGTCCCATTCCTGCGCCAAAGCCCAGAGAACGAATTCCGTCAGGCGCAGTAGAGAAACCCTCCTGCATAGCCTGTTCAACATTTTTTATACCGGGGCCTTTATCTTCAAGTACGATTTCAATATAGTCTTCTGTAACCTTGACAACAGCTTCGCCGCCTTTGGCATGAATAACCATATTAATTTCGCCTTCATACATAGCAATGGATACACGACGTATAATTTCAGAAGGAATACCCAGCTGACGCAGGTTCTTCTTAATTTGAACAGAAGCCTGACCAGCAGAAGTGAAATCGTCTCCGTCAACATCAAAACGGAAAATAAGTTCGTCTGCCATATCAGCCCTTCTTTCCGATGAGTCCGCCCTGATAAAGCAATCCACAAGCATCATACATACGCTTAGAGGATGAAAGCAACACAATATTACTTTCTCTTGCAAGTTCGAGCATTTCTTCACTCGGTTTTTTAGAACGAACAAATACAATACATCTCATATCCATCATTTCTGCTGTACGGATAACCTGAGGGTTTACAAGTCCTGTAAGAAGTACTGCCTGATCCTTAACGTATGCAAGAACATCGCTCATCATATCGCTGCCGCAAGCAGAATAAACGTGGCTGCCGATGAGTTCTTCACAGCATAAAACCTCAGCTTCAAGTATTTCTTTGATTGTACTTATTTTCATAACATTCGTTTTCCTTTAAGCAAACAAGAATTAATCAGCGTATTTAGCCAAAATTCCGGCAATATCATCGCCAACAAGTCTGCCGTAAACATCTTCATTAACGGTAAGAACGGGAGCAAGTCCACAAGCACCGATACAACGACAAGCGGTTAAAGAAAATTTACCGTCTGCAGTGCATTCATCAGCACCAATTCCGAGTGCTTCCTCAAGTTTCTCCATGAGTATGCCTGCACCTTTAACGTAACAAGCAGTACCAAGACATACAGAGATGTTGTACTTACCCTTAGGAGAAAGAGAGAACTGAGCGTAGAAGGTTGCTACACCGAAAATCTTTTCCATGGGAACGTCCATCCCCTCGGAGATGATCTCCTGTACTTCGATAGGAAGGTATCCGTAAATATCCTGAGCTTCCTGCATTACGGAAATAAGAAGACTTTTGTCATGCTTATTTTCGTCAATTACCTTGCGAAGCTTAGCTTCCTGTTCGGGAGTACCATTGAAGGGATAATTGCTTATCTTTTTTTGCATTTGCCATTTCCTCCTTAGCAAAAATATTCAGTTGGTGGTATGCCTTAAACACACTTTCGGCAGAATACTCCATACTTATTCTTGATTATATCACATAGATAAAAATATTTCTACCCCTTTTTTAAGAAAAATGTTATTTTTTTAACATATTTTTTAAAAAGCAACTTTTATTGACAAAATATCCTTTTTAATTTAAAATAATTTATACTAAAAAGGACGTGATTTAATGTTTTTTGAAACTAAACTTACCCAGTTTTATGACTTAGAAACGGTAGATAAAATTTTAGAAGGCTGTAAAACAAAACGGCAAACTACCATAAGAATCAATACATTAAAGACATCTAAAGACTCAATACTTTCTCTGTTGAACGATTTGAATATTGAATTTAAAAGTGTTGATTATAATGAAAATGCTTTAATTATTAATAACTGTGAAGAAATTCTACGTAACAGCGACAGTTATAAAAACGGAGAAATCTATTTTCAAAGTCTTTCCTCACAGCTTCCTCCCCTGCTTCTTTCACCAAAACCCAACACAGATATTTTAGATATGTGTGCGGCACCCGGTGGAAAAACCTCGCAACTTGCGGCTATAACCCAAAACAAATGCAGTATAACCGCTTGTGAAATGAATAAAATTCGCGCTGAAAGACTTAAGTACAATTTAATAAAGCTGGGTGTTACAAGCGCTAATGTTATGGTAACAGACGCAAGAAATCTCGAAAGTTATTTTTCCTTTGATAAAATACTTTTGGATGCCCCATGTTCAGGCAGCGGAACTTTAGCACTGGATAATCCAAAATCAATGGAAGGTTTTTCAGAGGCGCTTATAAATAAATGTGTTTCAGCACAGAAAAAACTTCTTGAAAAAGCAGTTTCGGTATTAAAAAAAGGCGGTGAATTACTTTATTCCACCTGTTCGGTTCTTCCGGTTGAAAACGAAGAAATAGTAAAATCTGTCTTAAAGAAATTCAACTGTGAAACAGTAGAGCTCGACGGTAATATTACAAAGAATTTGCCCACACTTCCCTGCTCCTTAGAAAACGCAATTTGTGTTTGCCCAACAAATGAATATGAAGGCTTTTTCCTTGCCAAACTACGAAAAAAATAGGCTTTCGGAGCGTTTCGAAAGCCTATTTTTTTTATAACTCAAATTTTATTTTATTAATAATAAATTTTCCGTTTTCTGTTTTATCGTAATCAACGTAAGCGCCACAGCCTTCGCCGTATAAAAGAAACGCACTGCGCATAACTCCCGTTTTTTTCTTTGTTAATTCATTAACTTCAAGCCTCTTTTTGAATTTCGAGAGTCTTTTATCATCGACAATAAGGCTTGACGGTAAAACGGTACTTTTTACAGAAGAAGCAATGTCGCAAATAAGGGCATCTCTCAAGGTATTTTCATCGCATCCTCTGCCGAAAAACCAATGTATCATATTCACATATTCACTCAGTGAACACGATTTCTCCCCCGTAAACATACCAAGCTCAGCAAGAGTATCAAAGGGATTTCGTTTTTGAATTTCAAAAATAAGCTTATTGGTAAGTGGAAAACGTCCACTGTTAACAAAACGCTCCAATGCATTTTCACAAGCCTTTAACAATTTTATATTCGATGCGGTAAGCCAAGGCGTCTGAATCACTTCATAAGGCGCCTCATTTGAAAATTCAAGAGGAAATTTTTCGGGTTCTTCACGCATTACTGCGCCGTGAAGAAGCTTCAAAAAGCCTAATTGCAACATATCAGCATTTAGTCTAAAGGCAGTATTAAAGCTTTCTCTGAAGGTTTTAAAATCTTCATACGGAAGACCTGCAATCAAGTCAATGTGTATATGTATATTTTTAAGTTTTATTAGCCGTGAAATATTTTCTTTCAGCCTATTGACGTTAGTTTTGCGGTTTATCGCCTTTAAGGTTTTCGGGTTAAAGCTTTGCAAACCTATTTCAAACTGAATTGCTCCTTTAGGAGCTTTTTTTAAAAGTTCAAAATCTTTATCAGTAAGTAAATCCCCACCGATTTCAAAGTGAAAGCATACATTATTTGGAATATTTGTGCCATAATTATCAATTATAAACTCAAAAATTTCATAAGCTCGTTTACGGTTGGCATTAAATGTACGGTCAACGAATTTAATTATTTTACTTTTTGAATTTGCAAGAGCAATAATATCATTTTTTGCACGTTCAAGCGGGAAAAATCTTACACCGCCGCATCTGCCAGAAAGACAAAAAGCACAAGAAAAAGGACAGCCACGGCTTGTTTCAATATAGGCAATTCTGCCATTAAGAGAGGAAAAATATTCATCACCGTAAGGATTTACGGGAACATTCTGTGAAACGTATGGTTGACTGAGTACAATTTTTCCATTATCCTGATAAGAAAGACCGCTTATTGACTTAAAATCATTAGTTTTATAGATATTATTCAACAGCGTCGGGAAGGGTTCCTCTCCTTCGCCCGATATTATAAAATCAACAAATTTATTTTCTCTTAAAATTTTATCTGAACAATAAGAAACTTCGGGACCGCCTAATATAATTTTTACATTATCGTTCTTGATTTTTTCAGCAAGATAAAGAACCGTTTTAATATTCCAGATGTAAACCGAAAAAGCTATTACATCCGCCTTTTCATCAATTATACGCTTTAGCAAAGCTTGATTATTTTCGTTGACAGTTCCTTCAATTACCTTGACCTCAATTTGAGCCTCACAATTTTCTTTACAAGAAGCCAGAAGATACCAAGGAGCTAATGAAGAATGTATATACTGTGAAGAAAGAGTTACAATTAAAACCTTCATTTTTTTAGGTATGCCTCTAAGCGATAAATCGGAAAACCGAGAGAAGAAAAACGAGACTCATATTCGGTGACAATATTACCCTCAAAATTGCTGTTATGAAGGTCAAGAGAAATATTTTTAAGCGTAAAACCGTACTCGCTTAAATTTTCAATAGAAAATTCAAAGAAACCACGGTTGTCGGTTTTCTGATGAATTTCGGCACCTTTTTCCATTATCTTTTCATAAATAGCAAGAAAATTAGGAGCAGTAAGTCTATGGGACGCATAGGCTTTCTTAGGGAAAGGACAAGAAAAGTTAAGATATATACGTGAAACAGAATTTTCGGGAATATATTTAGGAAGATACTCTGCCCCGCATTTCAAAAAATAAACGTTAGAAAGCTGGCTGCATTTCTCACAAGCTGTAACAATAACGTTAGAGCTTTTTTCAACTGCAAGATAGTTTATATCAGGATTGCGCTTGGCTATTTCATAAACAAACTGACCTTTTCCGCAGCCAACCTCAAGATGAACGGAATTATCATTTCCGAAAAGCTCAACAAAATCAATATATTCAGGATTATTAGCGGCATTTCGGTAATCTCTGTCATCAGTATATTTTATCAAAAGATTTTTACAGGAAAGCAACTTATCTTCAAGATTTTTCTTTTTTCGCATTCTCATTGAATCACCTCAAATTTTAAAGAACCCACACTTGTCAACGACAAATATGGGTTCTTCTTTGGTCGAGGTGACAGGATTTGAACCTGCGACCTCTGCGTCCCGAACGCAGCGCTCTACCAAACTGAGCCACACCTCGTTAACGACTTTGTTATTATATAGCAAATGGTATTAAAAGTCAAGACCAAAATAGCGCTACGAAAAAATCCCAAGAGATAATCTTGGAACTTTTTCTAAGTTACTGATTATGCCCATTCTCAAGTAACTTCTCTATTAATCTACTGTATTTTTTTAGTCTTAAGAAAATTTCAGAAAAGACTTCAAAGCCGAAAGGAACAATAACCACGTCATTAAAGGCAAAAATCACTTGATTAATTATCATATGAGCCTTAATTTCGCCCTTCTCAGCAGCCTCGATTCGTTTTAAGAGAGTAGAGCGAATAAGCTTACTTATAGGCCAAAGCTTTTCGGGATCGCCCATTTTTTCAACCTCTGCCTTCATATCTTCTACAGGCGGGAAAGGTTTATAAGGCAACTTGATTTCATCACAAATAATGCTGTAGTTTACAGCTCGATACGCTTTGATTTTTCTAAAGGTTTTTACAGCATCATTTGCGGCAACACCGCCAAGCTCGGTCATAAGAGAAATGTCGCCACAGGTTCTGCCGTCAGACAGTCTGGTCCTACATCACCTTCAGCAGCGTTAATATACATAGTAAATGCACCGGTTTCGGCGGTTAAACGATCAACCATTATACCGCTCCTGTCACGAGTAATGGGAGTTGCGTGGCTTGCAGCAGTACCGTGGCAACCATAAGAAATAATATTGCCAACAACCTTTCCTTCCATATTCTTAAAGGAAATTAAAGTCATTTTAGGGTTATGCACACCCCAGGGAGACTGACCAAGTGTAGTTTTATTTTCAACTGTCAGTTCTCTTCTGTTAATTCCTACGTAGCTCTCACCAACTACAGTAGCAACAAGTACAGGCTCGGCATTGGTAACAGCAGTACCTACAGCCTTAATAATTGCAGTCTTAAATACACCGTTATAATATTCAAAATCGGTATCACCCCAGCCGACGCCGCCTGTAGATGGTAATAATGTGAGCTAAACCGAGTTTTTGTTTCACGGTTAATTCTTCAAATTTAAGTTCTTTAACCTCTTTCATCAAAACCACCTCTTTAGTAAATTATATTTTAATATAATTACGTAGTCAATTCCTAAAAATTGATATAAATTTCCTAAATTTATGCAAAAAAGGCGGAATAATCCGCCTTTTTTTAGTTTATTTTCTTAACACCGATAGATACTCTTTCGCCGTTTAAATCCCACTCTTTTGTAAATCCGTCAAGACCGTCAAAATCGAATTCATCAGCTAAAGTATCCCCTGCTATTTCAATGGCATTTTTCTCGGTTATATCAGCAATTTTCTCATTTCCCTGCATAAATACGGAAATATGATCCATAACCTCAAAGCCAGCTTCCTTACGCATGGTTTGAATTTTGCTGACAATCTCTCTTACAAAGCCTTCTTCAATGAGCTCGTCGGTTAAAGCGGTATCAAGAGCAACGGTGATACCGTTATCGGCAAGAGTAAATAAACCTTCCTTTTGTACGGTATCGATTAATAAATCTTCTTCCGATAGCTCAACCAAGCCACTTGCAAAATCAAACACAAGTTTTCCGTTAGCCTTAAGCTCATTGTATGCAGAGGTGCCGTCAAGCTCGGTAAGAGCAGTTCTGATTTCACCAAGCTGTTTACCGTACTTAGGACCAACCGTTCTAAGCTGAGGCTTAAAGGAGTAACTCGAAAGAGCACCTGTATCTTCAACAAAATCTACAGATTTAAGATTAAGTTCATCTCTGATAATAGCCACAGCATCATCACTTAAGTTTTTGTCACACTTAACGTACATAACGGCTAAGGGCTGACGGTTTTTAAGGTTTGCACCATTACGAGCGGCTCTACCAAGAACAACAATATCAAGAACCTTATCCATATCAGCTTCAAGTTCCATATCAATAGCAGCTTCATCAACAATCGGGAAGTCGCAAAGATGGATACTCTCGGGAGCAGTAGAGTCAAGATTTCTTACAAGATTTTGATAAATATTTTCAGCCATAAAAGGTATCATGGGAGCACTTGCTTTAGCAACTGTTACAAGAGCAGTATAAAGAGTCATATATGCCGCAATCTTATCCTCAGGCATACCCTGAACCCAATAACGTTCTCTACCTCGACGAACGTACCAGTTGCTAAGACTGTCAACAAAGCTTTCAAGTGCTCTTGCCGCCTCGGGAATACGGTAATTATAAAGATTATCGTCAACAGCCTTTACCGTAGAATTTAAACGGGATAAAAGCCATTTATCCATTACGGAAAGTTTGCAATCACTAAGCGAATACTTTGTAGGATCGAATTTATCAATATCAGCGTAAAGCACATAGAAAGCATAGGTATTCCAAAGAGTGCCCATAAACTTTCTTTGTCCTTCGGTAACAGCCTTACCGTAGAAGCGATTGGGAAGCCAAGGAGCAGAGTTGGTGTAGAAATACCAACGAACAGCATCGGCGCCGTAGGTTTCAAGAGCTTCAAAGGGATCAACTGCGTTACCCTTGGACTTACTCATCTTCTGTCCGTGCTCATCTTGTACGTGACCTAAAACTATAACGTTCTTATATGGCGCTTTATTAAAGAGCAAGGTTGAGATAGCAAGAAGCGAATAGAACCAACCTCTTGTCTGGTCAACAGCCTCAGAAATAAAGTTTGCGGGGAATTGAGCTTCGAAAAGCTCTTTATTTTCAAAGGGATAATGATGCTGAGCAAAAGGCATTGCGCCGCTATCAAACCAACAGTCAATAACCTCGGGAACACGCTTCATTTGTTTTGAACATTCAGGACATTTAATGGTAACCTCATCAACAAAAGGACGGTGAAGTTCAATATTGTCAGGACAGTTATCACTCATTGATTTGAGTTCAGCAATACTGCCTATAGCGTGACGGCAACCGCACTCACACTCCCAAATATTAAGAGGAGTTCCCCAATATCTGTTACGAGAAAGTCCCCAGTCCTGTACGTTTTCAAGCCAATCGCCAAAACGTCCCTTACCGATACTTTCGGGAATCCAATTGATAGTATTATTATTACGGATAAGGTCATCCCTTACCTGCGTCATCTTAATAAACCATGATTCTCTTGCGTAATAAATAAGAGGAGTGTCGCAACGCCAACAGAAAGGATAATCATGCTCGAATTTAGGAGCATCAAAAAGAAGCCCTCTGCTCTCAAGGTCAACCAGCACCTTAGGATCGGCATCCTTAACAAAAAGTCCTGCAAAGGGAGTTTCTTCGGTAAGATTACCCTTGCCGTCAACAAACTGAACGAAAGGCAAATCGTATTTTCTGCCAACCTTAGCATCATCCTCACCAAAGGCAGGAGCAATATGAACAATACCGGTACCGTCACTCATAGTTACGTAAGAATCACAAGTGATAAAGAAACCTTTTTTCTTTTGTTTATCAGCAACCTCTTTTGCACACTCAAAGAGAGGCTCATATTCTCTGTTTTCGAGGTCACAGCCCTTCATAGTTTCGAGAACCATATAGGGAGCTAAATCATCCACAGCAATTTTAGAAAGAACTTTATCGGCTAAAGCTTCGGCAAGATAATAAACGTTGTCGTCAACAGCCTTAACTTTAATATAGGTGTCAGCAGGATTTACGCAAAGTGCAACGTTGCTTGGAAGAGTCCAAGGAGTAGTTGTCCATGCAAGGAAATAGGCATCCTCTCCTGTAACCTTAAAACGTACAACAGCGCTTCTTTCCTTAACTGCCTTGTAGCCTTGAGCTACTTCGTGTGAAGAAAGAGGTGTTCCGCATCTGGGACAGTAAGGTACAATTTTAAAGCCTTTATATAAAAGATTCTTATTGTAAATTTCCTTTAAAGCCCACCATTCAGACTCAATAAAATCATTATGATAAGTAACGTAAGGGTTATCCATATCAGCCCAGAAGCCAACTGTCTGAGAAAAATCCTCCCACATTCCTTTATACTGCCAAACGCTTTCTTTACAATGAGAAATAAAATCGGAAAGTCCGTATTTCTCAATCTGTTCTTTTCCGTCTAAGCCCAGCTTTTTCTCAACTTCCAATTCAACAGGAAGTCCGTGTGTATCCCAACCAGCTTTTCTGGGTACCATATAGCCCTTCATAGTACGGTAACGCGGAATCATATCCTTTATAACACGGGTAAGCACGTGACCTATATGTGGTTTACCGTTAGCAGTAGGAGGACCGTCATAAAAAACATAGGGTTCTCCCTGCGCTCTGCTTTCAATACTTTTTTCAAATATTTTGTTATCACGCCAGAATTTTTCAATCTTCTTCTCTTCGGCAACAAAATTAAGATTAGTGGATACTTTATCGTACATCATAATACCCCTTTCAAAAACTTATCATATATTACCATAAGTAACCAAAAAATGCAACTATAAAATATCAATGTAAAAATGGTGTAACAAAGCCGTTTCCATCAACTTCAGATGAAATTATGCTCGAATTATTATCCGCAGGTGAATCATTAGAAAAGTTAGCGGGTACAAGCTTACCCATTACGATAAATCTTGCATTTTTACTGCTATAAGCACAAGTAGAAAGCGTAACCAACTTATCACCAACGCCAACTTCAACATCTGTCTTGATTTTAGACTTTGAAATAGCGTGTGCCACCAGCTTATTAAAACCTGTTTCACTATATATTTTTCCGTAAGCGTTATCATTTGACGTAGTTTCATAAGCTGCAAAAATCAATAATTTATAGTTTCCGTCAGGAGTATAAATATAAAATTCAGGATACTTGTCATAATATGACTGCTTCTTATAATTAAGGAGTGTTCTGAACATTGAACCGTTATCCATACTATGACCGTAAATAAGGGTATTGGCATCCTTAAAATTAGAATTGGCGGCATAGTCCATAAAAATAGAACCGTTAATATTTTTCTTACCGCTGATTAAATGATTCAGATAATAAGAATTATCCTTTCCTTGCAGAACCGGATAATTAATAACACCGTTTTTATTAAAAATCCAACCGACTACGTCTTTATTCTGCGCAAGTAATTTATCAAAATTAATAGATTCAGGAACCTTCACTTCCTTCTTTTTGCCGCCATTAGTATCTTTCCCTCCGGTATTATTTTCCGAATTAGTAACGTCACTTTCAGTTGAATCGCCATAATTGACGGCATCACCTACTAAATCGTCATTCAAATTATCATTTCGAAAAGACTGCCAAAAATAACGACCTATAAAAAACACACATACAAGTAAAACCAGCACTAATACAACTATGATAAAATCAAGAATTATTTTCTTTTTAGTGTTATTGGTGTTTTTTTTATTAGGTTTTTTAAAATCACCTTCACTGAACTCTTCATCAATTATATCTTCGTTAATAATAAATCCGCTCATATAATTTTCCTTTCTCAAAACTTAAAAACTGCTTTACCGTCTTCAAGTACCAGTTTTGCATCAAAGGACTTACCTGCCTTTGAAATAAAACCTTTAATCACACCTGTTTGGCCGACGGTAATTAATTCCCGTACCTTACTAATAGGTATCACTCTTTTACAGATAACACCCGAAATTCTAAAATTACAGCCTTCCTTATAGCCGCTGCAACCATAACCGTATCTTCCCTTTACAACATCCCTTGAACACAAAGGACACATCCCGACCACGTCTCCGTAAAAACCGTTATATGTGTCAGTCTCGGGAGAAGCTTCCTTAACGCAAAACACCTCGGAAATTTCTTTTTGAGCCATAGCAACACTTTCATTTACGGTAAGCGTATTTTTAAATACCTTTTTTAAAGCTTGACCGAGTACACTTGTTTTATACTTATCCATTGATATTCCCATATATGTCAGGGATTCAATGAGATAGATACCACCGTCAAGAATTGTATAAACATCCTTTTTTAAATCTATATATCCGCTTTTAATAGCATTATCAATAATTCCCGTTCTTGTTGCTTCGGTACCTAACTCTAAGCCTTCAAACATAGCTTTGTATTCCTCAGCATCGTCCTCTTCAGATTCATTGGCTGCCGCTTTTTCCTCTCTGAAGGGATTTTTAAGATATTGATTAAGAGTCTCAATTGTATAGTGCTTCGGCGGAGAGGTTTCCTTCTCTTTAGGAACAAAATTAATGTTAACAACATCTCCAACGTTCAGCGAAGGCAAAACCTTATCCTTACCTTTATAGTCATCATATTTAGTCCAGCCCTTTTCAACAATAACCGTACCTTTGAGTACAAACTCCTCTAAATTACCAACCTTTATATGAAGTTCAGTTTTCTGAGCAACACATTCCTCTGAACAAAACACAGCCACAAATCGACGAAATACCGTCTGATAAACCTTAAATTCAGTTTCGGTCAAATGGTCCTTTTTAGGAATTTTATAGGTAGGAGTAAGCGCCGAATGGGATTCAATTTTGCTATCATCAAATATGGTCTTTTTATCCTTCATTTCAACGGGATAGCCCAAAGAAGCGATATTGCCGATAATTTTTGAAATTTTATCCTTTTCGGCAGTTGCAAGATACTCCGAGTTTGTTCTTGGATAAGTGAGATAGCCTTTCTCATAAAGCCCTTGAACTATTTTAAGACTTTCATCCATTGACATCTTATATTTCTTACCAAGAACGTTTTGTAATTTTGACAGAGAATATAGCTTTCCCGGAGAAAGAGAGTCTTTTTTACTTTTTTTATCCGATACAACAGCACCCGTTTGATTATAAAGGTTACATAATTCTTTGGCTTTTGTTAAAGAATTTTTATCAAAACGTTTTTTGGAAGATAGTTCTACGACTTCACCGTTTGTTTCTTCACTGCTGACAGGCGCATAGTAAATTTCGGGGACAAAGTTTTTGATAGCCATATCTCTATCGTAAATAGCTTTGACAATTGGTACAATTACACGGCCTACTCTTAGCAACATTCCTGTTTTCAAGGTTGCAAATCTTGTAAGATTAACACCATAAAGCCAATCGATATAGGTACGTGCATAGCCTTCATTGGCAAGATTATCGTATTCCTTTTCCTCCTTCATAGAGGAAAGCGCCAAAGCAACAGTTTGGGGAGTCTGGTCAGGAAGCCAAAGACGAAGGAGAGTTTTATTGCTTTTTAAAGCATTTCTGATACAAAGGCGAATAATAATTTCACCTTCCCTATCAGCGTCTCCAGCATTTACAATAGTATCAACATCCTGACGGTTGCAAAGGGTTTCAATTAATTCGAACTGTTTTTTTACGCCCGAATCAATATTTCCGTTCTTGTCTCTTTTAAGCTTGAATTTAAAATTTTCAGGGAAACATGGCAGATTCTCCATACTCCATCTGCCGCTGGAGGTTGGACCTGTATAATCCTCGATATCACAAAGAGAAAAGAGGTGACCAAATGCATAGGTAACTATATAGCCTTGACCTTCATAAAAGTTGCCGTTTTTATTCATTTTTCCGATTCCTGCAACAATATTACGTGCAAGGCTTGGCTTTTCAGCAATTATTAAAATCATACAGTCTCCTCCTTTACGACAATATATTATAATTATACAATTATTTTGTTAAAAATACAAGAAAAATAATTGACTTTATATACGGGGTGTGATATAATCACTTTCGCCGATTTAAAAATGAGTTTTCTTCAAAAGGAGTGATGCCGATGAGCGCAAACATTTTAAGTGAATTAAAGGGCAGTCTTGAGTTCTTTACAAAAACCGAACGCATTATCGCTGACTTTCTTCTAAATAATCCCGATAAATTCACTCGTTTATCAATCGCCCAGCTTTCAAAAATTTTATCTGTTTCCCAAGGCAGTATAAATAATTTTTCGAAAAAATACTGCGGAAAAGGGTTTTCCGAACTCAAGCTCTTAGTAGCTTCCTGCTCCATTGACAAAGAGCCGCCTTTTTCCGATATAAATAAATCTTCAAGTATGAAATCTGTTATGAGTCAGAGAATAAACGAAAGCTTTTCGGCACTTAAAGGAACTTTCGAGATAAATACAGAAGTAAGCTTAGCCTTAGCTTCAGAGTTAATTTTAAATGCCAAAAGAATCGAAATATACGGTGTATATCAGTCGGGTATTACTGCAAGAGATTTATGCTACCAGTTAATTCAGCTGGGTATCCCTGCCTCAAACGTTACCGATACGCTTATGGGTGCAGTTGCAGCATCTATGCTAAACAGCGACAGCCTCGTAATAGCCCTTTCCAATTCAGGCCAAACAAAAGAAATACTTGATGCCGTTGAAATCGCAAAAAACTGCAATGCTAAGAGTTTATGTATCACTTCAAATAAACGCTCTCCCCTTGCATCTCTTTGTGATTGCGCACTTTTTACCACCAACAGCGGCTCAACCATCAGTGACCGTTATAATGAAGTACGTCTTTCTCAAATGATAATTGTTGATACTTTATGTTCGCATATTCGAAGTGTTATTGACGAATCGGGAAAGAAGCATTACTTTAAGCTGGAAAAGATTCTTAATTCACACAGTATTAAAAACGATTAGAGGTATAAAAATGAAACAATCTGCTAAAAATGCTTTTATGCTCGGCGGTGTATGCGCCGCTGCTTATATGTTTGTTTACTTTGTCAGAAACATTCTTTCGGTAGTAACACCTAAAATGATTGAAGACGGAATGTATAGTGAAAGCCAAATCGGTTCATTTTCTTCGGTTTTCTTCATCACTTATGCAATCGGTCAACTTATTAACGGCATACTTGGAGACAAAGTTAAGGCAAAATATATGCTCTCCTTCGGTCTTATCCTTGCAGGCGCGACTAATTTTGTTTTTTGCCTTAATAACACAAGTTTTATTGCGGCATATATCTCATACGCCCTCTGCGGTTTTTTCCTTTCAATGATATACGGGCCAATGACTAAATTAGTGGCTGAGAACCTTGAACCAATTTACGCTTCACGCAGTTCGGTTGCCTATAATTTTTCTTCACATTTAGGCTCACCTATCGCAGGAATTGTTGCTGTGCTTCTTTCATGGCAGTTAGTATTTTTCTGCGGCGGAACAACCCTCATAATCTGCGGAATCGTTTGTTACATTGTATTTACTTATCTTGAGAAAAAAGGAGTAATTACATATACGGTTTCTGATGCAGCAAAGAAAAAAGGAAACGGAATTAAAGGATTATTTGAGCGAAAAATAGTAAAATTTACCGCCGTTTCACTACTCACGGGAATAGTCAGAACTACAGTTGTTTTCTGGCTTCCCACATACTACACGCAGTATCTGGGATATACTACAGACCAGTCAGCAATAATTTTTACCGTAACAACACTTATAACCTCTTTAAATGCTTTTATAGCAATAGTTATTTACGAAAAGCTAAACAGAAACCTTGATTTAACTATGATTCTGTCATTTGGATTTTCGGCAATCTTCTTTGTAAGCTGTATTTTTATAAAGCAACCCTTAACCAACATTATTTTTATTAATCTTGCAATATTTTCAGCCAATTGCTCATCCACAATGCTTTGGAGCAGATATTGCCCGGGACTAAGAAGCACAGGTCTGGTTTCAAGCGCTACGGGATTTCTCGATTTTGTAAGCTATATGGCTGCTTCAATATCTTCAACTATATTCGCAAATGCTGTAGCCGATATAGGTTGGAGCGGACTTATAATAGTATGGAGTGTACTCATGGGAATTGGTATTTTTGTTTCAATTCCTTATGATAAAAATACTCACTATCTTGACGAATAGCTAAAAGCCACAGCTTAAACTGTGGCTTTTACTAAATTTGCATCAATTATAGTTCCGTTTTTAAATTGATATGAATTTTCAAGGGTTGTTATAGCTATTGAAGAAAGGGCTTCTCCCGTTAGAAATCCCTGATGTGAAGTAACGATAACATTAGGAAAAGAAAGAAGTCTGGCTGTTATGGAGCTTTCCATAATATCGTCTTCCCTGTTTTCAAAAACATTATTATCCTCTTCCTCGTAAACATCCAAGCCAACGCCAATAAACTTTCTGTCTCTAATTCCGTCTATCAAATCATTTGTATTAATAAGTGCCCCGCGCGAAGTATTTACAAGCAATACTCCGTCCTTCATTTTTTCAATATTATTTTTTCCTATTAAATGATAGGTTTCTTTAGTTAACGGACAATGCAGAGAAATTAGATCGCTTTCTCTGAGCAAAGTATCAAGGTCGGTATAGCTGACAAAATCAAGTTCTTCATTTTGGTGATCATCAACTGCAAGAATTTTCATCCCAAAGCCATGTAATATTTTACACATGGCAGTGCCGATTTTTCCTGTTCCTATAATACCTGCGGTTTTTGAATGAAAATTTCGTCCCGTAAGCCCCACTAAACTAAAATTATTTTCTCTGACCTTTATATATGCTTTATGGATTTTTCTATTAACAGCCAAAGCCAGAGCTACAGCGTGTTCTGCAACGGCTTCGGGAGAATAGGCGGGAACTCTTAATACGGTAATTCCGTATTTATTTGCAGCTTTTAAATCAACGTTATTATAACCTGCACAGCGTAATAAAATTAATTTTACAGAACATCTTGAAAGAATTTTAATTACCTTTGCGTTTACGTCAGATGCCACAAATACACATACTGCGTCATAACCTTCGGCAAGTCCTGCTGTTGCTTCAGTAATATCGTTTTCAAGATAGTCTATTTTTATACCCCTGTACTTGCCTTTAAGATTGTAATCAAAGGATTCTTTGTCGTAAATTTTTGTATCATAAAATAAAATTTTCATATCATTCCTCCGTTAATAACATTCCCCTCCTTTTAAATTTTAATCTTAAAGGTTTGCAAAAAAATATTTTATATGCTATAATAAATACCAAAAATCGATTTTGGAGTTATTTTTATGAAAACAATACTTGCTTCAGCTTCGCCACGAAGACGCGAACTCATCAAATTAATTGATGAAAATACGCTGTGCATAAGCGCTGATGTTGATGAAACCATACCCAGTGGCATTGAAAGTGAAAATGCACCCGAATATTTAGCCTGTAAAAAAGCATTAAAAATTGCTGAAAATTATAGAAGCGACCTTGTAATTGGCTGTGATACTACGGTTTTTGTTGACTGCGTCCCACTTGGAAAACCAAAGGATAAAAAAGAAGCGTTTTATATGCTAAATTTACTCTCGGGCAGAAGTCACAAGGTTATAACGGGTTGCTGCCTTTGTCTTAACGGAAAAACTCTTAGTTTTTCTGTGGAATCCAAGGTATATTTCTTTAACCTTAAGGAAGATGAAATAAAAGATTATCTTGACACAAATGAATATACTGATAAAGCAGGTGCCTACGGAATTCAAGGTATGGGAAGTCTTTTAGTTGAGAAAATCGAAGGTGATTATTTCAATATTGTAGGACTACCCGTTTCAATGCTTAACAGAAGAATCAAGGAATTTTTAAATGAAAACAATTGCTAAAATATATAACGATTTTACTGATAAATTCGGTATTCCCCGTCAAAGCGGAATTGCTGATACGCTGATTTCCAAAATCGTTTTTGAAAAGGAATACCGTGATCCCTGCGCTCTTAGAGGAATTGAAGAATTTTCACATCTATGGCTTATTTGGAATTTTAGCGAAACTAAGCTTGATAAGTGGTCGCCAACAGTACGTCCTCCGAGACTCGGCGGAAACAAACGAGTAGGCATTTTTGCCACACGTTCGCCTTTTAGACCTAATCCCATAGGTCTTTCGTGCGTAAAGCTTGTAAAAATCGAATCAACAGCAACGGAAGGCACAGTGCTTTTTGTCAGCGGTGCAGATATTCTAAACGGCACACCGATTTTTGATATAAAGCCGTATATTCCGTATAGTGACTGCATAACAGATGCTAAGGGAAGTTTTACCGAAGAAACAAAAAACTACAAGCTCGATGTTTTTTGTGATGAGAGTCTAATAAATCTTATTCCTGAAAGCAAACAAAAAGCTTTTATTGATATATTGTCTTCCGATCCACGACCATCTTACCATAGTGACAAAAGCCGTGTTTACGGTATGGAATTTGCAGGTTTTAACATAAAATTCACTGTTGAAAATAAAATATTATCTGTTAAAGAGATTTCAAAAACAGACTAAAATTAAATGCTTGTATGCTAAGTTGCATACAAGCATTTTTGTTATATCTTCATTCTGCCTATCAGCTCTTCTTCCATTAAAAGCGCCTCTTGTTGCTTTTCGAAGCGCTTTTGCTCGTGAATTTTTCTTAAAAAATAAAAAAGTCAAATATGTTATTTTACATACGGCGCATAAGAATAACCGACAATGTTATTATATCTAATCAAATACCAATCGGGTAAAGACGCTAATATCGTAACACTTTGACCGGATGGTACACTGCCGATAACCGCAGCTGAAAACGATGGTGAATTTCGTATATTAAGACTTCCTCCAAGAGGGGTTACCACTGTTCCCATATAGCTGTTTTGAGGATAATTAAAGGGTATATCGAAATAATCGGTTAATGAAAGCACAGTATTTCTCGCGATTTCCTCAATATTATCCTCTATCCACCTTGCATCCTCTAAATTATCGTGATATGCATATTCAATTAAAACCGAAGGTGCTTTAGTTCGTGCCACTTCACCCAAATTTTCGGTTGGCACAGTTCTCACAAGTTCCGGAAGCGGATAAATTATTTTCAGATTATTAGCAATAATTTCTGCTGCCCGCTGTCCAGAACTGCTTCTCGGATAATAATACACCTCGGTTCCTCTGACATTTCCCGAATTTGCTTCCCCTGCAGCATTAGAATGAAGTGCTAAGTGTAAATCAAAATTACCGGCGTTGGAAGCCGCAATACTACTTGCAGCGGTCATATCCTTAGTATTTCTCACATAACCTATTCCCGATGCTTCAAGATACGGAATCATCGCATCAGCTATTAAATTCATATAAAACTCTTCACTGCCGCTGCCGTCAATGTACTGATTAAACTCCTGCGTTGACGGACTTAAATATATAGTAGGCATAAAAAATCCCCTCCGCTTCATTTTATGAAGCAAAGGGGGATTTAATACTAAGAAAGACAGAATTTTTCAGCCTGTTCTTTAACCACGGAAGAGAACCAACAGTAAAGCGCTTCTCCAAGCTCCTGATATACATTGTCGCCGTCATGAGAACACAGCATAGCAAAGGTCTGACCTATTCTCCTGTCAACCTCTATACCTCGTCTATATGCGAGATAGTAGAAAGAAAACGCACCCGTATCGGTAGAGGTTTTAAGTATTTCGGGATTATTTTCTTTCAGATAATCAATAAATGCCTTCTGAGCAATTCCTGCATCGGTATCATCAGAACAATATCTTTCAAAGCCTACTGTAGCCGTAAAGGAAAGCAACATTCTGCGCTGAACAATCATTTCATAATCGCCGTCATCTTCATATTTGAAATTTGTGGCATCTTTAGAAAAGATTTGCGCAACAGCTCTGCCAAGATATTTAGCGTTATTACGTTCACCGGTACTTTCGCCCATTTCTCCTGCTAAAAGACGATTTCTTTTAACATCAACAGAGGGCTTATCACCCGCTATTTTAATATCGGAGTCAAAATTCACTGTTATTCCTCGTTTTCTTTTTTAAATTGCATAAGGGCAGCTGCCAATTGGGCAGGACAGGAAGTATCTTTAAAACCGCATTTAATATCCTTTAGTTTTTCGATTACTTCGTCAATATCCATTCCTTTAACAAGGGCGCATATACCCTTCAAATTTCCGTTGCATCCGCCCTTTATTACTACATCGGTAATTTTTCCGTTTTCGACGGAAAACTCCATATAACGTGAGCAGACACCTTTTGGTGTGTATTGGTACGCCATATTATCACCTATTATCTATCCTTAAAACGATTTGAACGAACCGGATGACGCAATTTGCGAAGGGCTTTTGCTTCAATCTGACGGATACGTTCTCTGGTTACGTTAAATTCACTGCCTACCTCTTCGAGAGTGTGACATCTGCCGTCATGAAGACCGAAACGAAGTCTGATAACAGCCTCTTCTCTTTCGGTAAGAGTTTTAAGAACACCGTCAATATCTTCGTTAGTAATGGCCTTAAGAGCAGCTTCATCGGGAGCCAAAGCATCTTCATCTCTTATAAAGTCCATAAGTCGTGAATCTTCCTCAGGACCGATTGGTGTCTCCATAGAAACGGGTTCCTGAGCTACACGCATAATTTCTCTAACCCTTTCTACAGGCATATCCATTTTCTGAGCAATCATTTCTTCACTGGGTTCATAACCGTTTTCGTGAAGAAGCTGACTTTGAATACGTTTAAGACGGTTAATAGTTTCAACCATATGAACAGGAATACGAATGGTTCTTGCCTGATCGGCAATAGCGCGGGTTATAGCCTGACGAATCCACCAAGTAGCGTAAGTAGAAAATTTAAAGCCTTTAGTATAGTCGAACTTATCAACAGCCTTAATGAGACCAACGTTACCTTCCTGAATCAAATCAAGGAAGTACATTCCCCTGCCCACATATTTTTTAGCAATACTTACAACAAGACGCAAATTTGCTTCTGCAAGTCTTCTTTTAGCCTTTTCATCACCTTCAGCTATTTTAACTGCAAGTTCAATCTCTTCATCGCTTGAAAGAAGCGGAACTCTTCCTATTTCGCGAAGATATACTTTAACGGGATCGTCGAGAGAAAGATTATCAAGTGCACTGTCATCTTCTATACTATCAAGATCCATTTCTTCAAGCTTAAGATCATCATCTGTAGGCTCTTCATCATAATCAAGTTCAAGTAAAACTGGCTCGTCATAAAGAGCTTCAAGATCATCAGGTGCATTTTCGATTTCGTCTATTGAAAGAACTTTATCGCTTTTTTCAAGGTCGAAGGTTTCTTCCTTAACGTTTTCGGTTTCAACCTGCTCATTGACTTTTTCGTTCTTTACTTTGTTTTCCTTATCCATCCTATTTATCTCCCTTTTTTGTTTTTGCAATTTCTTCCATTTTGTTTGCCCAGTCATCATCACTATCACTGTCGCTTAGCGAGGCATTTTGATGTTTTTTAATCACCTCTATACTGTCACGAAGGACCTGCAAAGCATTACGCTCTGCCTTGACCGAGCTTTGCAGTGAAACGATATAGCCTAGTTCATTAGGACTATATTTCTCACCAAACAGAGAAACGTCTATATTCTTGCCTTCTCTTAAAGCATCAAAAATATCCCCATATATTTTTTGATTAAGAGAAGTAACAAACATTGTGGGTGGCAGTTTATCTTCTACCACATTGAAATAATCAGGGTGTGCGAAAAGCACCGAAATTATCGTTTCTTCCGCAACGGCAACCTTCTTATTAAATTGCTTTTCAGGATTTACTGAATCTCGCGAAAACCTTGGAGATACTACCTCGGCAATTTCTTTTTTATATTTTTGTTTTGTTTTTGTTTCACGAAGTTTTTTAACGGCACTTTCAACTGAATTTTTTGAAAAGCCATAAACCTCAGCCAGTTTTCCGGTGTATAGATCAATAGTAAGCTCATCATCAGTATCAGCCAAAATCCCCGCCGCCGCTTTTAAATAATTAAGCTTACCTTCATTAGTATTAATATTATAATCATACGACGCTATTCTTAATTTGTAATCAATGTCACTTTCCGAACCATCAAGTAAAACCTTTAACTTTTCAGGAGAGTTTTTCTTAATAAATTCATCAGGATCCTTCCCTTCCGGCAGGACAAGAACACGAATATTCATTCCTGAGTCCTTAAGAGTTGAAAGAGCTTTTTTAACAGCATTTTGCCCCGCATTGTCAGAGTCAAAAAGTACAACTACTTCTTTAGTATAGCGGCAAAGAAGTTTCGCCTGCTCAATAGTAAAAGAAGTTCCTAAAGCGGCTACTGTGTTGGTAAAACCTGCCTGGTGAAGAGAAATAACATCCATATTTCCTTCAACAAGAATGATTCTGTCAGCACAATTATTTTTAGCATAATTAAAGGCAAATAAATTTTCGCTCTTCTTATAAACTGGGGTATCAGACGTATTAACATACTTAGCCGATGCTTTTTCATCATCGGGTTTAGCTCGTCCGCTAAAAGCAATAACGTTTCCTCGCAGATTAATAATCGGAAACATTACACGATTTCTAAAACGGTCAAAATAACTGCCACGCTGACTCTTAGTAATAACATTCGCCTGAAGCATATCTCCGATAGTATATCCTTTAGAAGTCAGATGTTTTAAAAGAGCATCCCAACTGTCAGGCGCACACCCCAAACCAAATTTAACAATAGTTGAACGTGTCAGCCCTCTGCCCACAAGATAATCCAGCGCCCATTTTCCATTTTCGGACATAAGATAATTATGATAAAACCTTGCAGCTTCGCGATTGATTTCAAGAATAGTTTGCTTAAGCTTTTGCATTGAATTATCTTCGTAACCGCTGTCAACAATCCGAACTCCTGATTTTTCAGCCAAATATTTTAACGATTCAACATAATCAAGATGCTCAATAAGACTAGTAAAGGTAATAACATCTCCGCCAACCTTACAACCAAAGCAGTAAAAGGAACCGTTTTCGGGATATATGGTAAAGGAAGGAGTTTTTTCGTTATGAAACGGGCACAAACCAATGAGGTTTTTTCCGCGGCGCTTAAGAACAATGTATTGTGATATAACCGATTCAATATCATTTTTATACTTAATTTCAGCTATAACATCCTGCGGTATTGCCATATTAAACTCCTTTCAAAATTATTTATGTTTTAATGCTCCCAAGAGCTCGGAATGTAAATATTATTGAAGCTTACAACAGCATAATGATCGGTCATTCCCGCAATGTAATCAACAACGGCTCGTTCTACGCCCTCTTCATCACATATTTTTCGGTACTCCGAAGGCAGAAGCGAGGAATTTTGACAGTAATAGTCATATAATCCTTTTATAAAGCCGAATACTTTGGATTCCTCAGATTTAGCTTTAGGATTACGGTACACAAACTCAAAAAGAAATTCGTGCAATTTATCGAAATAAATCTGCGTATCACTATCCATTAAAATATCTGTTTTGCTGTTTTCAATAATTGAAGTAACTAATGTATTAATACGCTGACTCTTAGTATTACCGAGTTTTTTGCGGATATCTTCAGGGATATCGTTAATACTTATTATATTACCTCTTACAGCATCTTCTATATCGTGGTTAATATAAGCGATTCTGTCGCAAATTCTTACAATTCTGCCCTCTAAGGTCTCAGCGCTTCTTCCTCTGGTATGACAAAGTATTCCGTCAAGAACCTCATAGGTCAGATTAAGTCCCTTACCTGCTTTTTCGAGTTTTTCACATACTCGTACACTTTGCTCAAAATGAGTGAAAGTAAAAGGAGCAAGTTCGCAAAGCGCACGTTCACCTGCATGTCCGAAAGGAGTATGTCCAAGGTCATGGCCTAAAGCTATAGCCTCTGTCAAGTCCTCGTTAAGACGCATTGCTCTTGCAACAGTTCGCGCTATCTGAGCAACCTCTAATGTATGGGTGAGTCGAGTACGGTAATGGTCAGATTCAGGAGATAAAAACACCTGTGTTTTATGTTTTAAACGGCGGAAAGCCTTTGAATGAATTATTCTGTCTCGGTCACGCTGATATACGGTACGCAAAGGAGATTCTTGTTCACTAAACTTTCTGCCTTTTGAATTATCGCTGAAAGCAGCCTCTTCGCATAAAAATAAATGCTCAGTATCTTCTATTCTTTTACGGATATTTTCCATAATTTCTCCAATTATTCTGAATATTTCTTTCTATATATTATATACGCCAAAAAAATCAAAAAACCTTTAATAATTTATTTTTTTATAATATTAACAGGAGCAAACGTCTCTCCTTCTTTAGTTGGCGTAATTTTGCCGGCAAATGCATCAGTAATTCTCAATAAAAAGTCATCGCTTTTATCGCTTGGAAGAGTAAATTTAACTATAACATCTTCAGCAAAAACCGTATCTGTAATATTAATATCCAACTGGGCAAAAAAAGGAATTAAACGGTTATACTGCTGATAATCGCAATGGAGCGAAAACTCATCAATTAGTCCCATTTCAGCGATTGTAGCATTATCGACACAGTTTCGCGCGGCTTCACTATAGGCTCTGACAAGACCGCCGGTACCTAATAAAATTCCACCAAAATATCTTGTTACAACAATGCATACATCAGAAAGCTGACGTCCCGTAATGATGTCAAGGACAGGCTTGCCGGCTGTTCCGTGTGGTTCACCATCATCAGAAAAGCGACACTCACCGCTTAACAATCGGTATGCGTAAACATTATGACGGGCATCCCAATATTTACTTTTTTGTTCTTTTATAAAAGCAATTGCCTCTTCTTCGCTTGAAACAGGTTTCATCTCTGCAATAAAACGTGAATGCTTTTCTTCATATTCACCAAGCGAAGCTGAAAGTAAAGTACGATAGCCCTGCATAATTCCTCCAAAAATAAAACCGCAACCAACAAAGTGGTTGCGGAATTGTACTTATAAGCCGTAACGCTTTCTGAACTTGTCAACACGACCGCCGGTGTCAACCAGCTTCTGCTTTCCGGTAAAGAACGGATGACATTTAGAGCAGATATCAAGGTGGATATCCTTCTTGGTTGAACGAGTTTCAAACTCCGCACCACACGCACATTTAACAACGACTTTCTCGTACTGTGGATGTATAGCCTCTTTCATTACAGTGTCACCTCTTTCAAATTTTCGCTAACAAAAGTATGTTAACACATTTTAATTGAAAATGCAAGTAAAAATTTACTTATTTTTACGATTTTTAAAGAAATTTTTTAAATCTTCATAAATTTCGACGGTTTTAAAGCGAATTTCAAAGTCCGAACTGTTCTCTGCAACGTTGGCGCTATCGTTATTTACAGCATCTTCTAAACTACTCGAAGCACCGATGCATACAGCAGGAAACATCACGCACCACCAATTTTTACCCATACCTTCGTCTATAATAACGTTTATAGATTCATAGGTACCTGCAGGTAAAGTAAATGTATCATATTCTCGGTTTTCAAAATAACTATCCCCTACATTCACGCAAACTTCGTAGTCAAAGCCGTTACTCACTATAGTCTCTTTAGCTAAATTTTTAAAGTTATCTAAATTTTCCTGTGCAAATTTAACCGCTTCAGCCTTATTGCTGCAATTTTGAAAATCGCTGCCATATTCACTTAGAATTGCATCTCTGACCTTTAACTTTAAGCTCTGATCATAATCCGAATCAGAAGCTGCACGAATATGAAGTCTGAAGACGTTTTCTCTCAAATCTGAGCATAAGGCATCAAATCTTGCCATACTAAGTAAAACAGTTATAATAAGTCCGAAAACAATTGATATTTTAAAAATTCTCATAGTATAACCTCCGTGGTTATACTTGACAATTCATTAATTATTTATTCATTCACTGCTTCTACGGAATAAATACTGCTGTAGTTACTCTTTAAAATATTAAATGCTCTCTTGGCATCTTCCTTAGCTTTAAACAGTCCCATAACGGTTGGTCCGCTACCCGACAATGAGACAGCTACAGCGCCGTTATCTGATAAGTCACGTTTGATATTTTCATAGTCCCACACATAAGAAAAATCGTTTTTGAAGGACTGTGTAAAAAGGTTAAAATCTGCCGTCAAAAGTCCTTTTTCACAGTTATCAGATATTCGTCTATCGGATAAAAAAATGCCCAATTCATCTATTTTCTTATACATAAGGGCAGTCGAAGGCTTCTCTCCATCTTTAATAAGCAGAAGATATAAAGGTAAATTACTATCAATTTTGCTTAATTCCTCACCTATTCCCGTTGCTCTTGCGGTACCTCCTTCAATAAGGAATGGTACATCGGCACCTAAGGATAATGATAGTTTCTTAAGTTCACAAATACTAAAGGGTTGACCATATAAAACGTTTAAACATTTTAAAACTGCTGCAGCATCGGCACTGCCACCGCCCAGCCCCGCAGCAATAGGTATATTTTTTTCAATATTAATATAACATCCGCCGCAAATTTCTGATTTTTCAAAAAAAAGACGTGCGGCACGATAACATAGATTAGTTTCCCCCGATAAACTATCATCATTACATATAACTTCAATAATGTCATTATCTGCTTTTGAAACACTAACAGTATCATATAGTGAAACAGTTTGCATTACTGTATCAATAGTATGATAACCGTCATCCCTTTTTCCGCTTATTTCAAGAGATAGATTAACTTTTGCATAGGCTTTTATACTAATCATTCAAATCACTCCTGAAATATTTTACCACAATTCGACAATTTTTAAAAGTATTATTTACTTTTATCTCAAACTATGTTATATTATTAACACAAATTACTAAGAGGTGTAGTTTAATGAAAGTAGTTATTTCTGTTATAGGAAAAGACAGTGTGGGTATTCTTGCTGGTGTTTCAAATAAATGTGCAGAATACGGAGTTAATATCATCGACGTTTCGCAGTCGGTTTTGCAGGATATGTTCTGTATGATTATGATTTGCGACATCAAAACGTTAAATACCGATTTTGATAAATTTGCTGATGTTATGTCTGCTTACGGCGAAGAAAAAGGCTTATCTATTCACACCATGCACGAAGATATCTTCAATGCAATGCACAAAATTTAAGGTGACAAAATGTTAGAAACTAAAGATATTCTTGAAACCATAACTATGATACAGGACGAAAACCTTGATATCCGTACTGTTACGATGGGTATTTCACTTCTCGACTGTATCGACAGTGATATTGATAAAGCTTGTGATAAGGTTTATCAAAAAATCAAAAAATGTGCCAACCGTCTGGTTCCCGAATGTGAGGAAATTGAAAAGAAATACGGTATTCCGATTATCAATAAACGTATTTCAGTTACTCCTATTGCAATGTTGGTTGGAGCGTGTGAAGAAAAAAATCCTGTGAAGTTTGCTTTAACTCTTGAAAAAGTGGCAAGAGAAGTAGGAGTTAACTTTATTGGAGGTTATTCAGCTCTTGTTCAAAAAGGCTTTACCGAAGCTGATAAAATACTTATAAATAGTATTCCCGAAGCTCTTTCTGTAACCGACCACGTATGTTCATCAGTTAACATAGGCTCAACAAAAGCAGGTATAAACCTTGACGCTGTTAAAATGATGGGTATAGTTGTTAAGGAAGCAGCCGAGCTTACAAAAGACAGAAACTGCATTGGCGCCGCTAAATTAGTTGTTTTCTGCAATGCCCCCGAAGATAATCCCTTTATGGCGGGCGCATTCCACGGAGTAGGCGAAGCTGACTGTGTAATAAATGTCGGTGTGTCAGGCCCCGGTGTTGTACGAGCTGCTTTAGCTAAATCAAAAAACCTTGATATAACAGGAGTTGCTGAGCTTATCAAACGCACCGCATTTAAAATCACCCGTATGGGACAACTGGTTGCAAAAGAAGCTTCTCAGCGTCTTGGAGTTCCTTTCGGCATTGTAGATTTATCCCTTGCCCCTACCCCAGCCGTCGGCGACTCGGTTGCATATATCCTCGAAGAAATCGGACTTGAGTGTTGCGGATGCGCAGGTACAACAGCCGCACTTGCTATGCTTAACGATGCAGTAAAAAAAGGCGGTGTAATGGCTTCTTCAAAGGTAGGCGGACTTTCGGGTGCTTTTATTCCGGTGACCGAAGATGCAGGTATGATTCATGCCGCTGAATGCGGTTCTCTAACTATCGAAAAACTTGAAGCAATGACCGCTGTTTGCTCGGTAGGTCTTGATATGATTAATATACCGGGTGATACTACCGCTGAGGTTATCTCCGCAATTATTGCCGACGAAGCGGCAATCGGTATGATTAACTCAAAAACTACCGCTGTACGCGTTATTCCCGCAATTGATAAAAAGGAAGGCGATTCGTTATCCTTCGGAGGTCTTCTCGGTGAAGGTCCTGTTATGAAAATCAATACCGGCTCCCCTGCAAAATTCATTAACCGCGGAGGGCAAATTCCTGCTCCTCTTCAAAGCCTTAAGAACTAAATGCATTATTAAAACCCTGCAACCAACATTCATTGGTTGCAGGGTTTTTCTTTGTGTTAAGGATTACTCGAAGTAGTGCCATTATTCGATGCATTCGAACTATTCGAAGAATTTGAACTATTTGAGGCGCTATCGCCCGATGAGGAAGAATTTGATGAGTTATCCTCTTCCGGCTCTTCCTCCTTAACAAGCATACCCGTTACTTTTCCTTTGACAACACCGCTTTTTCCTGAGAAAGTAGCATTTGAACCTGAAATCGGGCTTAGAATAGTGCCGCCGTGGTGAGAACAAATAGGTAAATAACTGTTTTTATAATAACCGGTATGTTTATTAGTACAGTTAGTAGTTGCTAAAAGACCGGTATCTGCGCAATAATAACGCTTACTTACATACTTGCTTGTCGGGAACTTTTTAGCTTCAAGACCCTTATGGATATCCTTCATAACAGCACCCCACATTCTTTGGGCAATGCTTGAAGAATTAATGGTATAGTTATCATCATAACCTGTCCAGCAGGAAGCAACATAGTAAGGAGTTCCTCCTACGAACCACAGGTCTCTGGTATTGTTAGAAGTACCTGTTTTAGCAAAAATTCTCATATTGCTAACATATCCGCCTGCTCCTCGTCCGGTACCGCTACCGCCGTAAACAACGTTCTGTAGCATATGATTCATAACTGTTGCTGTATCTTCACCTATTGCTTGAACACCCGATTCATCGTAATCAAGGATTACATTGCCCTTCATATCGGTGATGTAGTAATAGGTTGTTGGTTCGTGATATACACCTTTGTTACCAAAAATAGCATAAGCCGCTGCCGAATCAGTGGTAGTCAAACCGCCGTTAGTACCGCCCATTCCAAGAGGAGCAAGGTTAGCATCCTCATTTGTTAAATGATTGCAGCCTAAAGTTTTGGTTAAAAAGTCATATGACACATGAGGTTTAATATCGTTAACCAAATACGTGGGGATAGTATTAACTGAATATTCAAGAGCAAAATGAGCGGTTATATAGCCTTTATTTCCACCGTACCAGTTATTTGGTGCCCATTTACCGAAATATCTTCTGTTATCGTTAACAGCTGAAGAATAGGTAATAAGGTCCTTTTCAACAGCTTGAGCATAAGCGGCAATAGGCTTCATAGTGGAACCCGGCTGACGCACAGCCATAGTCGCTCTGTTAAAACCGCGGTTGGTAGTCTTTTCACCTATACCGCCTGCCATACCTAAGATATGACCTTCATAGTCCATAACAGTAATGGCGCCTTGCATAGTTTCGCCGTGAGATTTAAGTCCATATGTTTTTACATTTTCAAAAACAGCATCGCAACGGTTCTGAATCTTCATATCAACAGTCGAATAAATCTGATAGCCGTTGTTATAGAACATAAGTGAAGCGTCTTCATCACTGCAGTTATACAATGTCTTTAGGTCGTCAATAACCTCATCAATCAAAGCATCAACAAAATAATTATTGATTTCAACACGCTTTATATTAGCAGGATCGGCAACAACGTTAAGTTTTTCTGCCACAGCATTATCGTGTTCAATCTGCGAAATATATCCTTGTTCAAGCATCAAAGCAAGTACAGTATCTCTACGTTCTATAGTATTTTCAGGATATATATCGGGACGGTATTTTTCAGGGTTCTTAGTAATTCCTGCAAGAGCAGCACATTCGGAAAGTGTGAGCTCTGCTACCGGCTTATTAAAGTAATAGTTAGCCGCAACCTCGACACCCGAAATATTATTCGCCATAGAAACAACATTCATATAACATTCTAAAATAGTTTCTTTAGAATATTGAGTTTCGAGGTTTCTAGCCCTCATAATTTCTCTGATTTTTCTATCGGGAGTCTGGGCTTTATCGCCGGTAAGATTTTTAACCAGCTGTTGAGTTATTGTAGAGCCGCCCTGATTTGAAGAATAAAAATGCAAAAAGTAATTGGCAAAAGCGCTGATTGTTCTCTTCCAGTCAACACCGCCATGTTTAAAGAAACGTTTATCTTCAACAGCTACAAAAGCATCCTTCATATCTTGCGGTATATCTTTATATGATACCCAGATACGATTTTCATTACCGTGCAGACGCTGGAACTCAACCCAGTTCTCGCCTTCCTTTACATAGATTGTTGTTGTGCAGTTAAGTTTAAGTTCTTCAAGATCAACTGCAAATTCATCATCTATAAAATTAAATACATAAATAAGGAATCCACCAACACCGATACAGAAAACCATAACGCAAACCAAGAAGAATGCAAGAAGACCTCTTAAGATACGAACCTTAGCGCTCTTTTTGACTTTTCTTTTTTTCTTCTTAGAACTTGAACTGCTTCGATACGAATTCAGGTCGAAAACTTCGTCTTTTTTACGATTATTAGCCATAAAGACGGTTACCCTCCTATTCTTTAATACCATAAATATACGTTTTGTTAATATTAAATTTAATTTTTGCAGAATTACCACAATACCTATTATACCACAAAATGTAAAAAAGTGTATTACAATTTTTTAATATTTGGTAAAAAAAGGGGCAAACTGTTAATAAAAGGAAGTGTTTATGTGAAAAAAAGACTGTTAATTTTAGTGATTTCTTTAACTATTACAATAGTTTCTGTAATCTTTTCATTTACCAAAGTATCTGCTAAGAGTAACAGCGCGCCTATGATTTTAAGGGAAAGAAACGGAACTGTAGCATTATATAGAGGCACCAAAATCATTAAAATTTATGACGAAATTGTCATTTCTGTATTACCAAAAATCGATCAAGAAGCTCTATATAGCGGTATAATCATTAAAAATGAAGAGCAACTTAATGCAATTATTGAAGATTATGACGGATAATGACTTGAAAAAATTTTAAAATATATTATAATATAAGCATAAAAGTTTAAGGATGTGTAATCTTTGGAAAGTAATGCAATATCTGCCGGTGTAGGCAGTCTTATCAGCACCGCAGAAATCAAAGTACTTATATGCTATGTTATAAGCGGTGTTAAATCAGCCGTCCCCGGAAAATTACTTGCAAATCTTCTTAATATTGAAGGCATTGCAAATTATTTTGAGGTTATGGATGCTCTTGAAGCTTTGCTCAAAGCAGGAAATCTCACTTATAATGAAGTTGAGGATACCTATCAGGTCACAGAAATCGGTGCTTCAGCTGCTGACACTTTAAAAACCATTCTCCCCTATACAATTAAGGAAAAGGCTTTTGCTCTTACAGCAAAAATGATTGCTAAACTCAAAAATGCGAAGGACACAAGAATCGAAACGGTTAAAGAAAACGGATTTATGTATCTTATTTGCACCGCTGTCGAAAACGGAATTGATCTTATGAGTGTAAAGCTTATGGTTACCGACGAAACTCAGGCAGCCGCAATCAAAGAAAAATTCCTAGACAACCCTTCCCTTGTCTATACAGGTCTCGTTGACCTGCTGACATCAGATAAATAATAAGCAAAAATCAAACACTCCTTTTTAAAGGAGTGTTAATTTTTATAACTGTATGACACAAACGTATCTTGTTGTATCATTTATCATTTTTATTTTAGTAATTTTAAAACCGTACTTCTCGTAAAATCCAATTGCATCATCATCTGTTTCAGCGGTAATATCGTGGGCATTAAAACTGTTAAATATAAAATCAATAAGTTTACTTCCAATGCCTTGACCTTGATATTCAGGTTTTACAGCAATATCAAGTATGGTTGCTGAGTTTTTTGCAATATTAAAAACAACAATGCCTTTGTATTCGCCATTATGTTTATAAGCATAGATATTGGTGTTTTCATCTTCTTGGTACTTCTTTGCTCTGTTCAGTAATCGTTCCTCAGTGGGATTATATACACTAGGTGCAAGTAATTTCAATATATCAGGTTCAGTTATTATTTCTTTAACGTCACAGATTGAAGATACATTGCAAAGTTCTATACCTAAAGTGCCATATTTTTTGATTTGCTCCTTGCTGTAATACTGTTCCATATCAGTGTAATGTGCAGTATCAAGTTCAGCAACTGTATAGCCGCACTTTTCAAGCGGTAACGCTTTATACAGTTCTTCAAAATCAGAGAATTTATGTAGTCCAGAAACCTGTGCTGCGATGATATCTTTGGCTCCCAAACAGTTAAAAACAATGGTATCTTCAACATTGATCCGTTGCCACTTCTCATCATTGAGCCTTAATTCAATTGTTTTATTACCATCTGCGACCTTTGTAAAAGCAGATGGAACAAGATTCATATAGTGAATCATAACAAATACTCCTTAATATCACCGACAAACTGATTACCGCAACGAGCAAGCTCGCCAAGCACACGGTTGATACCTTGCTCAGTCTTGTACCAATTATCTTTTGTAATGTTGTAACAATGAATTGGGCAGACCTTTATTTCAACATCGGGGAAAGCCATCTGATAAAGCATCAAACAACGCCGAGCGTGAAATGCCTTACAGACAATCAAAGCCGTTTTTATCGTTAATCCTTTTTCATCAACGACTTTTCGGGAGAGGAAAGCGTTGCCACGAGTATGACCTGACTTGTCCTCTCTAATGATCGCGTCCGCAGGCACACCGTTTTTAATAAATACATCTGTAAAGAACTCACAGTCGGATTGATAGTCGCCACCATATATATCTGCCTTTGAGCGGACACCGGGCCATTTATCCCGTTTAACGCTAACTCCACCTGACGGAACAAGCCACTTCGCATATCCCTTGCGATAAAGCTCAGCAGCATATTCAGGTTGTTCAGGGTGTGAGCCGCCGGGCAGAAAGATAGCATCAACCCTTTTAGGCTCATCAGAAATAAATATGTAGTTTGAAATATCGGCTATAATGCGATTCGTCATTTATATATAACTCCTTTGTACCAAGTTGGAACAGGGTTCTTCATATTGTCATACCAACTCAGCACATCTTTTGCTTGGTTTACCATCACCTGAATTTGCTCGTCTCCAAAAGGAATTGCCCAAGGTACAGAAGATAAAGTATTACTGCTGATATAAAGTGCAAGAAGCTCCCAAAACTCCATAGGCACATCATTATCAAAATATCCGTTTACCATTCCGGTAGCAAATAGAGGGGTAGCTTGAGCACACCATACAATGCGGTTAAATTCTTCCCACGGATCTCCGAAGTCATTTCTGTTAAAGTCAATGATGTAGAGTTGCTTATCATTGCCTATCATCATATTTCCGATATGATAATCTCCGTGCTGATAGGTTCGAGGGCGACCGCTAAGCAAGTGTCTGTGTGCGTTAATGTAATCAATAAAGGCTTGTCCGTTTTCATATTTGATAGGACATTCTTCATACATTTTGATTTTGCGATCTGCTTTGCGGTTAAAATAGATTTCCCAATCTTCTATTCCTTCAGGAGCAGGAATTTTATGAATTTCTTTTAGTATTCGTCCTGCTTCAAAGCCGTAAGAATACTGCTCATCACTTGTGAGTTTGTGTGCATTTTCTTCTGCATCAACACCATCTATCCAAGTTTGAATAGAATAAACTCCCTCGTCAGACGTGCCGAACTCTAAAGGTTTGCACATCGGTACACCGAGAGCCGCCACCTGACCCATAAGTTCATATTCACTTTTCTTTCGTTCATATTGTTCAATCGGAGAAATACGAAGCAAGAACTTGTTTCCTTGCTCGTCAGTAATACAATACTTTTTATCTCCCGACCAACCTTTGTCTATTAGTTTTTTTGAAATAAACTTATATTGAGACATTTTGTTCTCCCATTTAGCGACGTATATATTTAATCAAATCTTCGATAATTTCAATATATCCTTCGGTTTCCAAAACTTTTAGGTCTGAATCAAACATCACGTCTCTTCCGGAAATGACACCGTAAGGCATCGGTATGCAATACTCTTTTTTTAATTCAGCATAAGTAATTTCACCTTTTTGGGCGATTATTTGCAATAAAGAAGCGTTATATATTTTACTTACTTTCATATTTCATTCTCCATATTTTTTATTCTACGGCATTAGTGCTGATTTTTTTATAATAGACGCATTATTGTATTATTGTTTTTCTCTTAAAAATGGATGGAACATACGCCTGTGCAAATTAGCAAGATTATGCTAAAAATCCGATTAGCAGATGATTAGCAAAAC
>JAZSHI010000054.1:0-16409 GCA_045533195.1 Acutalibacteraceae bacterium
AGAAAAAACGTAGTAAAATAAAGATTTTCTCTCCCTCAGTCACCTTACGGTGACAGCTCCCTCGTCAGATGGAGCCAAGGTTTTGGCTATCAATTAACTCACTGATAAAACGAAACTCTGTTTTTTTACAGCCCCTTTTTAATAAGTGCCTTAATATTTTCCTTAAGGGCATTACACCAATCCTCAGGGGATTGTTCACAGGTGCCAAGCACGGTATAATAGGTAGGATACTCAGCAGAATTTTCTGCTACGATAGTACCCTGCGTATCAATAAGCGTTGCCTTTGACGAACCGCCGCCAAAGTCAATTCCAAGCAAATATTTCATTATTCTTCACCTATATAGGTAATGGTGTGAGTAGCGGTATAAACTTCACCCTTATTTAAGGCTGTTATACCCTCTTTATGAGCAAGATTATAATCGCTGTGGAAATCATCGGGAATACTGCTCCATGGCTCAACGCATAAGAAGGGTGCGCCGTGGGGATGCCATAAAACGAGATAAGGAGCATCGGGGAAATCAACCTTAATGCTCTTGCCTTTTCTGCGGTTACGAAGAAGAAGGCTCTTAGATTTCACTTCCTTGAACACAAGGCAATCCACAAGGAAGTACTTATCGTAAAGAGGAAGAACGTTAGTATTTTTAATAATCGGTAAGGTGTGATCCTGCAAAAGTGTGCCGTCAACCATAACGCTGTTCAGGGTTTCTTTTTCAGGGAACACAATATCGTAATCCTCAATACCCTCGGGAGTATAGTAGGCTTCGTGAGAACCAATAGCAAAATACATAGTATTCTCCCCTGCGTTCTTAACCTCATACTTAAGGGTTAAAGCATCGTTTTCAATATTATAGATAAGACGGAGTTCAAACTCAAAGGGATACATTTTTCTGCTTTCCTCGTTAGACTTTAAGCAAAAAACAGCATATGTATCGTCAGCCTTTTCAACTGTGAAAAGCATATTTCTGCCGAAACCGTGTTTAGGGAGAATGTACTCTTTTCCTTCATAAATAAATTTATCATCCTTAAGTCCGCCGCAAATGGGGAACATAATGGGTGCAGTAGCCTTCCAAATCTGAGGGTCAGCCTGCCACATATATTCTATATCATTTTTCTTTACGCTTCTTATCTGAGCGCCCATTTCGTCTATTAAAACGGTCAATACTTCATTTTTTAAAATAATCATAATTATACCTCGCAATGCCGAAAAGCCATACTTAAGGTACGGCTTTGGCTATATTTTATTATCTGTTTGCTATCCAATCGTGTTCAGTGTCGTTGCTTCTGTTAAAGCCCTCTTTAAATTCATCGCTCTCTACCCTGCAGCAAGGAAGATGAGAGAAAGGAATGTGATAACGCTGGAACTGACGGGACACACCGAAAAGTCCGCACTGGGAATCGGTAGGACGCATACCATCAACATAATATTCATCATCAATGGGCGCCCATAAAGCGTGGGAACTCCCAGTTCCTTTGTTATATCAGCGGCAGCCTCTTCATTACCGAAGTTGCAGTTAATAATCATAACTGCATCAACCTTTTCTGCTTTGAAACGCTGGATTACCTGCGCTGCGCTTTCGTTATCAAAAACAAGGTCGGCTATTCCTATTCCCTTATTGTCAACAAATTCAACATTTTCGCCCCAAAAATTCTTTTCAATATACTCGGTAAAACGTTTTCCTCATTGCTCGGCAGAGTATCGTGTAAGGAAGGTTCCTCTGGGGCGGTCGGTAGTATTTCTACGCATAGCAACCAAGCCGATTTTCACCTTGTAGCACAGCATAAAATTTTCCCTTTCTTTTTCTGTAGGTTTATGATATAATATAATGCAAGCGTTTAAAATCAAAAGCAACCCACTTTATTACCATTTTATTTTACTACCGTTCTTTTAAAAAATCAAGAGGTTTTGCGAAAAATTTCTTCATTTTTTCTCCTTTAGGTTTTCGTTGGTTGGCTTAATTCCGGAAATTATTTTCATACAAAGGTGTGATTTTTTATGAAATCAATACTTCTTACCATACGTTCTTTGTACGGTGAAATGGGCCCCGGCGAGAGAAAAATCGCCGACCGTTTAATTGCTGAGCCAAATTCAATTTTGCCTTTATCCATAACGGAATTTGCCCTTGAAACAGGCTGCGGAGACGCAACCGTTGTACGCTTTGCAAAAAGACTGGGCGTAGGCGGATATCAAGGTCTTAAGCTCGCCATAGCTCAGGAGGTCTCTACCCTTTCAAATGAAAATTCACAGATTGTTCAGAGTGACAGCTGTTATGATATGTTTGTAAAAAGGATAGGCGAAATTAAGATTGCCCTTGAAAATACTGCTTCGGTGCTTGATGAAAATTCCCTTAAAGCAGCGGCAAAAGCCATAATGAACTCAAAAAGAATTGTAATATTCGGTCTTGGAAATTCCGCTTCTATAGCAGTTGATGCTCAGCACAAATTCTTAAGAGTAGGTCTTAACGCTTCCGCTTGTAACGATAACCATATGCAAGCCATAATCGCTTCTCACCTTAACGAAGAGTGTGTTGCTATAGGAATCACCCACTCGGGACAGTCCACCGACATAGTTCAGGCGCTTAAAATCGCAAAGCTCAATAACGCAACGACTATATGTATTACAAACTTCGGCGAATCGCCCGTAATAAGCGTTTCCGACATCTGCCTTTTCACTAAATCAGCAGAAACAAAGCACTCCCTTTTGGCAATGAGTTCACGAATCGCACAGCTGACAATTTTCGACTGCTTATACACCTATATAATCGCCAATTCCGACTCCAACGCAGTAAAGGCTATTCATAATACAGAGTCAGCATTAAAGGATAAGAAGTTATAAAAACATAAAAGGAGAGGTTGACCTCTCCTTTTCAATTAGTAGGTACAGACGTCCTCTACAAAATATCAATTTATCTTTACGGAAAATCAAAGCCCGCCTTGTTAAAGGAGGGGGGGGACCGACGTATGTCGGTGGTAGGATTGTTAAGCAAAAAATTCTTAAGCCTCCTTTGTAAAGGGAGGTGGATTTTGCGAAGCAAAAGACGGAGGGATTTTTATGTTATTTTATATACCAATCCCCCAGTCAACCACTTCGTGTTCGACAGCCCCCTTTGCAAGTGTGCCTTTTTTAGTTTTTACCAAATCCAAAGCGGGACTACACCTCATCCGAGTTGCTCCGCAACCCACCTTCCCCTCCATACAAAGGGGAAGGCTTTTTTGTTCCCTAACTTTTGTAGGGTTGATTCACGAATCAACCGCTCATTTCTCTACGGCAAATTCAGCCCGCCTTGTTAAAGGAGGGGGGACCAACGTATGTCGGTGGGAGGATTGTGCGAAACAAAACAATCCCTCAGTCACTTCGTGACAGCTCCTAACCGTAGCCCGTACCCTCTGTCACTTGCGTGACATCTCCCTACACTGTAGGGAGTCACCCTTTACAAAGGAGCCTTATTAACTTAATCCAAACAAAATATCAATAAATCTTTACGGCAACACCGTAGGGGCACATACCCTTCATCCGCCCGTTAAAACAATATTCTTTCATCAAAACCAAACGGGACGATGTGGGCATCGTCCCCTACAAAATACCAATCCCTAAAGCCTAAAAAATGACGAAACTGTGCGTTTCGTCATTTTTTGAAGTTTATATTATAGGCATAACAGAAATCGCCCAGCCACACGCGTATTCCACCTTTAAAGGATTTATAATATCTTTTATAAAGGTTTAGCGAAAATATTAAACCGAGCCATAAAAAGAGATTTTTGTTATTAAGGAATTTAAGGCGTTTCTTTTCAAGGTTGATGAACTTTTGGGTATTTTTTCTATCCCTTTTACTCAACTCAAACTCTAAAAGATAACTATGCCCTTCTATAGATTCCTTAAGGCCGTTTTTACGTTTTTCTCTGTCTCCGAGGAAGGTTTTTCTTGTCATATCGGAAAGAGAAACGTTATTAAAATGGTATCTATAATAGCCTAATTTTTCATTTAGCACAGCGGTTTTTTTAAGCAGTGTTCCAAGCATACAAATATACCAGTCGTGCGAAAGCAAGGATTTAAAATCAATAGGCTTTAGTTTTTCTTTAATTTCCTTTTTAAAGCACATTGAAAATCCACGTATATAAGAGCAGCCGATAAAGGAATCAAAATCAAGATATTCTATACTTCCGTCAAATTTTTCACCCAAATAGGTTATGCCTGAATTTTCAATTATCTGCCCATTTGAGTCGATAACGTCATATCTGCTTGAAAGAACGGCAATATCCTTATTTTCTTTTAAAACGGCTGTCATTCTTTCGACCTTGTTTTCTTTCCACTTATCATCCTGATCGCTTAGAAAAATAACGTCGCCTTTGCATTTTTCTATCGCGCCGTAAAAATTAAAGCAATAGCCTTTGTTTTCTTGGTTTTCAAAAACAAACCAATTATCAAGGTAGTTTTCACTTATAAAATCCTTGCAGATTTTCACAGTACTGTCGGTTGAACCGTCATCGCATATTATTACTTCTTGGGGCTTTACTGTCTGATTTAAAATGCTTTCAAGCTGTTCTTTTATATACCTTTCGCCGTTATAGGCGGCTACAGCCACAGATACGGTCATTTATTTTTCACCCTTAAAAAAGTTTTTTGCATTTTATATTTAAGGAAGAAGGAGAGTTTACAAAAATTATATACCGCCCCTACCCTGCCGCTTTGCGCGGTTTTAATTATAATACGGGAAGAATATCCCGTATAAAAAGCATTTTCAGCGCAGTTTTTAAACTCCGCAGTGCTTATTTCCTTTTTTATAGCATCTTTGATTTCCTTTTTCGTCAGAGAAAAAAACATATCAATAAAAGAAGAAAAAACACATTTTATAAGGTAAAAATCACAGTAAGAGTCAATGCCGTTTGTAACGCTTTTTAAAAGCCTTGCTCTATCCTTTATGGTAGAAAGCTTTTCCTTATTATACCGTCTTGTAATGCTTCCCATATTTAAAACGTAATGGTAAAAGCATTCCTTGTACACAGTAATTTTCGGGTTAAAGGGAATAAGTGACAGATTAAAAAAGGTATCCTCGTAATACTCCCCTTGGGGAAATTTTACGCCTGAATTTTTAAGAAAATCAAGTCTATAGAGCTTATTCCACGCAGGATCAATAAGATTTTTCGCCTTAAGCTCCTTAAAATCAAGTGCATCCCCTTTTTCTCCTGTATAAATCACCCTTTGCTGTGCCCCGCCATTTTCGGTAAAATAGCCGCAAAGAACAATATCGCACTTCTCTTTTTCTGCCTTTTCGTACATAAAGAAAAAGGCATCAACATCTATAAAATCATCGCTGTCAACAAAGCAAAGGTATTCTCCCCTTGCTTCCTTTAAAGCAAGATTGCGCACACTAGCCAGTCCGCCGTTTTCACGGCGGACATATTTTATTCTTTCGTCTTTTTCCTTATAATCAAGACAGATTTCCTCGCTGTTATCACTACTTCCGTCATTGATTAACAGAATTTCAATATCCTTAAAAGTCTGATTTATAACGCTGTCAAGACATTTATTTAAGGTCTTTTCACAGTTATAAACCGGTATAGCAACTGTGATTTTACACATATCAGTAACGAATCTTTCCTTCTGCAACCTTCTTTAAATGCTGACCGTAGGGAGATTTTCCGTAACGCTGGGCTGAAACAAGCAATTTTTCCTTAGTTATCCAGCCGTTAACGTAGGCAATTTCCTCAACGGCAGAAATCTGAATACCCTGACGGGATTCAATAACCTTAACAAATTCAGTAGCGTCAGCCAATGCATCCATTGTGCCTGTATCAAGCCAAGCATAGCCTCTGCCTAAAGTTACAACGTTTAAAGTTCCGTCTTCAAGATACATTCTGTTAAGGTCGGTTATTTCAAGCTCACCGCGTTTAGATGGCTTAACCTTTTTGGCAAAATCAACCACACGATTATCGTAAAAATAAAGTCCTGTTACACAGTAGTTTGACTTAGGATGTTCAGGCTTTTCTTCTATAGAAACAGCCTTTCCGTTTTCATCAAATTCAACTATACCGAATCGTTCGGGATCGTCAACATAGTAGCCGAAAACGGTAGCTCCGTTTTTACACTCTGACGCGTTTCTTAAGTGCTTTGTAAGACCGCTTCCGTAGAAAATATTATCGCCCAGCACCATAGCACAAGCGTCGCCGTTTATAAACTCTTCACCGATTAAAAATGCCTGAGCAAGTCCGTCGGGAGAGGGTTGTTCGGCGTAAGAAAGATTAATACCGTAGTCGCTGCCGTCTCCTAAAAGACGTTTAAAATTAGGAAGGTCGGTAGGTGTGGAAATAATGAGAATATCTCTTATTCCCGCAAGCATCAAGGTCGAAAGAGGATAGTAAATCATCGGTTTATCATAAACCGGTAAAAGCTGTTTTGAGGTCACCATTGTAAGAGGGTAAAGTCTTGTTCCGCTTCCGCCTGCCAAAATAATACCTTTCATATCCGTTCTCTCCTTTTATTAAAGAATATCAATACCGATTATGGAAATTTCCTCTACAGGCTTATCGTTTGCGCCTGTTTTTGCATTAGCAATTTTATCAACAACGTCCATTCCTTCAACAACCTGACCGAACACGCTATGACGGTAATCAAGCCAAGGAGTACCGCCAAGCTTTGCATAAGCCTCGGCGCACTCGGGCGGGAAGGAATCGGGAAGTTCTTTCATCTGTTCGAGCATATTTTCGGGAACAGAGGAAGCCTGAACGATAAAGAACTGACTGCCGTTGGTATTGGGACCTGCATTAGCCATACAGAGAGCGCCTCTGTAGTTATGTAAAAGGGGTGAAAACTCATCTTTAAAGCTTTTTCCCCAAATACTTTCGCCGCCCATACCTGTGCCTGTGGGATCGCCGCCCTGAATCATAAAATCTTTAATTACGCGGTGGAAGATAATTCCGTTATAATAGCCGTTATTTGCATGAGTTACAAAGTTTTCTACAGTCTTGGGTGCTTCTTCGGGGAAAAGAAGGATTTTTATATCACCTAAGGTAGTGTGCATAAGCGCAACGGTGTCTTCTAAAGTGGGAACAGATAATTGTTTAAGCATAAAATACGTCCTTTCAAAAACTTTAATTTATCTATATTTTATCAGTTTATTCAACTCTTTGCAATAGTGAATTTTTTTCTTGCAACTCACTATATATTGTGGTATAATAGTTAATAATTGTGCGAAAAAGGTGATAGGTTATGAAATGTCCTTATTGCGGCTACGAAGAAAGTAAAGTTGTTGACTCTCGTCCTACTGACGAAGGAGAGCGTATAAGACGCAGAAGAGAGTGTCTTAAATGTGCCAAACGCTTTACTACATACGAGCTTATTGAAAGTCTCCCCATTATCGTTATTAAGAAGGATAAATCAAGAGAGCCCTTTAAACGCGAAAAGCTTTTAAACGGTTTGCTTCGCGCCTGCGAAAAGCGTCCCGTATCTCTTGAAACCTTGGAAAATCTTATTGACGAAATCGAGCTTTCTATTCAGAACACCCTTGACCGAGAGGTTTCCTCCGAGCATATAGGTGAGCTTGTAATGGAAAAAATGAAAGAGGTTGACGAGGTCGCATACGTTCGTTTCGTTTCGGTTTACCGCCGTTTCAACGACATATCATCCTTTATGGACGAGCTTAAAAAATTAGCAGACAAATAAGCGGAGGAATTAAAATGTCCGAAAATTTAATGTTGGCAGATCTTTTATTGCCCAATATAGATAAAACTCCCGATTACTACGAAGCTCTTTATCCCGAAAGAACCCTTAAAGAAGGCGCAAAGGTGGTTCGTATTGCCCCCAGCCCTACGGGATATCTTCATATCGGTACGCTTTTTACTTCACTTGTAAACAGAATTGCCGCCACAAGCAGCGACGGTATCTTCTTCACCCGTATTGAAGACACCGACAAAAAGCGTGAAATCGAAGGCGGTATTGAAAATATTATCGACGGACTTAACCGTTTTGGAATCAACATTGACGAAGGATTTGTAAGCGGTAAAGAGGAAAAAGGTATTTACGGCCCCTATCAGCAGAGCCGTCGCGCCGAAATCTATCAGACCTATGTAAAAGAGCTTATCCGTCAAGGTCTTGCATATCCTTGTTTTTGTACTGCTGAGCAGTTGGAAGAAACAAGAAATATACAGGAAAAAGATAACATAAGAACCGGATATCACGGTCAGTGGGCTAAATGCAGAAATCTTTCCTTTGATGAAATCAAAGAAAAGGTAGAAGCAGGTCTTCCCTTTGTTATCCGTTTAAAATCTCCCGGAAGCGAAGAAAACAAGGTAGTTTTCGATGATATGATAAAGGGCAAAATTGAAATGCCCGAAAACGATGAGGATTTCGTTCTTTTAAAATCAGACGGAATTCCCACCTACCACTTTGCTCACGCTATTGACGATCACCTTATGCACACTACCCACGTTATGCGTGGTGATGAGTGGATTTCATCCGTACCGAAGCACATTCAGCTTTTCCGTCTTTTAGGCTTCAAGGTACCTAAATTTGCCCACGTTTCTCCCATTATGAAGTTAGACGGCGGCGCAAAGCGTAAGATATCCAAGAGAAAAGACCCTGAAGCAGCGGTACACTTCTTTATTGAAGAAGGCTTTGATGCTCTTTGCGTTATAGAATATCTTATGACCATTGCCGCTTCGGATTTTGAAGACTTCAGACGCGCCAATCCCGATAAATCCTATAAGGAGTTTAAGTTTAATCTTAAAAAGATGAGTGTTTCAGGTGCGCTATTTGACGAAAATAAGCTTCTTGACGTAAGCAAGAATATTGTTTCCCGTATGAGCGGAAAAGAGGTCAGCGAAAAAATCACAAGCTGGGCAAAGGAATTTGACAGCGATTTTTACGCCCTTCTCTCCAAGGATACAGCCTATACCGAAGCAATCTTCTCCATTGACAGAGACTGTGCAAAGCCCAGAAAGGATATCGCCAAGTGGAAGGAAGCAAAGAATTACGTTTCCTATTTCTTTGAGGAGCTTTTCGCCCCCGATTATACACTTCCCGAAAACATCAAAACTGCTGATGCCGTTGCTTTCCTTGAGGCTTATAAGAAGGTTTACGATGAAAGCGATGACCGACAGCTTTGGTTTGATAAAATCAAAACCCTTTGCCCTGACCTTAATTTCGCAAGTGAAACAAAGGAATATAAAGCAAATCCCGATTTATACAAAGGTCACGCAGGCGATTTATCTACAGTACTGAGAATTGCTATAACCGGCAGAAGAAACACTCCCGACCTTTGCAGTATTATGAAGGTAATGGGTAAAGATAAATGTATGGAAAGAATCGACAGAGCAATTTCCTCTGTTAAGTGATTTTGGAGGCATTTTAATGGAAACCAAAGAAAACAACATTCCCGAAGTGGCTGAAAAGCCCTCCAACTTTATTTATGATTTTATAGACAAGGACTTAGAAGAAGGGGTATATAACCGTGTTCAGACACGTTTCCCGCCTGAGCCTAACGGTTATCTTCACATCGGTCATGCCAAGGCTATCTGCATAGACTTTTCTACTGCTGAAAAGTACGGCGGAACCTGTAATCTTCGCCTTGACGATACCAATCCCACCAAAGAAGATACCGAGTACGTTGAAGCCATTGAAGAAGATATTAAGTGGCTGGGCTTTAACTGGGACAACGTTTACTACGCTTCGGACTATTTCGATTATATTTACGAATGTGCCCTAAAGCTTATTGACAAAGGTCTTGCCTATGTTGATGAGCTTACTCCCGATGAGATAAGAGAGTATAGAGGCACCCTTACCGAACCGGGCAAGGAAAGCCCCTACAGAAACCGTCCTATTAAAGAGACTAAAGACCTTTTTGCCCGTATGACTGCAGGTGAATTTGATAACGGCACTTTAGTTCTCAGAGCAAAAATAGATATGGCTTCTCCCAATCTTAATATGCGTGATCCCATTATCTACCGTGTTATGAAGGCTCATCACCACAGAACAGGTGACAAATGGTGCGTATATCCTATGTATGACTTTGCCCATCCCCTTTCCGACGCCAAGGAGGGTGTAACACATTCTCTTTGTTCCTTAGAGTTTGAAAACCACCGTCCCCTTTATAATTGGTTTTTACAGGCTCTTGATATCCAGATGCCCCCAAGACAGATTGAGTTTGCAAGAATGAATGTAAACTACACTCTGACAAGCAAGAGAAAATGCTTAAAGTTAGTTAATGACGGTCTTGTTTCGGGTTGGGATGATCCGAGAATGGCTACCATTTGCGGTATGAGAAGACGCGGTTATCCTGCCGAGGCTATAAGAGCGTTCGTTGACAAAATCGGCGTTTCAAAGGCATACAGCGTTATTGACTATGCTCTTTTGGAATCCTGTGTTCGAGACAACCTTAACGCAAATGCGCCTCGTACTATGGCTGTGCTTCGTCCTTTGAAGGTTGTTATAGACAACTACCCCGAAGATAAGGTTGATTATATCGAGGTTGACGTTAATCCGGGAAAACCCGAAATGGGCAAATACACCGTTCCCTTTACCAAAAATATTTACATTGAAGAGGATGACTTTATGTTAAATCCTCCCGGAAAATATTTCAGACTCTGTCCTGAAAAAGAGGTACGTCTTAAGGGAGCATATTTTGTTCGTTACGCTTCTCACGAAACCGACGAAAAGGGCAATATTACGGTTGTTCATTGTACCTATGACCCTGAGTCTTTCGGCGGTGAAACCCCCGACGGCAGAAAGGTTAAGGGTACTTTACACTGGGTAAGCGCAGATAACTGCTTTGATGCCACAGTACGTCTTTATGACCGACTCTTCAACGTAGAAAACCCCTCTGATGAAGAAGGCGTTTCATCCTTTGCCGATAACCTTAATCCCGATTCACTTGTTACACTTAAGGGCTGTAAAGTCGGAAAAGACATTAAAGACGCAAAATCGGGTGACCGCTTCCAGTTTATGCGTCAGGGATATTTTGCAATAGACCCCGACACAAACGAAAACGAGGTTGTTATAAACCGCATAGTTGCTCTTAAAGATTCTTTCAAGAAATAAGGAATATAAAATGACAGCAGATAAGATTTACCAATTTTTAAACGAAAAATTCCCTGTGGATAAAGCTTTAGATTATGATAATCCTGGATTTCTTATCGGTGACAAAACAGCAGACATAAAGTCTGCTGTTTTAGCGTTAGACTGTACGAACAGCGCTATTGATACCGCCATAGAAAAGGGTGCAAAGCTTATCATAACCCACCATCCCGTAATCTTCAAAGGACTTAAAAATATAAAAAAGGGCGATATCGTTTACCGCCTTATCGAAAACGGGATTGCGGTAATTTCTATGCATACAAATCTTGATAGTTGCAAAGACGGGGTTAACGATGCTCTTGCCAACGCGCTTGAGCTTAAAAACATTGAAGAACTACTGTCGAGTGACGGACTGACCTATAGAAAAGGTGAACTGATGGGCGAAATAAACAGCAATGATTTTGCCGCCTTCGTAGGTCAAAAGCTTGATACCGCCGTAAAATACGTAGGTGAAGGCAAAGTAAAAACCGTAGCAGTATGCGGCGGAAGCGGTGCAGACCTTTTTTATGAGTGTGTAGCTAACGGCTGTGATGCTTTTATAACAAGCGAAGTAAAGCATCATCAGTTTTTAGATGCAGCAAAAATGGGAATCACTCTTATTGATGCAGGGCATTTTCCCACGGAAGACACGGTTATTGAACCCCTTTGTGAGCTTCTTAAAGCAAAGTTTCCTGACGTAGAATTTATAACCGACCATTTTTCACCCATAAAGGTGTGTATTAACATATGACAGAATTAATAAGAAATTTCGGTGCGGTTGCCGCTCAGGTTTTCGTGCTTTTTATACTTATTTCCATAGGTTTTGTCTGCGGAAAAGCAAAGCTTATTAATGACAACATTTCAAAAGGACTTTCGGAATTGGTGCTTTATTTTGCCACTCCTGCGGTAATAATAAACTCGTTTTTGCGTCCCTTTGATAAATCAATGTTTTTAAAGCTGATGATTGCCTTTGCCATTTCCATTGTCTTTCACTTAGTATCGGGCGTTATAGCCTATACTCTGCTAAAAAACAAGGAACCTGATGCAAGAATCGTTTCCCGTTTCAGCGTTATTTTTTCAAATGCGGGATATATGGCTCTGCCCTTGCAACTTGCCATTTTGGGAAATGACGGCGTGTTTTTGGGAAGCGCGTATGTGGTAATATTCAATATTGCGCTTTGGACCTACGGTCTTGTTTTGTACGGTGGCAAGGAAACGAAAATCACCGCCGCAAAGATTATTTTTAATCCGGGAGTAATCGCCATAACGGTAGGTATGATTATTTTCCTTTGCGGTATAGGTTCTGCCCTTCCCTCTCCCATAAGCAGCGCAATAGTACATATAGGCAACCTTAACACCCCCGTACCGATGATAATTATTGGATATTATCTTTCAAAATCCAAAATTATTACAGCCATTACAGATAAAAGAATATGGCTTCCCATAATTTCAAGGCTTGTTATCTCCCCTGCTGTCTGTTTACTGCTTCTGCTTTTACTGGAACAAACACCCTTTGCAATTGAAAATAAAATTGCTGTTTCCTGTATTGTTGCAGTAAGCGCACCGTGTGCGGCAGTAACAACAGTTTTTTCAGCAAAATTTGGTAGAGATACAGCTTTATCGGTAAAGCTTGTTTCTCTTTCCACCCTGCTTTCAATAATTACAATGCCGCTTTACGTGGCACTTGCTCAACAAATCCTTTAAAACGGCGCATATGCGCCGTTTTTCTTATTGACTTTACTAAGTCAAAGTCGTATAATTGTATTGTATAAGTATATATTAATTAGGCTTGAAGGAGAGTTTAATATGAAAAAAGCGTTAGCATTGCTTTTAGGGTTATGTTTGATATTTACCGCTTCACCGCTTTGCGCGTGGGCTGTATCCTCAGATTTAACCATAACCACAAATATTGAAAGGAACATTTACTATCCTGAGGATACCTTTATTGTGACCTTAGATTTAAGTAATAACATTGACGGTTTTTCTTCCCTTAGAGGAAGGTTAGCCTACGACAGTGAAAATATTACTTTAAACAGTTTTAAGTGCGATGCTGACGAAGATACCGATAACGAAGCTACCCTTACTGCATCTTACAATGCGCTTGACGGATATATTCAGATTCTGTGGACTGTCGGTTCAGGACTTGTAAATTACTCTTTAGATGGAGTTATTGCAGAACTTGAATTTACAGTTAACAAAAAAGCCGACAATAAAACCTATGATTTTGATTTTGAATACTTAGACGGTACTCGCTATACTTACGGCGCAGAATTTAAGGATACCGATTGGGTTTACGTTGACAATGTAGAAACAAAGGGCGACTCCTTTATGGTAGATACCGCCATTGACTCTATGCTTTACTTTGAAGACGCTCCCACAGGCGCATATCTGAACGAAAGCGTATCTCTTAATATTGCCTATTCGGGCGAAGAAGGTCTTTACATTTTCAAAACAAAGCTTCATTATGATGCCGCCTCTTTTGAATTTAAAAGTTGCGTATCCGCCAATGAATCCTTATATCTTCAGTATAATCAAAAAGACGGTTACCTTATTCTGCTTTTTGACAGCAAGAATAAGCATAACTTTAGTGAAGAAGGCGTTATTGCTACCGTAACCTTTGATGTTAAAGCTGATGCAACTCTCCAAGATGCTACCTTTAGCCTTGAATATGTTGATGCTGTAACGGTTAATCTCGAAAACGGCGTTCAGATAGAAAACGCATACTTTAACGCTCTTTCCTGCCAGTTCCCCATTCTTGAAGAAAGATTCCCCATAAGCGTAACCCTTAACAGAGGAAACAGCGAAATTGAAACCATAACTCTGTATAAAGATGAAAGACTTGTTCTTCCCGATACAAACTTTGTTGACAAAAATTGGTACACCGATGCCGGTGCATCAGTCACTACTATATATAGCGAAACTATTTGTCCTGCAGAAGATCTCACACTTTATTCTTCTGCCTGCGCAGTTGACTACAGCGGTTATGATGATACAGTTCCCTATCGCTACAATCAGCAATTTGAAGTAGAAAAAGAAGGGGAAACTGAGCTTTTAAGCTATACTTCCGGCGAATCAAGTAAAACGGCAAGAATGTTCCGTATTTCAAAGGTTACAGACAACACCACCTATAAGCTTACACTTACATATAAAGCTAATATTGAAAACGCTTTAGGCTTTAATATCGTAGGCGCAACGGGGGACAATATGTACATAAACAGAAGTTGTTTTGAGGGTGACCTTAACACTTCGATTTATAACGCTGTATCTACCGCGGATTACAAAACCGTTGATATTTTCTTTACTGCAAGTATAAAAGGTGTGGTAACTGAGCAATCTGCTGCTGACGATATTAAATCTGTTAACGGTAACGGTTGGGCTTATCTCGTTCTTATAGACAAAAACGAAAATGAAAATGACTCTATTTCAATACGCGATATCAAAATCACCGAAATCGACAATGCATTAAGCGTAGGCGGTGTAGCTCTCCTTAATGAATCAGGCTTTGCCGCTGCTGGAAATAAACAAGCTATACGATACTTCTTTAACTACACAACGTCAGAAGATGAAAACGGCGAAAAAATCCGTTTGGGTAATAAAAACTACGAAGTTGTTGAACGAGGTTTCTTATACCGAAACGGCGCTATCGACAAATATACCGACAAATATACCGACGAATATCTCAACGAAGAGCGTGTTACTAAGGAAGGTATGAATGTTACTGCCGCCCAAAATGCTGCAGATATAGTAACTCAAAAAAAATCAAGTGAATTTAACTCTTGTTGGGAATATAATAAGGACACAAACAGTCTTTGTTTTTCTACACATGTATGCAACTACACCCAAGAAATGTATTCACGAAAGCTTATGGTAAGAGGCTTCATTACATTTGAGGATGAAGAAAATAATAAGTTTACCATCTATTCCGCTCCTATAAACCGTAGCGTCGACGGTATAATGGGTAGTTACGCAAGTCTCATTGACACATTCTAAAACCTTATTTAATATTATAGAAAAGAAGGTAAAGCTATGAAAAAACTATTTGGTGTATTACTTGCAACCGTTATTCTTCTTAGTTCTCTTTTGCTTCCGGTATATGCAGAAAACACAGAAGATAAAGACGACTCACGAATTGATATAAGCGAAATTTTCGGATACACCTATAAAATAACCTTTAATGACGGCCAAAACATTATTGAACAAGAATATTATGAAAATGAAACCATCACACCTCCCCCTCTGACCGCCAGCCGCGAGTACGATATTTGTTGGTCTCAGTCATTAACTGAATATATCCCTCCTTATAAAACAATGCCCAATAAAAATGTAACGGTATATTCTTTTAAAAGCCCCGTTATAAGCTTTGAAAACTATCCCAAAATTGATTTTGCTAACGACTCTGCGGTAATGGTTTCTTCTGATTACGCTTGCACAGGCGAAAAATCATTCAAATACCAAAACGCACACACTTCCAACTCGCTTGAAAACTCTATGGCGCTTGGAAAGGCTGAAAGCGGCACCGCTTATAAAATAAGCTTTAAATATTACGTTAATAATACGCTAACAACCAATTACAGTATCACCCCGCTAACGTCTGCTTTCGATTCTATCGAAAATTATGATGAGTATTCCCCTTCGAAATTTACTGTAACCCCCGAAACAAAAACGGGAAGCTGGTTAGACGGCACAATTTATTTCACAGCCTTAGATAACTATGATAATTTGTATCTAAATATCACATCAGAAGAATTTAATCTGGGCGACATCATTTACTTCGATGATATCTCTATTGAAGAAATGATTACTGCAGACTTTATACTGCCCGAAGGCTTCAATGTTAACAGCACAAACGGAACTTTATCGGGTAACACTTTTACCGCTTATTACAAAAAAAATACATCCATTACCGCTCCCGAAGTTTTAACTTCCGACGGCACTCCTGTAGTATGGATTGATGAAGACGAACTGGTGGTTACAGAATTTGAAGCTAACGGCATATACAGAGTAAAGCTTGATGCAAAGGGCGACCTTAACGTCGATGGCGCGGTAACATCCATTGACCTTGCATTTATGAAACTCTATCTTGTAGAAATAAGAAACTCAAGTGAAATAAACGTATCCAACGGTGATATAAATTCAGACGACGAAATTGACTTAATTGATATGGCATACTTAAAGCTCTACCTTGCAGAAATTATAGAAAATCTTGAATAGAAAAAGGGGCTGTAAAAAAGCTCAATGCCCTTAAACACGCATAAAATAAACCAAATAAATAAAAAAGAGTGCGGAAGAAGTAAAAAATTCAAACTTCTTCCGCATTTTTTTGGTTTATGCAATCTAATTAGATATGTATATTAATGATTTATCA
>JAZSHI010000039.1:0-13808 GCA_045533195.1 Acutalibacteraceae bacterium
ATCCGCACTATCATAAGCTACATATATGGGAATATCGCCGATAATCTTAATGCCGTTTTTGTTTGCATAAGCCTTTAACTGGTACCATTGTTTTTCAAAAAAATACTGTAGTGCCGTAAAAAATTCAATATCGTCCTTATACAGTCTTGTAGCCTCAAGTAATGCTTCTTTATCACGAAGTCGCAAAGTATCAGGCCAATTATCCCAGCTTTTCCCATCATTGGCGTTTTTAATTGCCATAAACAATGCATAATCATTGAGCCAATCGCTGTTTTTCTCTAAAAATTCAGAGTAATCGTCGGGTAAATTTTCCTTAAAACGCAGAAAAGCCTTTCTTAATACCGCGAAGCGTTTTTGATATAGTAAGGAATAATCTATGGAATTTGGATTTCCCCAGTCAATATCGCAGTAGTCACTTTCAGTCAGATACCCCTCTTTTTTCAATAAATCGAGGTCAATAAAATACGGGTTACCGGCATAGGCTGAAAACGACTGATAGGGAGAATCTCCATAGCTTGTGGGAGAAAGAGGCAGAATCTGCCAATAAGTCTGCCCTGCCGCTTTCAGAAAATCAACAAATTTGTAAGCCTCAGTACCAAAAGTACCTATTCCGTATTTTGATGGCAAAGAAAAAATCGGCATTAAAATACCGGCGGTTCGCATATAAAAAACACCTTTCAGATATATTACTACTATTATATACTATTTTTCTGAAAAAACAATATCACAATAACAAAAAATCGCCCTCCGAATCCGAAGGGCGATTTAAAGTTACCGAAAAATTAGATTTCAGCGAAGTACTTAATAGTACGAACCATCTGGCTGGTGTAAGAGTTCTCGTTATCGTACCAAGCAACAACCTGTACCTGATAGGTATCGTCGTCAATCTTAGTAACCATTGTCTGAGTAGCATCGAAGAGAGAACCGTAGGTGATACCGATGATGTCAGAAGAAACGAGCTCTTCCTCGGTATAGCCGAAGGAAGCACTTGAAGCAGCCTTCATAGCAGCATTGATACCTTCAACGGTTACATCCTTGCCCTTAACAACAGCAACGAGGATGGTGGTAGAACCGGTGGGAACCGGAACACGCTGAGCAGAACCGATAAGCTTACCGTTAAGCTCAGGAATAACAAGACCGATAGCCTTAGCAGCACCGGTGCTGTTGGGAACGATGTTGCAAGCAGCAGCACGTGCACGACGGAGGTCGCCCTTTCTGTGAGGACCGTCAAGAACCATCTGATCGCCTGTCCAAGCGTGAACGGTGGTCATAATACCGCTCTGGATGGGAGCATACTTGTTAAGAGTATCAGCCATAGGAGCGAGGCAGTTGGTGGTGCAGGAAGCAGCAGAGATGATCTTGTCATCAGCTGTAAGAGTATTTTCGTTTACGCTGTAAACGATAGTGGGAAGGTCCTTACCTGCAGGAGCAGAAATTACAACCTTCTTAGCACCGGCATCGATATGAGCCTGGCTCTTTTCTTTAGAGCAGTAGAAACCGGTACACTCGAGAACTACGTCTACACCAATCTCACCCCAAGGGAGATCAGCAGCGTTCTTTTCAGCGTAGATTTTGATAGTCTTACCGTCAACAGTGATGCTGTCTTCGCCAGCAACAACAGTATCAGCAAGAGCATATCTACCCTGAGCAGAGTCATACTTGAGAAGATGAGCGAGCATTGCGGGGCTGGTGAGGTCGTTAATAGCAACAACTTCGTAACCCTCAGCACCAAACATCTGTCTGAAAGCGAGACGACCAATACGGCCAAAACCATTAATAGCAACTTTAACCATGAGAATTACCTCCTAAATAATTTGCATATTTTTTGCTTTTAATATTTTATCCTAAAACTCGGATTTTTTCAAGAGTTTTTTGTTATTTTTTTATCATTCTGAATATTTTGGAAAAAAACACAATAATTTCGATATAAATCTCTCACAATTTGTAAATATTGAGTAAGAATTATGATAATTTTTCAATGATTTTTTCGGCACAGAGCAAACCGTCCACAGCCGCAGACATAATTCCGCCTGCATACCCTGCCCCTTCACCGCAAGGATATAGACCTTTTACGGATAAACTTTCCATAGATTCATCTCTCAAAATTCTGACAGGCGCCGAGCTTCTCGTCTCAGGTGCAGTAATAATTGCGGAAGATTTAGCAAATCCCTTTAATTTTTTATCTAAAAGCGGCAAACTGCTTTTTAAAGCATCGACGATAAAATCAGGGAAAATATCATTAAGCTCAGCAAAAACCGTATCAGGCTTTACTGTAGGTAAAATATCGCCGAATTCTGCCTTTTCATTTCTAAGCAAATGACCTACTGTTGTAACCGGTACTTTTCCCTTTGCAATATCATAAGCCCTTTTCTCGATATTATATTGAAGTTCGCAGCCCGAGAGAACATCGTCACTTGGAAAATCGCTTGGTAAAACACTTATCAATAATGCACTATTGGCATTAATACCGTCACGTTTGCTGTAACTCATACCGTTAACAGCTACACATCCTTCTTCACTTGAAGAATTAATAACCTGACCGCCCGGACACATACAAAAGGTAAACACTCCCCTGCCGTCATCCAAATGAACTGCAAGTTTATATGAAGCAGCATCTAAAGCCGGATGAGAAGCAAAGATGCCGTATAGTGCGCTATTTATATCCTTTTGCAAATGTTCTATTCTGACACCCACAGCAAACGGTTTTTGACACATTTTAATATCTGTAGCTTTTAAGTATCTATACACATCTCTTGCTGAATGACCGGTAGCCAGTATTACATTATCAGCAAAAATTTCAGAAGAATCGGAAAGTTTGACAGAAGTTATTTTGTCATTATAAGAAAAACCTTCAGCCCGACAATTAAAACGAACTTCACCGCCGAGAGAAACAATTTCTTTTCTGATATTTTTCACAACTTCAATAAGGATATCTGTTCCAATATGTGGCTTTGCCTCATATAAAATCTTTTCGGGAGCGCCAAATTCCACAAAAGTTTCCAAGACCGTTCTACAGCGAAAATCTTTAATGCCTGTATTAAGCTTTCCATCCGAAAAGGTTCCTGCTCCGCCTTCGCCAAACTGCACATTTGATTCGGTGTTGAGCTTTCCTCCGCCAAAAAAACTCTCGACAGATTTTTTTCGCGAATCTGCATCTTCACCACGCTCAATAACAATCGGTCTTAAGTTACTTCTGGCTAGTAAAAGAGCAGCAAACATTCCGGCAGGTCCAAAGCCGATAACAACAGGACGTTTGTCTGTAGTCACACTTCTTTTCCAGCAATAAACGTTTTTAGTAAAAGCCGATATATTATTATTTTTAGCTATTAGCCGCTTTTCAAGAGAGGTTTCAAGTTCTGCCACAAATGAGCAACAAAATGTTATATTCTCTTTTTTTCTTGCATCTACCGATTTTTTATACAGAAAAGAATTTTTAACCGATTGAGGTCTTATTTTCAGATAATTAGCCACTAAATCATTCGTTGATGAAAAATCGGTATCAAGAGATAAAAAAACATTGTTTATTAGTATCATAATTCTTTACCGATTATCCCTTCTGCAACTGCTGCTGCACTTGACCAAGCCCATTGCAGATTATAACCTCCACAGTCTCCGTCAATATCCAGAACCTCGCCTGTCGCATATACACCTTTGCAAATCATAGATTCTAACGTTATGTTATCAAAATCCTTAGTGGAAATTCCCCCTGCCATTACCTGCGCATTTTCAAATCCATTAGTTCCCGTTACTTTTAAAGTAAAGGAGTGCAATTTTTCAGCTAATAAACGGCAAATCTTGTTATTAAAACAAGAAACCTTCTCATTAAGCGCAATATTGCATAATTTAAGTATTGTATGCCCAATCATCTTGGGAAGCAATCCAACAAAAAAAGTCTCTGCATTTCTATAGGATAAAACATTAACTCTGGAAACTAACATATCAACTATTTCATCATAGCTTTTCTCGGGGAAAAAGTTAATTCTAACAACTCGTTCTCCTACAGTTTTGTTACGAGAAATTTGCAAAACCGGAGGACCTGATATACCGTATTTAGTAAACAAAAGTTCCCCCGTCTCACTGCGATGTTTTTTTCCGTTGACGTATGAAGTGACAGTAGCGTTAACCTTTATGCCGTTTAGGGCTTTAATATTATCAAGTTCTGTTTTAAGTTGAACGAGTGACTCAGTAGGTGCTATAACCTTATGTCCGAGAGCGGATAGAATATTATACCCGTCACCTGTACCACCCACTTTTTTACCACCCGCTGTACTTCCGGTAGCAACAATAACATTTTTGCAATTTATCATACCCTTATCGGTAGAAACGGATAAAAATCCATTATTCATTAAAATTGCATTAGCATTAATTTCATTTATAGTTTCTACGCCCAATCGTTCCATTTCAAAGCGCAGAGCATCTACAACCGAAGAAGCCTGAAGACTATAAGGGTAAATCTTACCACTTTCACCACAGCAAAAAGGCACACCAATGGATTCAAAAAAATCTACGGTAAAATCATAGCCATATCTGGTTAGAGCACTATGGCAAAATGATGAATCTTCGCCATGATAGGCATCAAAGTTCAAATTGCAGTTTGTTATATTGCATCTTCCGTTTCCGGTTATACTCAACTTTTTACCAACTCTGGCAAGTGACTCTAAAACGACAATTTTTTCATTCTTCAAATTTCTTTTCAGTAATATTGATGCGCACATTCCCGAGGCTCCGCCACCGATTATAACAGTATGATAGAAATTACTCATCGTTAGCACCCCAGTACTTTCTGTCAAGACTTCTAAACTGAATAGCTTGAGCAATGTGTAACATTTCAATTACTTCCTTTTCATCCAAGTCCGCAATTGTACGCGCTACCTTTAAAATTCTATCATATGCACGTGCTGACATACCGTATTTTTCAAAAAAGCTTTTTAGCAAATCGGATGCATCTTTATCAAGTTTGCAATACTCTTTAAGCATAGCGGGAGTAAGTCTTGCATTACAGGTAATTCCGGTACCTTCATATCGCTTTTGTTGTAAAAGACGTGCTTTATTAACCCTCTCCTTAATAACATAAGAGGGTTCTTCTTTATGTTCAGAATTAAGCGAGTCAAAGTCAACGGGTTGCACTTCAATATGCAGATCCATTCTATCAAGCAACGGGCCTGAAACCTTATTAAGATATTTACGCACAGTTTGTGTACTGCAACTGCAACTATGGGTAGGATGGCCGAAATAACCGCAGGGGCAAGGATTCATCGCTGCCACAAGCATAATATTACTTGGATAAGTAAGAGAACCTGCGACACGGGAAATAGTAACCGTACCATCTTCTAAAGGCTGTCTTAGGCTTTCCATTGTGGTTCTGCCAAATTCGGGCAACTCGTCTAAAAATAAAACACCGTTATGCGCAAGTGAAATTTCCCCAGGATGAGGAATAGTTCCTCCGCCCGTCAGTCCATTGGTGGATATGGAATGATGCGGAGCTCTAAAGGGACGTTGACGAATCAAAGGATGCTTATCATCAAGAATTCCCGCAACAGAATATACTTTAGTAGTTTCAATTGATTCAGCAAAGGTCATATCAGGCAAAATAGTAGGAATGCGTTTTGCAATCATACTTTTACCGGAACCGGGAGTACCAATCATTAAAAGATTATGACCGCCCGCAGCAGCAACTTCAACCGCTCTTTTAGCTCTGCTCTGCCCTCTTACGTCACAAAAATCAATAATTTCATCAATGTCCTCAATTAAAAAATCAGGCTTACGTGTAGGTTCTAACTTTTCAATATCATTTAAATGCCATAAAAGCTCCTTAAGAGAGGAAATTCCGAAAATATTAATCCCTTCTACCACAGAAGCTTCGGTGGAATTTTCTTTAGGCAAAAAAATCTCATCATAGCCTTCTTCGTTAGCGGTAATTGCCATTACCAAGGCACCGGTCACAGGACGAATTCTGGCATCAAGAGATAATTCACCTATAAATACTTTTCCGTCTAAATTCAGTTTTAACTGACCGGAAGCAATAAGTATGGCTAATGTAATCGGTAAATCATAATGTGAACCGCCTTTTTTCAAATCAGCAGGAGCAAGATTTATGGTAATATGAGCGTTAGGAAACTTAAATCCGCAATTTTTAATTGCAGAACGTACTCTGTCCCTCGCTTCTTTAACCGAAGCATCGGGAAGACCAACAACATCAAAAGCAGGAAGCCCTCGGGATACATCGGCTTCTACATCTACTGCATATGAGTTTAAACCAAAAAGACCTATACTGCTGACTTTAGCAAACATCATTTCACCGCCAAATAATTAATACTGTTATTATACAACATTATTTAAAAAACTACAATATATAAATTATTAGATATTCACTTGACAAAACAGCGTTTACAAACTATAATAAATCTTGCATTTATTTTGTGCAAACTATATACGGAGAGTTGTCCGAGTGGTCGAAGGTGCAGCACTCGAAACATAGTCGGGTCTGTCACGCACTACTCTTTGAAACTCCGCTGTTTATCGGCGTTTACGCCACGTGCATTTGCACTTTCGAAAAACCGCATCTCGCAGTTTTCTCGCAATTTGGTAATAAGGCTAAAGCCTTTACAATTTCATATGGAGACGTATCGAAGTGGTCATAACGGGGCTGACTCGAAATCAGTTAGGGAGCAATCCCCCGCGAGTTCGAATCTCGCCGTCTCCGCCAAAAAAAATGAATCATACCTTTGGTGTGGTTCATTATTTTTTTGTGGTGGTGTGAAATGGAACGTAGTTCGTCAAAGCAGTTCAAAATGTGCGATAGCATTTTGAAACTGTGAAGTCGGGAGCACGAAGGTTTTGCCGTAACCGCTCGGAGCGGTCGGCATAAACCGAGAGCGCACCGTATCTCCTTATGCCGCCAAGGACTCCTTGAAGGTTTTATCCTTCAAGGAGTTTTCTCTTTTTATCCCAAGGCAGTTCCTATCGCCATTGCACTTGCTTTTTTACTTTCACCGTCAATGTGACTGTAAATGTTAGCGGTCGTTCCCATATCGCTATGACCCGCCAGTCCTGAATCATTATCATACGAAGAATTGTTCCAAGAAACTATTGATGTATTAAATAAACACCCAAACCTTAACGTATGTTTTGCGCACTTTATGTTTTTGGAAGACCAACCTGAAAAGCTTGAAGAGATTTTCAAAAAATATAAAAACGTCAGTGTTGACGTCGTTCCCGGACTTATGTTCAGACGCTTTGAAGAAAGGCCCGAATTTTATAAAGACTTTTTAACCAAATATGCAGACAGAATATTATTCGGTTCTGATTTAGAAATCCCTGCAAACGTAGGTTGTGCTAATTTAATAAGTTCGATTTTTGAAGGACTAACCACCGAAAATACTATTAATATTTGGGGTTATAAATCAAAAGGTTTAAATCTGCCTGATGAAGTAACAAGTAAAATATTATATGAAAATTTCAAAGATAAGTGCCACCCATCGCCAAACTCAATTGATAAAATTGCGCTAAAACAATATATAGAAAAATACTCCCCCTACTTTAAAGCATCTACTGAAACGGAAGAAATTTTAAATTTTGTATAAACTCTGTAAACATCAAAAAATATATAAAAGGTGTGCGATTTTTGTGCACACCTTTACTTTATTTCTTAGAATAATATCACTTAATCTTAAACACTTTTTTTTTCTTTTTGTCAAATAAACCATAATCCACAACTTCAACTTCTACGTCTTTGTCAGAGTATTCGAGACGATAAGCAATCTCTGCATAATACTCTACACCACCTTTTACATTCTTGTATTGGTCTTCCGAATCATATTTACACTCCTTTGGAAGTTCGTCAATATATTCATTAAGACCGACACCGTTTTGATAGGCATAAAAATCGCCTTCGTAAAAGAGTGATGTTGGTTCTCTACCCTCATTTTTCAACAGGTATTTAATAATAATGATATCTTGTCCATCTGCATTCTCACATAAACGATAGCTGTCTATCTCAATTTCGGCCTTAGTAACTCCCCAAAATCCATCACAAAAATAAAGATAAAGAATTGAAGAAGCTATAACAAATATAGTAGCAACAACGGCAGCAACAACTATAAGAATAATATGACCTTTTTTCATAAAAACGCATCCTTTTGATTTTATAAACTTATTATACAACACATTCATTTGTTATGCAAGACCATAATATAATATAAAATCTCACAACTCATTATAAAGCCGAATTGAGAGATTTTAAATTCTGTCATTCAGTAATCTTTTTTATACCTTTTTCCAGGGTTTCATAATCCAGCATACCGTTTGCCTTTGTTATTAAGCTTCCGTTTTTATCAACGAAATAAGTGGAAGGAAATGAATTAACATAATATGCATTTACCGCATTAAGCTTAGTATCATAAAAAACGTCAAAATCGTATTTTTCCTTCTCTACGTATTCCTTTGCCGTTTTCATAGTTTCTTGCACTCCATCGGTTGCATTTATCATTAAAAATTGCACGTCCGGATAGTTTTTGTAAGCTTTATTGAAATCAGGCATTTCCTCTTTACAGTAATAACACCACGTTGCCCAAAAGTTTATAACTACAGGTTTACCTTTATAATCTGAAAGCTTCACTTCATTTCCCTTCTCGTCATAAACCGTAAAATCGGGCGCAGCAAACTCGTTAGTCTGACTTGTTTTTTCATCGTTATCCTGTAGATTATCATTATCATAATCAGAAGATAAATTTTTATATAAGAAAGATGCTCCCACTATAACAGCAACCAGTAATATAAAAATAATTATCCATATAAACGACCTTTTCATTCCCTATCCCCCTTAAGACATTAAACTTAAAAATCTACCGAAAAGTCCTGTAGTCATCAAAATGCCAACTACTAAGAGCAACCCTCCGCAAAACATATTGATAATTTTATAATTGCGTTTAATAACGGAAAATGCTTTTTTTAGCTTATCTATCAAAACGGCGCTTATAAAGAACGGAATACCAAGTCCTAAAGAATAAGCAAGTAGCATAAATATTCCTTCAAAAACGCTTCCTCTATTTGCGGCAAGCATAAGTGCCGAGCCTAAAAAAGCACCTACACACGGAGTCCAACCGATTGAAAAGACAAAGCCAAAAATCACCGAAGAAAAGAACCCGAGTTCCTTAGTGACAGAAAAATTAATTCCTTTGAATATTGAAAAATTAAAGACTCCTAAAAAATTCAAGCCAAACAAAATAACTATTAAACCGGTAACAACATTTAAGATAGTTTTATATTCAAGCGCAATTCTTCCAACACTACCTGCAAGAGCTCCCATTAAAACAAAAATAGTGGTGAACCCCATTATAAATCCCAGAGCATTAAAAACAGTCCTTTTAGAACTGCTGTTATTACCTGCAAAATATGAAATATATATAGGCAACATCGGTAAAAGACAGGGAGAAACAAAGGTTATAATGCCCTCTAAAAAAGAAATAAAATATTGCATAAAACACCTAAAATCTCCCGTCTAACGAAAGGCGGGAGAAATAAATTAATTAAGCTGGGTTTTCCAAAGACCGTGCAGATTACAATACGCATATACTGCAACAGGCTTTTCATCACTTAGTGCAAATGTCACCTTAGGTTCGCTTCCTACTTCAAGACACTTACGCTGACCGCCTCTGTCGGTCTGAAGATATACCCAAAGTATGCTGTGCTCACTAATCATCGGATGAGCAACGCTGCCGATTTCAACGCTAACGATATTTCCTTCAACCTTTACAACGGGAACGTGCTTTTCTAAACTTGCCTCTACCGTTCCTGCTTCAAGCTTAGTCATTTTTTGACCGCAACACATCATAGGAACACCAGCGTCATTAATCATACCTATAAGATTACCGCAATGCTCACAAATAAAAAATCTACTTTCACACATAAAATTAGCTCCTTTTAAAATTATTTAAACATTTCGAGAATGTTTTCTTTTGAACGTACACCAACTGCTTGATTATAAATTTTACCGTCTTTCATAACAACCAACATAGGAATACTGACAACACCGAAAGCCTGAGCAAGTTCAGGTTCATTGTCAACGTTGATTTTTCCTACAACTATATTTTCCGTCTCTTCTGCTATTTCATCTACAATGGGTGAAACCATACGGCACGGTCCGCACCAATCAGCATAAAAATCCAACAAAACAGGATTTACGGAATTTCTGATTGCTTCGAAATTTTCTTTTGTTACATTAATAATAGACAATTTAGACATCCTTTCCGTTATTTAATTAAATCAACTGCCTCTTTAAGAGAAGAAACACCGATAATCTTAATATTTAGTTTTGCATCTTTTATCTGCCTTAAACAACTTTTAGGTAAAATACATGTTTCAAATCCAAGACGTGCAGCCTCATTTACTCTGGCAAGAGGTCGTGATACAGAACGAAGTTCTCCCGACAAGCCGACTTCTCCAAAAGCGATTATCTTCTCATCTATAACTTTGTTTCTGTGTCCCGAAACAAGAGCAAGAGCAACCGCTAAATCTGCTGCAGGTTCATCAAGCCTTAATCCCCCTGCTACATTAACATATACATCAAAATTAGAAAAATACATACCTATACGTTTTTCGAGTACTGCAAGAATAACATTTAATCGGTTATAATCAAAACCCGTTGATACTCTGCGCGGATTCCCGAATCCCGTTGAAGTAACTAAAGCTTGTACTTCCGATAATATAGGACGGCTTCCTTCTAATACACAGGCAATACAACTTCCCGATACGTTAACAGCGCGTCCTGAGAGGAGCATTGCCGAAGGATTTTCAACTTCACTCAGTCCTGTCTCGTTCATCTCAAACACACCGATTTCATTAGTTGAGCCAAAACGGTTTTTGATAGCGCGTAAGATACGGTAGGATTGATTTCTGTCACCTTCGAAATAAAGTACAGTATCCACGATATGCTCAAGAACCTTAGGACCTGCTATATCTCCGCCTTTATTGACGTGACCAACCAGAAAAATCGGAATATTATTACTTTTGGCCACCTTCAAAAACATATTTGTAGATTCGCGAACCTGCACTATACTGCCGGAAGAAGAACTGATTTCGCTGATTTGCATTGTCTGTATTGAATCTATCATAACTAAATCGGGTTTTTCGGCAGAAATATAATCACAAATAGCCTCTGCGTCGGTTTCTGCCATAATTAATAGGTTTTGATTTTCCACACAAAGTCTTTTTGCTCTTAGTTTAATTTGCACAGCCGATTCTTCGCCTGATACGTATAGTATTTTCTTATCTTTAAGAGTATCGGCAATTTGCAGCAAAATAGTCGATTTACCAATACCCGGATCACCGCTAAGCAAAACAACACTGCCCTTAACAATACCGCCGCCAAGCACCCTGTCAAGTTCGGAAATACCCGTTACTGCTCTCTCTTGTGCATCAAATGATATTTCTGAAAGCGGTCGGGCAACAACTTGATTAAAAAAACTACTACTTACGGCAGATATATTTTTTTCATTATTAATTACGGTTTCTTCAAGACAATTCCATTCACCGCAATTATTACACTTACCGCTCCATTTTGCACTTTGATAACCGCATATTGAGCATACATAAGCTGTTTTTATCTTCCCTGACATATCTAAACCTCGTCTATAATATATTTATTAATTCCGCAAAACACAGCAAATGCCATTTGTTTTTGGTAATTATCATCTTTAAGTAGTTCCAATTCTTCAGCATTACTGACAAATCCGCACTCAACAATAACTGCTGGGATACTCGCTTTTTTTAAAAGAAAGGTTGAAGAATCAGACTTTTTCACAACTCTTTTATTGTCCTTTTGCAGCATTGAAACAATGCTGTTTTGAATAGAAACCGCCAAATCTCGCGATTTTATATTGTTAGAAGAATAAAAAACCTGAGCGCCGCTTGGTGCGGTTGCAGTAAATTTATTAAGATGTATGCTGACAAAAATTCCATCAGGATTTTCTTCCATAATATTTAAGCGATTATTCAAATCACTTATCTTTCTTTTCGATATACTTTCATTGGAATTATCTTCTGTACCCGTATCGGAAGTACGCGTATAAATAACATCATATCCACACGTTAAAAGCATTTCGCCAAGAGAAAGCGCAATAGACAAATTTATATCTTTTTCATTTGTTCCATCCAGCGCAACGGCACCACCATCAAACCCACCGTGGGCTGAGTTAGCTAATACTACACTTTTTTGTTAATCTTGTATATTTTGTTGTTTTTTGACTGTGGAAAACGCTCAAATTTTCCACTCAATCTTAATTTCTCTCTTGCCACCCTTTTGGAGCTTTCCAATGAAGATTTTGCTTATAAATTCATCGGCTATCTCGAATGTCAGAGTGTCAATTTTTCGGTACTTTTCGAGTATCGATTTAGTATCCGTTTTTGCTTCTCCGCCCGTAAGTGTAGCAAGCTTTGATTTCAAAATTTCGATGCGTTTCTCTGTTTCTTGAGTTTCCTTTTGATAGCTTTCTCGGTATTTAGTAAACTCCGCTACGCTGATGACACCATCTAATTTATCGGTGTACATCTGAGCCATTCGGTTATCGTTCCGCTTTACCTTTTCTTCAAGCTCTGCAATTTGCGATTCCAAGGTTTTAGCACCATTCTTTTTACGTTTCGGCGCATCCAACTTGCCAATCTGCTTTTTATCGTAGTATTTATCAAGCAACTTATTTATTTCATCTACTACAATTTGTTCTAACTCGTCAAGACGAATACTGTGTGCGTTTTGGCAAACTCCGTTAGTGGTTTTCCGAGTTCTGCAAGAAAGATAATTATACCGTCCGTCACGCAGCTTATAGCTCATCTTCCACATTGTGTTACCACACTCGGCACAAAAAACCTTTTTAGCAAGTGAATAACAACTACCGCTTGGGATTTTTTGACCTCTACCACGGGATAACCTAATCTCCTGTGCCTTATAAAAGGTTTCTTTAGAAATAATCGGCTCGTGGGTATCCTCTACAATATCCCACTCGCTTTGCGGCTTTTTGCGACGTTTGCCCGTTTTGTAGTTTACAACCTCTTGTCTGCCTTGCACCAAAGTACCTGTGTATTCAAATCGGCGAAGAATTGCATATACCGCTGAATCAGACCAGGTTGTCCTAGGCGCATTGTTCTTCTCATAATTGCCGTTATAATACTTAGAGCCAAGTTCTTTTTTGTGAACACAGGGCGGTGGAATCATTTCATCATTTAATATTTTTGCAATGCTTATGTACCCGAGTCCACCAATATATAAATCAAATATCCGCTGAACTGTAGGCGCCGCAACCTCATCAATAATTAAATGATTCTTGTTATCGGGGTCAATTAAATAGCCGTAAGGTGCGAAAGAGCCGACAAACTCGCCGTTTTTCCGTTTAACACTTAAAGTGGCTTTAACGTTGTCGGATAACTCCTCTAACTGCCATTCATTTACAAGACCGTTGATTTGCCGTGTTTTCTTATTGCCTTTAACATTTGTGTCAATGTTATCAACAACCGCAACAAATCGCACACCCCACTCGGGGAACTTTCCGTGAATGAAATGTTCAATCATCTCCATATCACGCGAAAAACGGGATTGTGTTTTGCAAACAACTATCGTGCATCTGCCTTCTTCGCAGTCTTTTAGAACCTGATTCCAAGCAGGTCTTGAAGCGTCAGCACCACTGTAATCCTCATCACAGTAAATGCCGTTGATTTGCCATCCTTTCTCGATACAGTAGTTTATTAGCATCGTCTTTTGATTTTGGATACTTTCGCTCTCGTCAGTCTTGTTTTTCTTATCCCTATCCTCTGAAGAA
>JAZSHI010000048.1:0-16727 GCA_045533195.1 Acutalibacteraceae bacterium
CATCGACGGGGAGGTTTGGCACCTCGATGTCGGCTCATCACATCCTGGGGCTGTATTCGGTCCCAAGGGTTCGGCTGTTCGCCGATTAAAGTGGTACGCGAGCTGGGTTCAGAACGTCGTGAGACAGTTCGGTCCCTATCTGTCGTGGGCGTAGGATATTTGAGAGGATCTGTCCCTAGTACGAGAGGACCGGGATGGACGTACCTCTGGTGCACCAGTTGTTCTGCCAAGGGCATAGCTGGGCAGCTAAGTACGGATTGGATAAACGCTGAAAGCATCTAAGCATGAAGCCAGCCTCAAGATTAGATATCCCATAGCATAAGCTAGTAAGGTCCCCGGAAGACTACCGGGTTAATAGGCACCAAGTCTAAAGGCAGCGATGTCAAAGCTAGGGTGTACTAATAGACCGAGGGCTTGACCTATATTTCGATTCTCCTTACTTTTACTTTGTTCAGTTTTGAAGGTGTGAAATTGAAGCAGTCACTATCGTGGCTGCTTTTTTTGTTTTTTAATTGAAATTACTGTGCGTTTATGATATAATTACCTATATATAAGCAGTTTTGGGGGGGATATTATGGAAAAAGGTATGCTAAGTGCATCTATTGTTGTTTACGGCGGGGCGGAGCAGGCTGTTTTGACCATAAATTCCGTTCTTGAGAATACCAAAAAATACCCATTATCTCTTTACGTTATAGATAACGCTTCTCCCGACAATTCTTACGAAAAACTTTCTGAAATTTCTGATATTAAGCTTATTAGGATGAAGGAAAACGTAGGATTTGGCGCAGGTCACAACGCCACTCTAAATGAAAATTTAGGCAAATATCACGCTGTTATCAACCCCGATATTGAGCTTGACGACGATACTCTTTCAAAGCTTGTTGATATTATGGAAGAAAACGATGATATAGCTATGATTACCCCTAAAATTCTGGGTGAAGACGGAAACGAACAACATCTTCCAAAGAGCAATCCTACCTTTAAATATTTATTTTTGGGCAGACTTTCCCGTCTTGGAGGTGTGTTCAAAAAAATTCGCAAGGAATATACAAGGGAAGAGGAAAGACTTGAAAAATTAACCGATATTGAGTTTTGTACCGGTTGCTTTTTCCTTATAAAAAGTGAAATTTTTGCCAAAATCGGCGGTTTTGATAAAAGATACTTTATGTATTTGGAGGATGCTGATTTATCGCGAGAGGTAAAAAAATACGGCAGAGTGGTTTTTGAACCATCGGTTAGTGTGCGTCATCTATGGAAACGCGAAAGTGCAAAAAAGCTCAAATTTTTACTTTTACATTTATCTTCTGCTTTAAAATATCTGAAAAAATGGAGGAAAAGCAAATGAAGATTTTAATAACAGGGTGTCTCGGTCAGCTTGGAAACGAGCTAACCGCAATTCTAAAAAGCGGTAAAAGTGAAATTGGTGAAATTCCTGCTTGCTTTAAGGGTGCAACGGTAATAGGTGTTGACCTTGACAGCCTTGATATTACCGATTTTGACGCTGTAAATAAGCGTATAGCTGATGAAAAGCCTGATGTAGTTATAAACTGTGCCGCTATGACCAACGTTGACGGCTGTGAGACTATGCAGGATATAGCCTTCAAGGTTAATGCGGCGGGAGTAAGAAATTTGGCTGTAGCTGCCGAAAATATCGGCGCAAAATTTGTTCACGTTTCCACCGATTACGTTTTCAGAGGTGACGGAACGGTTCCTTACACCGAATGGGATAAAACCGATCCGCAAAGCATTTACGGTAAATCTAAGGCTTTAGGGGAGACCTATGCTTTAAGCTTCTCTAAAAAATCCTTTATCGTGCGTACCTCGTGGCTATACGGTTATATCGGTAAGAATTTCGTAAAAACCGTAAGACGCGTTATGGGGCAGCGTGGCGCTATGACGGTTGTAAACGACCAAAGAGGCAACCCCACCAATGCAAACGATTTGGCGCATCACATTTTAAAACTTGCCGCAACAAACGAATACGGAATTTATCATTGTACGGGCAAGGGCGAATGTAGCTGGTATGAATTTGCGAGGGAAATTGTTAAACTAAGCAGCATTTCGGGAACTGTATCTCCCTGCACAAGCGAGGAGTATCCGAGTCCCGTTAAAAGACCTGAATTTTCGTCTCTTTCCCATCTTGCGCTTGACTGTGCGGTAGGGGATGAAATGAGAGACTGGAAAGTGGCTTTAAAAGAATATATTATGAAAGTTGAGGACTAATCTATGAAAACCTATCTTGTTACAGGCGGCGCCGGTTTTATCGGTTCAAACTTTGTTATTTATATGCTTGATAAATATGATGACGTCAATATTATCAACGTTGATAAGCTTACCTACGCAGGTAACCTCGAAAATCTTAAGAGTGTTGAAAATAATCCCCGCTATACATTTTATCAGGCTGATATTTGTGATAGAGAGGCTATTACGGAAATTTTCAATAATCACGAAATAGATTACGTTGTTAACTTTGCGGCCGAAAGCCACGTTGACCGTTCTATTGCAAACCCCGAAATATTTGTAGAGACTAATGTACTTGGTACCGTTAATATGCTCCAATGCGCAAAGGTTGCTTGGCAGACCGGCGACGATATGTATAAAGAGGGGGTTAAATATCTGCAGGTTTCCACCGACGAGGTTTACGGAAGTCTTGGCGAAACAGGTTATTTTATGGAAACTACTCCTCTTGATCCGCATTCTCCCTATTCTTCAAGTAAGGCTTCAGCCGACCTGTTTGTAAAGGCTTTTGCCGATACCTATAAATTCCCCGTAAATATTACACGTTGTTCCAATAACTATGGACCTTATCAGTTCCCCGAAAAGCTTATTCCTCTTATTATGAATAACACTTTAAAGCATAAAGACCTTCCCGTTTACGGCGACGGTATGCAGATAAGAGACTGGCTCTACGTTGAGGACCATTGTAAAGCAATAGATATGGTTATTCGCGACGGTGTATTAGGAGAAGTATATAACGTTGGCGGACATAATGAACGTACCAACATATTTATTGTAAAATCCATAATTTCCTACATAAAGGAAAACGTTGACGAGACTGTTGGTGAGCATATGATTCGCTTTGTTACCGACAGAAAAGGTCACGACCGCCGCTACGGTATCGATCCACAGAAGATTAAGGATGCGTTAGGCTGGTATCCTGAAACACCCTTTGAAATCGGCATTAAGAAAACTTTAAAATGGTACCTTGATAACAAGGAATGGGTAGAAAACGTTACCAGCGGTGAGTATCAGAAGTATTACGATAAGATGTATAGCGGAAAGGAAGAGCTTTAATGGGCGAAAAGTACGGAAATTTCACCTTTTATAAGACCGAAATTGACGGTGTGATTATTGTTAAGCCTACCGTTTATGGTGACTCGCGCGGCTATTTTACCGAGGTTTATCAAAAGGAAAATTTTATAAAGGGCGGAATTGATGTGGATTTCGTTCAGGATAATCAGTCCAAATCGGTAAAGGGTGTGCTTCGCGGACTTCATTTCCAGAAAACCTATCCTCAGTCAAAGCTTGTGCGATGTATAAAGGGCGCCGTATATGACGTTGCCGTGGATTTAAGAGAAGGCAGTGCCACCTACGGCAAATATGTAGGTATTTTGCTTAGCGAAGAAAACAAAAAGCAGTTTTTTATCCCTAAAAACTTTGCTCACGGCTTTTTGGTGCTCTCTGATGAGGCTGAATTTGCCTATAAAGTGGATGATTTTTATCACCCCAATGACGAGGGCGGACTTTTGTGGAATGATAAAGATATAAATATTGACTGGCCTATTGAAGAAGGTATGGAAATTATCCTTTCCGATAAAGATAAGGTTAATTCTACCCTTAAAGAGCTGAAAAAATAACAAAAACAACCCGAAATCAATTCGGGTTGTTTTTAGGAGAAAAAATGATAAAAGAATCTTTTAAATATATACTTTTTGACCTTGATGGCACCTTGACCGACCCATTTGAAGGAATAACCAATTCCGTTGCCTATTCCCTTGAAAGCTACGGTATTGAGGTGGCTGACCGAAAAGAGCTTTCCTGCTTTATAGGGCCGCCCCTTTATGAATCCTTTGAAAAATATTATGGCTTTTCTAAGAAAAAGGCGGTTCAGGCGGTGGAAAAATACCGCGAATATTTCGCTGTTACAGGGATTTTTGAAAATGAAGTTTATGGCGGCGTCTCGGAGCTTTTAAAGGAACTGAACCATAAAGGCTTAAAGTTGGTTTTGGCTACCTCTAAACCCGAGGTTTACGCCAAAAGAATACTTCGGCATTTTAATTTAGAGGGTTATTTCGCCGAAATTGTCGGTTCGCTGCTCAGCGGAGAGCGAGTTAAAAAGGGCGACGTTATAAGGGAAGCCCTTTTAAGACTTAATAACCCCGAAAAAAGCCAATGTGTTATGATAGGCGACAGAAGTCACGATATTTTTGGTGCCAAAGAAAACAATTTAAAGAGTATCGGTGTTCTTTATGGGTACGGTGATGTAAAAGAGCTTACCGATGCAAATGCTGATTTTATAGTTAAAAATATTGAAGAATTAAAGGAAATTTTGATTTAATTATGGAAAAAATACTCTCTTACGCAATGGATATAGGTGACAGATGCTTATATCGGGTGCTGAGGTACGTAGAGTAGAAGAGGGAATCAGACGGATGTGCTGTTCCTTCGGAGCAAAGCGTACCGACGTATTTATAATAACCAGCGGTATGATGGTAACAGTTTTTCTTGATGACGGAAGTTACTTTACCCAAACCCGACGTGTTGTTTCAATGGGCACCGATCAGGAAAAATCACATAGATTAAATCACCTGCTTGGTCAGATTTGCGATTTTGCTTTGCGAAAAAACTGTGCCTTCAAAAATGTTTTCAAAATTTATTTCCTGCGCTGTGGCGTCGCTTATTGCCTTTTCGGCGGTAAAACTTAATATCATATCCGATGTGGACAAGGTTATAATAGGTAATATAATGAGTCTTATCCTCGGTATCGGTCTTACAAATGCCCTTAGAGATCTTTTCGGCACTCTGTGCTTTACCGTACTTTTTAATATAAGAGGCAAAAGACTTATATTTACCGCTCTGGGCGGCTTCCTTTCGTGGACACTATTTGTTGTTTTCTCTAAATTTATACACGGCGAGCCGCTTAACTATTTTTTTGTGGCATTTTTAATGACGGCTTACGCGGAAATAGCAGCAATGTGTATTAAAAGCCCTACTACCATATTTATTACCACTACTTTAGTTCCCCTTATTGCCGGAAGCTCCCTTTATTATACAATGGCAAATGCCTTTAATGTTGATAAAGCGGGATTCGTTGAAAAAGGATTAAGCACACTTTCCCTTGCTGCCACTTTGGCTCTTGGTATTATTATTGCAACGGCAATCACTAAAATAATAAAGGATTTTATAAGAAGAAAAAATCAAGGAATTTAATAAAAACTTTTTGCCTTTTAGAAATAACCGCGGAATTTCCGCGGTTAAAAAATTACTAAATTGTAAAAAAATAAGGCAAAATATTGATTTTTTTGCCTTTTTATGTTAAAATATAGCGGTTAACGATTTTTAATTTTAAAGAAGGAGAAGAAAATGAGCACACAGAGACACTCTGTAGAAGACAAAAGTATGTTTGCTATAATGAAGCCGCAGCTTGTTACCGGCTTTAAATATTCAGTGGTTTATTTTATCGCGCTTCTTTATTGGGAACTTTTGCTTCGTACCCAAACGGGCTTTGAGGATATGAGTTGGTTTTTCCTTTTCTTTATTCCCGCCCAAGCAGCTTTTTTCGGAACTCTTAACGGTTGGTTCAGAAGGAAAGGCAATCGAATTGCGATGCCCATAATAATGCTTGTGCCCTTTGCATTTTACGTAGCACAGCTTGTTTATTTCAGAATTTTCGGTTCTATGTTCTCCATTTCGATGATTGGAATGGGCGCAGATGCTATGGAAGACTTTGGCTGGGCGCTTAAGGATACCATTAAAGACTCTTTCTGGTGGATAATCCTTTGCCTTGTTCCTGTTTTTGCTTCTATAGTTTATGTCTTTATTTCTCCTAAGAGAAATTTTAAGAAGTATTCTCCGTTAATGCACTTTGTTTCTCTTTTGAAAACGGTGGTTTTGTGGGTACTTGCCGTACTTTTCCTGCTCCCCTTCGGAACAGGCAACACCTCCCCTTATGCCGCATATTCCTCCACTAAAATTGATACCGATACGGCTTCAAGCCGTCTTGGAGTGCTTACCAACTCCTTAGTAGAGGTTTATCATACCCTATTCGGAAGTGATGAGGGTAACGAGGATTTATCTTTAGAAATTCTTGATAATCCCGACGAACAAATCCCGCAGATTGATTTTTCTCCTAATAATATAAATAAAATTAATTTTAATACTCTTTCAACGCTGACCGATGACAGCGGCAAAAAGGAACTTTGCAACTACTTTGCCAGTCAAACCGGTACCAATAAGAATGAATATACCGGAAAGCTTAAGGACTATAATCTTATTTATATCTGCGCTGAAAGCTTTAGTAAATGGGCTATAGACCCCGTTGTTACACCTACTCTATATAAAATGAGTAAGGGCGGTATTGTTCTAAATAACTATTATAACTCTTATAAGAATACCACCACAAACGGTGAATTTTCCTTTATGACAGGACTTTGGCCCGACGTTTCCAGAGATGCTGACAGTAACTCTTCTTCGGGTAGCTTTACTCAGTCGCAGGATAAATATCTGCCCTACGTTTTAGGTAATGCTTTTGAAGGTCTTGGCGTAAAAACCTATGCTTACCATAATTTCAGAGGTTACTATTATTCAAGACAAAACACCCATCCCAATTTAGGTTATACAACCCTTAGATTTATGGGCGGCGAAAACGGAATGAAGTTTACTACCTCGTGGCCCTCTTCCGACCTTGAAATGATGGAACAGAGTATAGATGATTATATTAAAAATCCACGTTTCCATGCTTACTATATGACCTTCTCGGGACACGGCCCCTATTCTTCCGCAAACCCCATAGCTGTAAGAAACCTGAAAACAGTACAGCAAATTGTTAAGGACAGAAATCTGCCCGACAATGCGGAATATTATCTTGCCGCTAACTATGAGCTTGAAAAGGCTATGACCTATCTGCTCAAAAGACTTCGCGAAGAAGGAAAAATAAATAATACACTTATAGTTCTTACGGGTGACCATTATCCCTATTATCTTAATTCCAATTCCCTTAACGCTCTTGCAGGAAAGGACGTAGGCAGTAATTTTGAGATGTACGAGTCCTCCTGTATTATGTACTGCGAGGGAATGGAAACGGTAGTAACCGATATTCCTTGCTGCAATATTGATATTCTTCCCACCACCTTTAACCTTCTCGGCATCGAATACGATTCAAGAATGCTTCCCGGTGTGGATATATTCTCCAGCAATGACCATATGGCTATTCTTTATAATAAGAGCTTTGTAACCGACAAGGTAAAATATAATGCTACTAACGGTAAAGCCGAATGGCAGGGAACAGCCGACCTTATGACCGAGGACGCAAAACAAAACTATATTGATTACTATAGCTCCATAGTGGATAACCGCTATGCCGTATCACTTAAACTTATGCAGGAAGACTTCTTCCGATTTGTTTACGATAATATAAATTAAATTTAAGGATGCCTAACGGCATCCTTTTTTATTTCTTTACTTTTTATTTTCTTTGTGATAATGATTATAGTTAGTCGAAACGCCCAAAAGCGCTTCGACAAGCCGATTTTATCGGCTTTGCACAATTAAATTTTCAAAGAATTTGATTGTGCACTATACTCATTGCAATGGGTTTAGTCAAATTATCGCGGATAATTTGATTGCAAATCACAGATTTGCGGTCGAAACAGTAACCGGAGTTTCTGTTTCGACTAACTAAACCCATTATAAAATACATTCATACCACACTACAATTTTAATTACGATAAATTTTATGCCCATTAGGGGAGAAACTACCTTGGTAAAAGGTGTTCTCTCTTTATTCCCTTGTGGGTATATTATCGGTGTAGTGTGGTAGCGAAACCGAGGGAAACACTTTTTCGGCACATCCTTCGGGGTGTGCTTTTTTATTGCGAGGGAAATTTATGAGAAAAAACAAATAATAGATATAACAGGTGTTCCGTTAACGCCAAGTCGTCAAGGAAAACGGTGCTTAGGAAACGGAGAAAATCCCCATTACGAATGTTGCTGTGATGAATGTGATTATTTTTTATACTGCTTTCCACAGTATGATCCGTATTCTAAAACTGCAAAAATAAAAAAATGGTTAAAGAATTTTTTTAAAAAATAAAAATATATTAACATTACGGGTTGATGTGGGCATCAACCCCTACAAATGATTAATCAAAATTTATGTAAATCATCCATTAAATAAAAACAGGAGATTTCATTGAAATCTCCTGTTTTTATTATTCGAATTCTGCTGTCAAAGCTCTGTCGAAAAGCTCGTCAAGGGCTTGTATGACCGGTTTGTTTTCGTAAAGCACTTCATATACTCGGTTGCATATGGGAAGATCTATTCCTAAAGAATTGCCCATATTAACAAGCGCCTTAACCGTATAGTAGCCTTCGGCTAACTGTCCGAATTCCTCGCCCTTTACAAAGGATTCACCGAACTGTCGGTTGTGGCTATACTTTGAAAATACAGTTGCTTCATAGTCACCAAGGTGACAAAGTCCGTATGCGCTTACTTCCTTTCCGCCTTTAGCACCGATAAGACGGGCAACCTCGCGGGTGCCTCGCGCCATAAGAGCGCCTTTAAGAGAAGAAAGTCCTACGCCGTCCAAAAAGCCTGCAGCAATTCCTATTACGTTTTTTGCTGCGGCGCCAATTTCGTTGCCTATCATATCGTTTCCGTAGTAAAAACGGATTAATTTACTTGAAAATTCGCTGACTAAATGTTTTTTAACTTCTTCGTCCTCACTGTCTATTACCATACAGTTGGGGATTCCGTGGTAAAATTCCTGTACGTGACCGGGGCCTATCCACACAGCCACCTTGTTTGATGGGTGTAGATTATCCTTGGCAATTTCCGAAAGACGTCTGCCTGTGGAAATTTCGATACCCTTCATACAAAGCACAAAAATTTTGTTTTTGGGGCAGTACTCATTTATCTCATCAAAAAGTCCCTGTAAAGCCTGAGAGGGAATGGAAATAACCACAACCTCGCTGTCCTTTATACAGGAAAGGTCGGTAGAAAGCTTAACCGACTCAGGAAGTGTCAGAAGGGAATTTTTTCTGTCCTTTAAAAATCCCTGCATTTCTTTAGATTCCTTTAGTCCGTAAAGGGTTACGTCGTGATGACGGGTATCAAGATACCAGGTAATTAGCGAACCCCAACGTCCAGGGCCTATAACGGTAATTTTCATCTCTTGTTCTCCTCCGCTATTTTTTTATTGTTTAAATATTTTAACACATAAAGTGATAAAGGTACAGCACAAATTGCAGAAAGAAAATCTGCAACCGATTGAGTGGCTTCAAGTCCCGTTTGTCCGAATGTAAGAGGAAGGACAATGACAAGGGGAATAAAGAAGATTCCCTGTCTTGAAATTGAAAGCAGAGTGGCTCTTCCTACAAAGCCTAAATTCTGCATAATCATATTTGCCATAACTATAATGCCAAAGGTTGGGAAGGTAAGGCACTGAAAACGAAGCATTGAAACGCCAAAATCAATAACATCCCTATCTTCTCTGAACAGTTTAATAAGCTCGGGCGCGAATATAAAGCCGAATATCGCCATAATGCTTAAAAATATTGTTGTTACCTTTATGGAGAAGATAAAGCCTTTTTTGACTCTATCGTAATTTTTGGCGCCGTAGTTAAAGCCGCAAAATGGCTGAAAGCCTTGACCAAAGCCTATAACGGCGGAATTTATGAACATAGCAATTCGGTTTACTATGGAAATTGCGGCAATGGCAAAATCACCGTAACCGCCTGCAACTCTGTTTAGTATAATTGTTGCAACGCTTGTTATGGACTGACGGGAAAGGGAGGGAAGTCCTCCTCTGATTATTTCAACAATATACTTTTTATTAAATGAGAATTTTTTTAACTTTATTCTGATATTTTCGCCCCTTGTGGTACCAATTATTAAAAGCACAAAGGAAAAAATCTGGCTGATAACGGTTGCAAGTGCAGCTCCCTTAGTTCCCATTTTAAAGGTAAAAATAAATAAGGGGTCAAGGATTATATTGAGTATTCCGCCCGAAACAAGACCTACCATAGCGTAGGAAGCATTTCCCTGAAAGCGAAGCTGATTATTTATAACAAAGGAAGAGATTATAAAGGGACAGCCTAAAAGTATATAACCTAAATACTGCTTTGAATAGGGGAGAATGGTTTCGGTGGAGCCGAGAAGTAACGCGAGAGGTTCAATAAAAATAAGACCTAAAACGGTTATAAGGATTCCTATGAAAAAGGAATAGAAAAAGCCGGTTGAAGCCATTTTCTCGGCGCCTTCTTTATCCTGTCTTCCCATAGCCCTTGAAATGAAATTGCCCGAGCCTTGTCCAAAGAAAAAACCTACCGCCTGAATAAGAGCCATCATAGAAAAAACCACACCTACGGCTGCGGGGGCGGCAACATCCTTTATTTTGCTTACAAAAAAGGTGTCAGCCATATTGTAAATAGCCGTAACAAGCATACTGATTATGGTGGGAATTGCCATTTTGCTTATTACCTTTTCGATTTTCCCCGTGGTAAGAACGGTAAATTTATTGGTTGCTTCTTTCATATTGAACATCTCTTTTTAATTAAGTAAAAATATTATACCACACATTAAAAGAAATTGCAAAGCAAGTATTAAATTTATGCATATTTTAAAAAGCAGATTTTTTGAAAAAAGAAACGGAAATTTTCTATTTACTTTTTGTACTTTTATGGTATAACTTTATTAAGAATTTTCAAAGAGGGTATTATAATGGTAGGAATGAGTTTCCTTTACCGGTGTTGCCGCTGTAGTTCTAATGAGTATATAAATAAAATTAAATGGGAAGTGTTAAAACTTCCCATTTTCATTTATTTGTTTCTGTCAAGCCAAACGGAAGCAAGGTCAAGCGCTTCATAAAATCCGTGCTTTTCGCTGGTTTTCTTAATGCGGTCCTTATCCTTTAATCCCATATCGCTGAGCATAAGCTCGATTTTAATTGCATCCGCAATATCGTTTTGAGATGATAGAATAGTAAGGCGAACAATATGAGATTCGCTCATATTACCGTAATATACGGTGTTGCCTTTTCGAACTAAGGGGCGTCCCTTATATGTTAAAAAATCTGCCATTTAATACAACTCCAATATTATTTATTTTCATCAGGGATTTCTCTGTAAAGATTAAAACGGAAAAGCAGAGTTTCATCTTCGGGTTTAGCGCAACGAATGGTAGCTTCAGATACTGTAGCATTGTTTAAAATATTTGCAATACCCATAATCTGACAAAGCTTTGATTTAAGATTTAAAACGTCGCCTTCATCGGTTTCGAGAAATACGTCGCCCTTGCATAAATCAAGCGCTTTAATAAATTCGTTAAAATCAAGATCGTGTAATTTTATGGTTCCGGGCATAATAGTGCTCCTCCTTATCTTTTTGTCATAGAAATTATATCTTATTTACCTTAATAAGTCAAGAATGAGTTGACATTAAAGTCTTTTAATAGTAAAATAAATACGTATATAATGAAGTATTATGCGAATTTTCGCCATTATTCGAAAAGAGGTAAGAAAGATGAAGGCAAATGAAAAAACAATGGAAAAAATAGTAAGTCTTGCCAAGGGCAGAGGTTTTGTTTATCCCGGTAGTGAAATCTACGGCGGACTTGCAAACTCTTGGGATTACGGCCCCTTAGGTGTAGAGCTCAAAAACAACGTTAAAAAAGCTTGGTGGAAGAAATTCGTTCAGGAATCTCCTCTTAACGTAGGTCTTGACTCTGCTATTCTTATGAATCCTGAAACTTGGGTTGCTTCCGGTCACCTCGGCGGCTTCTCCGATCCTTTGATGGACTGTAAGCAATGCAAGAGCCGTCACAGAGCAGATAAGCTTATTGAAGACTATATTGCAGAAAATAATCTTGACCTTAACCCTGCAGGTTGGTCAGACGAGGAAATGATGAACTACATTAAGGAAAATCACATTGCCTGTCCCTCCTGCGGTTCTATGGATTATACCGATATAAGAAAGTTTAACCTTATGTTCAAAACCTTTCAGGGCGTAACCGAGGACTCTACCTCTACTCTTTATCTTCGTCCCGAAACTGCACAGGGCATTTTCGTTAACTTCAAAAATATCTGCCGTACTTCAAGAAAGAAGGTTCCCTTCGGCGTTTGTCAGATAGGTAAATCCTTCCGTAACGAAATCACCCCAGGTAACTTCACCTTCAGAACCAGAGAATTTGAACAGATGGAGCTCGAGTTCTTCTGTAAACCCGATACCGATCTTGAATGGTTCGCTTATTGGCGCGCTTTCTGTAAAAAATGGCTTCTTGATCTCGGTATGGAGGAAGAAAGCCTCAGACTTCGTGACCACGATCCCGAGGAACTTTCCTTCTATTCTAAAGCAACCACCGACTTCGAGTTCTTATTCCCGTTCGGTTGGGGTGAGCTTTGGGGTATTGCTGACAGAACCGATTATGACCTTACTCAGCACGCTAACCACAGCGGTGAAAATCTTGAGTATTTCGATCAGGAAGCAAACGAAAAATATATTCCTTACGTTGTTGAACCCTCTCTCGGCGCAGACCGCGTAACCCTTGCATTTCTTTGCAATGCTTATGATGAGGAGACCAAGGAAAACGGCGAAGCAAGAACAGTGCTTCATTTCCATCCTGCACTCGCTCCCATTAAGTGCGCTGTGCTTCCTCTTTCCAAGAAATTAGCCGAGCCTGCTCAGGCAATTTTTAGCGACCTTGCAAAAACCTTTATGGCAGACTATGACGACGCAGGTTCTATCGGTAAGCGTTATGCAAGACAGGACGAAATAGGTACTCCCTTCTGCGTAGTATATGACTTTGAGAGTGAAAACGACGGTTGCGTTACCGTTCGTGACAGAGATACTATGGAGTCGGTTCGTATGCCTATTTCTGAAGTAAAGGCATATATTGAAAACAAAATAGAATTTTAAAGATAGATTTTAAGGAGATATTTGGAGATGATATTAAAATCGGTTCTTGTAATGCTTGCGGGACTCGCCTTCTTCCTTTTCGGTATGAACGTAATGTCCTCAAGCCTTGAAAAAATGGCAGGCGGTAAGCTTGAAACAACCCTTAAAAAAGCAACATCTAAGCCAATTTTGGGCTTTGGACTCGGCGCAGGAATAACCATTGCCATGCAGTCCTCTTCGGCTATGACCGTAATGCTTGTCGGTCTTGTTAACTCGGGCATTATGAATTTTTCTCATACTATTGCCCCCATACTCGGTTCTAACGTAGGTACCACCTTTACCGCGTGGATATTAAACCTTATGGGTGTTCAAAGTGATAAGTTTAGTCTTATTCAGCTATTGAGCCCCGACTATCTTTCCCCCATAGCCGCATTTATCGGTATCGCAGTGTTTATGCTTTCCAAAAAGAGTAAGCATAAGCATATCGGCTCTATTCTCTTAGGCTTTGCGATACTTATGTACGGTATGGAATTTATGAGCGATTCCGTAAGCGCTATTAAAAATATGGAAGGCTTTGACAGATTTATCGGTCTTATTGAAAATCCTTGGATGGCGCTTCTTGTATCTCTTGTTTTTACGGGAGTTATTCAGTCCTCTGCTGCAACGGTAGGTATTGTTCAGACACTTGCCCTGTCAAACCTTATTACCTGGGAAATGGCAATTCCGTTGGTGCTGGGCGCTAATATCGGTACCTGTGTAACGGCGCTTCTTTCGGCTTTTGGTACAAACAAAAATGCAAAACGCGTTGTTGCCGTTCATCTTTACGTAAATAGCGTGGGCAGTATTATCGTAATGGTGCTTATGACCATTATTACCCCGTTTATTAGAAACATTTTGGAAACAAAAATAGGTACTGTAGAGGTATCAATTATTCATACGGTATTTAACTGCGCATTAGCGGTAATAATGGGACTTACCTATAAGCTTCTTATTAAAGTGGTTATGTGGATTGTGCCTGAAAACAAAAATAAGCAGGAAAAGACGGTATTCCTTGATGAAAGACTTCTTAATACACCGTCCCTTGCAATTGACGAATGTTTCCGCTTAACCTGTGAAATGGCGGAAATTTCCCGCACAGCTATAAATAAGGCTATCGGTGTCGTTGAAAATTATTATGCCGCCGTTATTGAGGAAATTGATGAGCTTGAAACCCTTACCGACAGATATGAGGATAAGCTGGGCACCTTCCTTGTAAGATTGTCCGCAAAAACACTTTCGGGAAAAGAAGGTCATATTATCGGCAGAATGTTACATACTATTGGTGACCTTGAACGTATAGGCGACCACGCAGAAAATATTTCTATGGTTGCGCAGGAGCTTTATGAAAAGGGAATTTCCTTCTCGGATAACGCTAAGAAGGAAATTAATGTTATCACAGGTGCAATAAGCGAAATTGTTGATTTGACCATCGATTCCTTTGTGGCTAACGATATCGTGGTAGCTTCATTAGTAGAGCCTCTCGAACAGGTTATTGACTCTCTTCGTTCCGATATTCAGGCACGTCATATCGAACGCGTTCAGAAGGGCGAATGTACCGTTGAGCTCGGTTTCATTCTTACAGACCTTTTGGGTAACTACGAACGTGTTTCCGACCACTGCTCAAACATCGCGGTTTATACCGTTCAGCTTCATTCCAAAAAACTTGACGCTCATAAATATCTGCGCGGACTTCATGCAGGGCAGAATCCTGAATTTGTTCAGCAGTTTAATCAGTATGAGCATAAATATTCTCTACCATCAGGAGTTAAAATATGATAGAACTAAAAAACATCGGCTTTGACGTCTATGAAGACGGTGTAAAAAAATCCATTATCAAAGATATAAGTTTAAAAATAGACGAGAGATTTGTTGCCCTTACAGGTCCAAACGGCGGCGGTAAATCTACCCTTGCAAAAATTATTGCAGGTATTGTTACCCCTACAAGAGGACAGATTTTCTTTAACGGTGAGGACATTACAAAGCTTTATATAACCGAACGAGCAAAAAAGGGCATAAGCTTTGCCTTTCAGCAGCCTGTTCGTTTTAAGGGGATAACCGTAAAAGACCTTATAAGTATGGCTAAGGGCAAGGATATTTCGGTAAGTGAAGCCTGTGGATATCTTTCTGAGGTTGGACTTTGCGCTAAGGACTATATAAACAGAGAGGTAAATGCCAGTCTTTCGGGCGGTGAGCTTAAAAGAATCGAAATTGCCACAGTTATGGCACGTTCTACCGCGCTTTCTATATTCGATGAGCCCGAAGCGGGTATTGACCTTTGGAGCTTTAATAATCTTATTAAGGTTTTTGAAAAAATGCACGAAAAAATCGGCGGCAGTATTATGATTATTTCACATCAGGAAAGAATACTTGATATTGCCGACAGAGTTATTGTTATTGCCGACGGAAACGTAATTAAAAGCGGAAGCAAGGATGAAATACTTCCCGACCTTCTTGCCGCCTCTTCTGTTTGCAAAACCTTGACCGAAAAGCTGTAAGGAGGAGACTATGGACGCGATACAAAAGAATTTATTAAGCGAAATAGCCGACCTCCACGCTGTTCCTGACGGCGCCTATAATATCCGTTCTAACGGCGAAGCAGCAGGCAGACGCTCAACTGAAAATATCGAAATTGTGCCTAAAAAGGATAAACCCGGTATTGATATTATAATAAAGTCGGGCACAAAAAACGAAAGTGTGCATATTCCCGTAATTATAAGCGAAAGCGGTCTTAAAGACCTTGTTTATAACGATTTTTATATCGGTGAGGACAGCGACGTGCTTATTATTGCAGGTTGCGGTATTCATAACGGGGGAGACAAAGATTCTGCGCACGACGGTATTCATTCCTTCCACGTTGGCAAAAATGCGCGACTCCGTTATGTTGAAAAGCATTACGGTGTAGGGGACGGTAACGGGGAAAATATTATGAACCCCACCACAGTAATTGAGCTTGATGAAGGCGCAGTAATGGAGATGGAAACCACTCAGATAAAGGGCATTGATTCCACCATCCGCGATACTTCTGCTGTGCTTGGCGTGGGCGCAAACTTAATAGTAAAAGAAAAAATTATGACTCACGGATGCCAAAAGGCTGAAACTAATTTTATAGTTGATTTAAACGGTGAGGACTGCTCTGCCCATCTCGTTTCAAGGTCTGTTGCAAGAGATAATTCATATCAGGTATTTCGCTCAAAGGTTAACGGCAATACAAAGTGTATGAGCCATACCGAGTGCGATGCCATTATTATGGATAATGCAAGTGTCAGCGCTATTCCCGAAGTGACTGCAAACCATATTGATGCCGAGCTTATTCACGAAGCGGCAATAGGAAAAATTGCAGGGGAACAGCTTATGAAGCTTATGACCTTAGGCCTTACCGAAAAGGAAGCGGAAGAGCAAATCGTTAACGGATTCCTTAAATAAAATAAAGGGGCTGCAAAAAAGCTCAATGCCCTTAAACACGCATAAAATAAACCAAATAAATAAAAAAGAGTGCGGAAGAAGTAAAAAATTCAAACTTCTTCCGCATTTTTTTGGTTTATGCAATCTAATTAGATATGTATATTAATGATTTATCA
>JAZSHI010000008.1:0-15238 GCA_045533195.1 Acutalibacteraceae bacterium
ACCGTCGGCACGCTTAACACCAAGACGCTTAGACTCACTGTCACGGCCGTTCTTGGTAGAACCCATACCTTTTTTATGGGCGAATAACTGAATGTTAATCTTTAACATGACTACACCTCCGAAAGTATAGATATTCTGTCACTAAACTGAAGACAAAGTTGCTCCATATGAAGCTTAAAGCCACTAAGCACTGCCTGTGATTGTTCACTCGGGTTACTTACCTTTATTTCCATAAAACCGTCATCCACCTGAGCCTCTATACTATCACCGATAACTTCGCTGATGGTATTTGCTGTCATATACGATGCGGAAGAAATAGCAGAACAAAGGATTTTGCCTTCTTCATCGTCGCAGTCCTGTGAACTGTGACCGCTGATCCAAAAGCCGTACAGTTTGCTTTTGTCAGCGTAAAATTTAATCTCGGTCATAATGATTAACCGATAGCCTTGATTTCAACCTTGGTGTACGGCTGTCTGTGGCCCTTTTTACGAGCACAGCCCTTCTTAGGCTTGTAGGTAAATACTGTTACCTTCTTACCCTTGCCGTTCTTGAGAACAACGCCCTTAACAGCAGCACCCTCAACATAAGGAGCACCTACTTTAAGTTCACCGTTATTGATAGCGATAACTTTGTCAAAAACAACTTCGCTGTCAACTTCAGCTTCGAGCTTCTCAACGTAGATAACATCACCGTCAGCTACACGGTACTGTTTTCCGCCGGTTTCGATAATTGCGTACATTTTGTTGCACCTGCCTTAATTTCAGTCTCGCTACAGTAAGGCGTATGCCAAAAAGGGCATAACTTAACAAGCCTTCAATATGCGGCTTAACGATTATACCACAATAGCTATTATGTGTCAAGCATTATTTTTTATTGATAATTTTCTCCTTTTATGCTACAATATTTAAAAAAGTAAAAAGGGTGAAAACTATGATTACTGCAATTATTACAGGGGCCTCCTCAGGACTTGGCAGAGAGTTCGCACTTGCCATTAAAAAGCGTTGCCCCGACATCGAATCCTTCTGGCTTATTGCAAGAAGAAGAGAAAAGTTAGAGGCACTGGCTTTAGAGCTGGGCGAGGATAAATGCTTTATTTTACCTTTAGACCTTACAAATGAAGACTACAAGGACGAGCTTACTCAGGTTTTAAAGGACAGCGTTCCTGAAATAAAATATCTTATAAACAATGCAGGCTTTGGAAAGCTTGATTATTTTGAAGACATACCCACAAAGGATTGTGCCGATCAGGTTACCCTTAACTGTGTTTCCCTTACAGCCGTTACCCGTCTTTGCCTTCCCTATATGGAAAAGGACGGCGAAATAATCAATATAGCGTCCATTGCTTCCTTTGCTCCCAACGCCCGTATGGCTGTATATAGCTCCACAAAGGCTTACGTTTTAAGCTTCAGTCGTGCGCTTCGCGAGGAATTCAAATTAAGCGGCAAAAAATTAAACGTTCTTGCCGTTTGCCCCGGACCTATGGATACCGAATTTTTGCCCGTTGCAAATATTAAAAAGGGCACATCTAAGATGTTCGATAGTCTTCCTCGCGCAAATCCCGCAAAGGTTGCAGAAAAATCCCTTAAAATGTCGGCAAAGAAAAAGGCGGTATATACTCCGAAACTGCTTTTCAAATTTTATAGGGTTCTTTCCAAAATTTTACCCACCGCCCTTATTATGAAATTCGCAAAAACTTAAAGACGGACCTGCAATAACTCCCTCTTTTCTTCATATATATTGAAGGAAAGAGGGGTTTTTATGTTTTGGGCATTTTTAGAAAAAATTTTTTCAGGTTTTTTGTTTTTTGCGTTACACGTAGCAAAAAGCGGTAATTTTCCGCCGCCGCTAAGCGCAAAAGAAGAAAAAGAATTACTTATAAAAAGCAATCAGGGTGATATAGGAGCAAGAAATAAGCTTATTGAACACAATTTAAGATTAGTTGCCCATATTTCAAAAAAATATTATACCAACGAAAATCAGGATGACCTTATTTCAATAGGAACAATAGGCCTTATTAAAGGAGTATCAACCTTTAATGCCGAAAAGGGCAGCAGGCTGGCAACCTACGCCGCAAGATGTATTGAAAACGAAATTCTTATGCATTTTAGAAGCCTTAAAAAAACTGCTCAGGACGTTTCTTTTTCAGATGCCATTGATACCGACAAGGACGGCAACACCCTCACTCTTGGCGATATAATTGCCGTTGACAGCGATATTGCCGAGGAAATTGACACAAAATTTAAAATCAAAAGACTCTCTGAGGTATTTCCAAAGGTTCTTGACGAAAGGGAAAAACAAATACTGATTTTCCGCTTTGGGCTATACGGAGAAGAAGAACTTACACAACAGCAAATTGCAAATAAACTCGGAATTTCCCGTTCCTACGTTTCCCGAATTGAAAAAGCAGCATTAAAAAAACTAAGACCGTACTTTTAGTACGGTCTTAGCCTTATTTACAAAATTCATACATTGCTTTATAGCACATATATACGTCGAATTTAGAGGTAGTTTCAAAGGGAGCGTGCATTGAAAGTACGGGAACACCAAGGTCAACTACGTCAACACCGAGATTTGCAATATACATAGCAACCGTTCCGCCGCCGCCCAGATCAACTCTGCCAAGTTCACCTGTCTGCCAAGCGATTTGCGCCTTATCAAGCATATTTCTGATTTCGGCAACGTATTCGGCACTTGCGTCACTTGTTCCCGATTTGCCGCGTGCGCCTGTGTATTTGGTTACGCACACACCTCTGTTTATCTGAGAAGCGTTGCGTTTTTCCATTACATCCTGAAATGTAGGATCAAGAGCCGCGTTAACGTCGGCAGAAAGACATCTTGAATTTCTAAGCGCTAAGGTTACGTCACCGCCCTGCATCCTTGCAAGGTCGCCTATAACATACTTAAGGAAGGCAGAATTTAATCCCGTATTTCCGTCTGAACCGATTTCTTCTTTATCGGCAAGTACGCAAACAGCAGTTTTTTCAGGAATTTCTACGTCGCAAATTGCTCTGAGCGCAGGATATGCGCAAACTCTGTCATCCTGACCGTAAGCGCCTATCATAGAACGGTCAAAGCCTATATCCGTAGCCTTTGCGGCAGGTACACACTCAAGCTCAGCCGATAAGAAGTCTGCTTCGGTAACTCCGTATTTTTCATAAAGAATATTAAGAATGTTAAGCTTAACAAGTTCACTTGCTTTATCGTCCTTAAAGGGCATACTGCCAACCAAAACGTTTAATTCTTCACCTCTTATGCCGTCACTAAGGGTGCGTTTGCTCTGTTCTTGGGCAAGATGAGGCAGAAGGTCATTTACAACAAATTTAGGCTCGTCATCATTTTCGCCGATTTTAACCTTAACAACACTTCCGTCAGCTTTAACAAAAACACCGTGGAGAGACATAGGAACAGCGGTCCATTGATATTTTTTTATACCGCCGTAATAATGGGTTTTAAAAAGCGCCATATCAATATCTTCATAAAGAGGATTAGGCTTCAAATCGAGTCTTGGGGAATCAATATGCGCGGCAGTAATGTTTGTGCCTTTTTCAACCAGCTCTTTACCGATTACGGCAAAAGCAACTGCTTTACCCCTGTTATTAAAATAAACTCTGTCCCCTGCTTTGTAGCTCTTTCCTGTCTCAAAAGGAAGAAAACCGCACTTTTCGGCAAATTCTATAGACACCTCATTTGCTTCTCTTTCGGTTTTAGCATCATCAAGGAATTTTTTGTAATCTTCACAAAAAGCGTAAGCCTTTTCTATGGTTTCGTCACTTGCGTCTTTTAAACCGCTTTGACGCTTTAAGGTAAGCTTTTCTTTTAAAAGTTCTGCTTTACTTTTTTCACTCATTCTACTTTTCCTCCAGTAATATATTTAGTATTTCTTCACTTTTACTTAAAAATTCCGTCAGGGTGGAATTATTATATATTATGTGCTTTGTTTTTTCTAAATAAAAATCATCGCTTTTACCTGCATTAAGACGAATTTGTGCTTGTTCTTCGGTAAGACCGTCGCGTTTTATTATACGCTCTTTACGGATTTCTTTGTCGCTTAGTACCGCCACAACATCTCCGCAAAGTTCATTAATACCGCTCTCAAAAAGGGTGGGAGCGTCAAGAAGTATTATTTTCTTTTCGCTTTTTTCTATTTTTTCCAAAACCGAACTGAGTATAAAGGGAAAAATTGTATCTTCAAGAAGCTGCTTTTTGTTTTTCTCAGAGAAGGCGCGGGCTGCCAGAAGTTTTCTGTCAAGCTGGCCGTCCTTTATTATATCTTCTCCAAATGCATCAGCCAGTTTAACAAGACATTCGCTGCCCTTTTCGGTCACCTGTCTTGAAATCTTGTCGCAGTCTATAACGTAAACGCCCCTCTTTTCAGCAAGGACGGAAAAGCTGCTTTTGCCCGAACCCGTAGGGCCCGTAAGACCTATAATATATTTCATAAATCAATCACCCTGAAGGCACAGGCTCTGATTAATCGGTTATATACCGCAAGACCTACGCCACATTTTTTAGGAGCGTGAACGTACGCTTTTTCAATTTTTTCTTTATCAAGCTCTCTTAGTACCGCAAAAATGCTTTGCGCCATGCCCTCTTCATTTTCTTCTTCACCGTAAATAAAGGTTTTACCCTTTATATTTTGCGCTTCTTCCTTAAAGCATACTGCAACGCATCTTTCACTATTCACAAAATCACAAAAGTCCTTGCTCTCCCCGTTCACAAGATACAGGGTTGTTTTTGGAGCATAATGCTTATATTTCATACCGGGGGAAGCTACCTTTTCATCACTTTTCGGTTCACTAAGTATTGCCTTATCAACCGCTATATCGGGGAAAATTTCCTTAAGCATTTCAAGGGTAACAGCGCCGGGGCGAAGCAATCTTGCCCCCTCATTTGTTACAGAAATTACGGTAGATTCCACACCCACCTGACAGTTTTCTCCCATTATAACGGCATCAATTTTACCGTCAAGGTCATCTAACACGTGATAAGGCGAAGTAGGACTCGGGGAGCCCGAAGCATTTGCCGAAGGGGCTGCAAGGGGCAAACCGCTTATTTCTATTATTTTTCTTGCGATTTTGTCGGAGGGCATACGAACAGCCACCGTACTGAGTCCTGCAGAAACCTGACTGCTGACATATCCGCCGCTCTCAAGCACCATAGTAAGCGGTCCGGGCCAAAATTTTTCGGCGCACACAAAAACCTTTTCAGGAATATTTTTTGCGATTTTTTTCAGCATTTCAAGGCTATTTATATGAACTATAAGCGGATTATCCTGTGGTCTGCCTTTAGCCTTAAAAACCTTCGCTATGGCTTCTCGGTCAAGGGCTGAGGCGGCAAGTCCGTAAACCGTTTCGGTGGGAATAGCCACTATTCCGCCCTTTTTAAGTATATCGGCGGCCAAACTTAAGCTGTTTTCATCAAGGTTAAGCCTTTTTGTTTCCATTAGTTTTGTTCCTCATTTTTGAGCATTTCGGCTCTATAGTAGGTAATAAGGGCATCTACAACCTCGTCGATATCACCGTTCATAATCTGCTCTATTTTATAAAGGGTAAGACCGATTCTGTGGTCGGTAACTCTACCTTGGGGGAAGTTATAGGTTCTTATTCTTTCGCTTCTGTCTCCCGTACCAACCTGAGATTTTCTGTCACTTGCAATAGCTTCCTCCTGCTCTCTTTGAGCCTGTTCAAAAAGGCGTGAACGAAGAACCCTTAATGCCTTATCCTTATTTTTGTGCTGACTTCTTTCATCCTGACATTCAACTACCATTCCCGTAGGCAAATGGGTAACACGAATAGCAGATGAAGTTTTATTAATATGCTGTCCACCCGCGCCGCTGCTTCGATAGGTATCAATCTTCAAATCCTTGGGATCAAGTTCAAATTCAACCTCTTGGGCTTCGGGGAGTACCGCAACGGTGGTTGTGGAGGTATGAATACGTCCCTGTGTTTCGGTATCGGGCACACGCTGAACGCGGTGAACACCGCTTTCGTACTTCATACGTGAATATGCCCCTGCGCCGTCAATACTAAAGGAAATTTCCTTAAAACCGCCAAGCTCGGTTTCGCTTTCGTTGATAACCTCAATACTCCAGCCTTTTTTCTCGGCATACATAGTGTACATTCTGTAAAGAGAACCTGCAAAAAGCGCCGATTCCTCACCGCCGGCTCCAGCTCTTATTTCAACAATCACGTTTTTATCGTCGTTAGGATCCTTGGGCAAAAGAAGTATTTTAAGCTCTTCCGAAAAGATTTTTATGTTTTCACTTGCCGCTTTAAATTCTTCTTCAACAAGCTCTTTAAAATCCTTATCCAGTCCGCCTGCATCAAGAAGCTCTCTTGCTTCCTTTTCGGCATTTACGGCATCTCTGTACTCCCTGTACTTTTCAACAATAGGAGTCATACTGCTGTATTCTTTGCTCAGCTTTGTATATTGAGCATTATCATTTATAATTTCGGGGCGTGTAAGCTGAACACCTATTTCTTCATATCTTTGTTCTGCAGATTCAAGTTTTTCAAACATTAGTTTTCTTCCTCACGAATAATTTTTTTTACATTCTTTTCACAAGTAGCACGGGGGAGCATAACTTCCCTTGAACATTCGGTACATTTAATACGAAAGTCCATACCTATTCTAAGCACCAGAAATTTATTATTCCCGCAAGGGTGCTTTTTCTTCATTTCAAGAATGTCATTAACTCTTACGTCCATACTTTTTCTTCCTTTTCCATATTCTATTTTATTATACTATAACTGCAAAAATATATCAACAAAAAATAAATACTAATTGCCTTTACATAGATTTAATAGTATAATGAATATATATTACTTACTAGGAGAGGTTTTATGAACACAATCCGTATTCTTCATACTGCCGATTTACATATCGGTGCCGAATGTTCTTATCTTGGAACAGGGGCTGCAAAAAGACAGTACGAAGTGCTTTTAACAATGGAAAAAATAATTTCAATGTGTAATGAAAACAATATTGATTTACTGCTTATTGCGGGAGATTTACTTGACAGCAATCATATAGATTCAGCTTTAGAGGATGGTGTTTTTAAGGCTCTCGAGAAGCTTATTAACACCCGCGCAGTAATAGCGCTGGGCAATCACGATCCCTTTACTGCCGATTCTCCCTTTAAAATCCGAACACTTCCCGAAAAGGTTTTTGTTTTACCCTGTGAAGACAGTGTCATAGCCTTTGATGATTTACACGTAAGAGTATATGGTTCTTCCTTTGACGGAGTATATAATTCGGGCAAAAACCGTTTTGAACTAACCGCGCCGCAGGATGATTATTTTAATCTGTGCCTACTTCACGGCGAAACACGAAGTGATTTAAGCGGAAATTACCGTCCCATTACCCCCGAATTCGTTAAAAACAGCGGTATGGACTATATCGCCCTCGGCCACGTTCATCAACGAAGCCAGATTCAGTATGTTGGCACAACGGCTCTTGCTTACTGCGGCTGTCCCGAAGGACAAGGCTTTGACGAAAGCGGTGAAAAGGGCGTTTATATGGGCGAGGTTTCAAAGGGCAACATAAATCTTGAATTTATACCTACCGCCCATCGCACTCACATAAGACTTGACGTTGATATTACCGATAAAGAGGACATTTTTGAAACAGTTCTTTCTGCTATTAAGGAAACGGGCGATAACTACAATGAAAATTATTTCAGAATAACCCTTAAGGGTAAGAGGAAAAGCGAAGTAGGAATTGACATAAATTCTCTTATTGCCCGAATTTCACCCCTTGTATCCTTTGTTAAAATAAAGGACAAGACTTCCCTTGGCGCCGACCTTTTAAGCCTTGCGGGAGAAAAAAATCTTAAAGGCTACTTTACTTCCATAATGCTTTCTAAAATTGAGACTGCAAACGAGGGCGAAAAGGAAAAATTAAGAAACGCCCTTGAACTCGGGCTTAAGGCCTTTAATGAGGAGGTTGCCTTTAATGAAGATTAATTCGGTTTATATTTCCGCTTTTGGAAAATTTGAGGACAAAACTTTTGATTTCAATGACGGACTCAACGTTATTTACGGTGAAAACGAAGACGGCAAAACCACACTTATGACCTTTATCAGTATGATGTTTTACGGCACTCAAGGCAAAAGCAGTGATGAGATTATTAAAAATCCCCGTAAAAAATATGCTCCCAGAAACGAAAGGGCTATGGCAGGAAGAATTGACTTTGAGGTTGAGGGCAAAAAGTACAGAATAGAGCGCATTTTTAAAACAAGCAATTCCACCGACAAAATTGCCGTTACTAACCTTGGCAGCGGCGAAAGAGAAACCTTTACAGGAAAAGAGGACCTTGGTAAACGCTTTTTAGGACTTTCCTTTGAAGCCGCCCAAAAGAGTGTATTTTTAAGCGATCATACAGTACTTAGTAAAAACAGTAGTGCCGACGGAGAACTTAACTCCCGACTTTCAAATCTTGCAGGAACGGGCGAAGAGGACATTTCAGCAGAGGAAATTTTAGGAAAAATCGAAAAGGCGAAAACCTTTCTTTTAACAAAAACGGGACGCGGCGGCAAAATAGCCAAAGACACCGAAGAGCTTGAAGCCTTAAAATCAAAGCTAAATGATGCCCGTCGCACAGAGCAGGCGCGAAAAGAATGTGATTTAAGACTGGAAAACGAAAAACTCCGTCTTAATTCTATCAAAACCGAAATTGACCGACTCACCGCCCATATTAAATCGGCTGAAGGCGGAAAACGTTTTGCAAAGCTCAAAGAATACTGTGACAGCATAACAACACTTAATTCGGTTAATAAAAAACTTATTAATGAGCAAGGCGCTCCTATTACCGTATCTCTCCTGAGTGACGGTGAAAATGCCATTAGTGAATATAAACTTCTTTCCGAAAGACTGCCTTCCCTTACCGAAAAGGAAGCCCTATATAGAGAGCAAACCGACAAAGCTAAAGCAAAGCTTTCCTTGGAAGAATCCTCCGAAGAAATCGGAATGAAACTCAAAGAAAAGCAAAATGAGTTTGAAAAGATTTCAAAGGAAATCGAAAATCTTACAAAAGAGGCTGACTTGCTTTCTCAAAAAGCCTATGAAGCAGAAAACCAAAAGAAGAAAATACGTCCCGTATTTTTAATTCTTACCCTATTAGGCATTATCGCTCTTGCCCTTTCCTTTGTGCTTACTCCTTACAAAAGCATCCTTTTAATAGGCGGCGGAGTCTTTGCTGTTATAGGTCTTTTGCTTACCCTAACGGTGCGTAAAAAGAGCAAGGTTAATCCCAAAGAAATAAGAGAACAAGAAGCTCTTTGCAGACAGAAAATAAATGATAATCAGGCTTTATACAACGAGCTTATAACTGTTATCAGCAACCTTACCGCAAAGGAAGCGGTAGCACGACAAAAAGAACTTACCCTAAGCGAAGCCTTTACGCAAAAGTTTGAACTGTTAAAGGGTGTAAGAGAAGAAATTGAAAAAATAAATGCCCGACTTAACAGCGCCAAGGAACTTCTTTTAAACCTTAGCACAGGCACAATTAAAGAATTTTCACCAAAGGGAATGGAAATAATTTTATATTCCCACAAAACAAATCTTCAAAAGAAAGAAAACTTAGAAGTGAAAATTGCTTTACTTAAAAAGGATTTAGATAATGTTTCCTTTGAAGAAGCCGAGAAAGAACTGTCTGTCATTCCCGAGGGCGCAATTTCGGTAGGCGACCTTGATGACCTTAATGAGCGTCTTATATTCAAGAAAAAGGAGCTTGAAACACTTCGTCAAAATATTGCCGACGATTTAGCAAGTGCTAAAAACGATTTCCGTTTTGCTGTTCATCCCACAGTTCTTGAACAAAAAATTAAAGAAAAAGAAGAATTACTGGCTAAAGAATATCACTTCTGCGAATGTGCAGATATCGCCTATGAGGCTTTAAGTGATGCCTTTAGCAGAGTGCGCGAAACCTTTGGAAGTGTTCTGGGGGAAAGGACAAGCGAAATCTTCAACGCTCTGACAAACGGAAAATATTCCTCTGTAAGCGTTTCTAAAAACTTTGATATTGCAGTTGAAGAAAAGGATATTTTCGGCACAAACGATTGGCAAACCCTTTCAGACGGCACAATTGATCAGGCATATTTTGCATTGAGACTGACCGTCAGCGAGCTTTTATCCAACGACGGACAAAAACTGCCGCTTATCTTAGACGATCCCTTTGACCGTTATGACGATAAACGAAGCGAAAAGGCAATGCAGTTTTTAGAGGACTACTCCAAATCAAGCCAGACTCTCCTTTTCACCTGCCATAAGCAGTTCACCGAAAACAGAAACTATATGACACTTAAATAAAATATTTTATATTACATAAAAACAAGAGAAAAGCGTGATAACTTTTCTCTTGTTTTTTATAGTTCAATTTATAACAGGAAGGGTAATGTTCGGGGAATTTTCATTAGCTGAAGTAATATCAGTTAGCAACGGCATATACCAATCGGAGCAGTCCAGTACCAATAGAGGACAGTTCTTAAAGGCGTACAGCATTGTTTTTACATTGCGAACATCAAGATTATCAGCAAAGGTTACCTTTTCCAATATTATGCAACCCTGAAAAATCGCCCTAAAACTTGTGCATTTTGAAAAGTCAATGCCGCTTATATCATCTTGAAACTACGCCCGAAAACCGCTTGAAATCAAGGTTTTATTATTTGATTTTTCAAAATCACACTTTTGTCACACTAAAACATTTAAGGATTCAACCCGAAAAATGTTATTGTAAAATCTTTGGTGATGTGAAATTCATACGAACAATCATCCGAAGACGACTCCATGCCATAAGTTTCTACGACAACTATATATTTGTTATCTTCTTTTACAACCGATTTCATAAAATCGGTATTTATTAAAACAAAAATATGTTTGCGGTTACTTTGAGATTTATCAAGCTGAATAATTTCATTTTCTGTGGCAGTTGAATCATAAATATCGTTAGAATCACTTGCAAAAACTGACAGTCGATCCCCCACTGCTTCGAGAACTAATTTTTTAATAAAATAATTTTCTTGTTCTGTTAAATTTTCGCTATCTGAATAGCAAGAGGGAGAAAGAAAAACAAATTTTGCTACACAAAATATCGTGACTGTAATAACAGCGGCTGTAATTATAACAATAATAATCGATTTAATTGATGGTTTTTTCATTAAATCACCCCAAAACAAAAGATGTGCTACCATTATGATAGCACATCTCAGGTGATTTTTCAATCAGATATTACTTAAAATAACGGTTTAAAAGTCCCTCAAATGCTTTGCCGTGGCGAGGCTCAACTTCCTTTAGGGAAGTACAATTTAAAAACATATTTGTCGCATTTGATATACCGTAATTTCCAAATTTAACTTCATTTAAACTTTCACAACCGTAAAAAACGCAGGAGGTATAATAAATCTTATCGTTGGGCAATACGCTCATATCCACATATTCAAGAGATGAACATCCGTAAAATAAATTTAACATATAGACATCCTTATAAATTGAATTCTGAGCTATATTATTCATAAGCTTCACGTTTTTTAAAGAACAACAGTTTTTAAACGCTTCATCAATACGCCGTACATTACTTAAATCAAAATTAGAAATGTCAACTTCTCTTAACGCTTTACAATTTTGGAAAACGTTGGTAAATGACGTTAAGTTTGAAGTTTTTAAGCTATTAAGACCGTTGATTTCGGTGACGCTTATAAAATCTTTGAACATTTTATCAGAATCAGCGTTTAACTGAATACCGTAGCTATTGCCTACTATAGTCAGTTCTGTACCGTTCCTATACGCTTTCACCTGACCGTTTTCAAAAACACCGGCTTCCCAAACCTCATCATATGAGTCAACGCTGTAATTCTGTGAAAAAGTAATTTTCGTAATCCTGCTTTTATCGAATGAGCTTTTATACCAAGAATCTTCATTTCCAATAATATTGGTATTAGAATTAAGAATTGTTCCCGTAGAATCGTAATACAAATCGGCATCAACATTTTTTATAGATGTATCCAAAACATAAGTCGCTATAGGCAAAAACTTTCCGCTGATAAAATCTCTGCCGCGCAAAACAACTGCTTTTTCATACACATCCACCACATATCCTTGACTGTCTTCGTATGATTCAACACGATTATTCGAGCTCCCCATAGTTCTGGGCACAGCAAGAGAAGGAATATGAACAGAATGGAATCCTTGAGAATCATCGTAATTAGCTTTTTTATCCAAATTCTGCAATTCAAACATAAGGTGAGAATGCCCATGAAACCAAATAACATTAGAATAATGTTCCATTAAACTTTCAAATACCTTGGCGTCATTTCCGCCCCAGTTGTTGTTTTCATAAATTCCGCATGCTAAACCGGAGGTATTAAGAGAGGGCACGTGTTGAAACACGAAGCAACGTTTATCTCTATTGGCTTCTAAAGTCTCATAAAGCCATATAAGTTCTTCGTCGGTAAAAATATTTGTAGTTGCAGATGTATCGCCAACCATAATAAATACATCATCACCATGAGTGAATGAATAATATATAGATTCTCCGGTATATTCTTCTACATAATCTGCAATCAACGATTGTTGGCCTTCATGATTACCGGTAATCTCATAAATCGGGGTTTGAGGAGAAAATTTTTCAACAAACGCTTTATACTCTGCTAATTCTTCTTTTGTTCCTAATGCAGTCAAATCTCCTGCAACCGTAATAAAATCTACATTTTCTACAGTACTATAATATTCTAAAGCCCGTTCGTAATCTTCTTCGGCGGTGCGTCTTTGAAGATGCACATCAGATAACGCGCCAAAACTATAAATTTTTTCACCCAAATCAGACACTTTAAGTTTGCCAAGCGGTATCTCTCCAACTCTTTCGTCACTTGAATTATAAACACCAACAGTTACAGCATCTAAAGGCGCGCAGTTTACATCAATAAACCCCTCATATGCTGCATTTTCTCTTTGTTCTTTTATTTCAAGTTCACAAATTTCAGAATAGCGCTTAATTACGCCTTCAGCATCTTCGTATTTAAGTAAATAAGTACCAACAGGTAAATTACCACTCAAGAAAAATGTACTCTTATTAGCATCAAACTTTCCCACAACAGAAGTTTGTAATTCAAAATCATATAAACCTGCCAATAAAAGTTTAAGCGTTGCTAAATCTATAGTATTAATATCGCAATCATTATTCAAATCTGCTGACAAAGTAAAGTTTTTACTGCCGAATGCTAAAAGCAACTTAATTTGTGACAAATCCACCGTATTGGTAATTCCGTCGCTATTAATATCACCGAAAGGTCTTTCATAACCGTAATATGATGGCATTTCGGCAAAATATTCATATCCAAAAGTTATCTGTGTTAAAAACAACAAGACTATTGATAAAAATAAACATAAAAATTTTTTCATATATCCGCTCCAAAAAAACACTTTTTTAATTATATTATTTTTATATAAAATTATCAAGTCTTTAATGTTTTCTTTTTTTAATAATATAATATTAATTGCGAATTATTGCGTATTTAGTAAATATAATCCAAACTGCGCAGCCCACACTTGCAATAATACAATTTAAAAAGCTGAGCGCAAAAGAAAAAATTATATATTTAACGGGAGCGCCTTGAACAATCACACTAATCAAGCTGCCTAAATTTCCTATAACAGAATGAATTGCAGAAAATATAAAATAAACAATAGAAATTACGAAAACTACCGTTTTATTATTCATAGCCTTAAGTATGTATAAAAGCATAAGTACGAAAGCGGCAGTACCCCAAAAAGTAGATAGTAATGATATTGCATTTTTGAAAATAAACTCTCCTGTCATACCATACTTAACATAGTTTACACTGTTTGACAGTATGTTTATAATGCTTCTGCCAAATAGTAATAGCTTTAAGGCAATAATTATAATAAGCATTAATTTACCCTTTTCTTTATCTAAAAAAGCAAAGGCATAAACTAATATAAGTATATATGGAGCTAACGATATAAGCCAGTTTAAAAGCGCGGCAGGGTTTACGGGGCCCACAGAGTTAAAGCCTTCGAATATAGCAATAACAATACCGCTTAAAATCGAAACTGCACAATATAATATAGAAAAAATACTTAAAATCGCTTTTGATTTATTCATATATCTTCTCCTTAAAAGCAAACGGAGAGCACTTTGTTAAGAGCTCTCCGTTTAAGATTTTAATTATTCAGCGGTTTCCTCAGCATTAGCTTCCTCTGCCGCTGCTTCTTCTACTGCTTCTTCTACAGGAGCAGCTTCCTCTTCGGGAAGGAGAGCGCGGATAGAAAGGCTAACACGCTTTTTCTCATAGTCAACAGCAATAATCTTAGCTTCAACTTCCTGACCAACGCTAAGTTCGTCCTGAGGTTTAGCAACGTGCTTATTGGCAATCTGAGAAATATGAATAAGACCGTCAATACCGGGGATAATACGAGCGAAAGCACCGTAAGAAGTCATACTAACAACGGTAGCCTTAACTGTTTCGTCAACGGCAAAATTCTTTTCGAAAATTACCCACGGATTTTCTTCGGGCTTCTTATAGCCTAAGGAAATCTTTTTCTTTTCAGTATCTATTGCCTTAACGTAAACTTCAATTTCATCGCCTACGAGAACAACCTCGCTGGGATTCTTGATTCTCTGCCAAGAGAGTTCGGAAATGTGAACCATTCCGTCAACACCGCCGATATCAACGAATGCGCCGTAGCTGGTTAAGGACTTAACCTTACCGGTAAAGCGTTCGCCAACAGCGATATTCTCCCAAAGCTGAGCAGCAGCTGCCTTCTTTTCTTCGCGAAGAACGTTACGGATAGAACCGATTGCTCTTCTGCCTCTGCCGATTTCGATGATACGGAAACGTACCTCTTTACCCTTTAAATCTTCGATAGGCTCACTCTTAGTAAGTGTTGCCTGAGAAGCAGGAATGAAAATACGGATACCGTTTGCAAAAACGGTTACGCCACCCTTAATGATATCTTTAACGACACCGGTAAGAATCTCGCCGCTGTCCTTGGCTGCAACAATATTGTCCCAACCGGCAATAGCATCGAAACGACGCTTAGAGAGCATTACGGTTCCTTCCTGATCATTTGTGCGCATAATGATAAGATTCATAGTATCGCCTACGCTTACTTCCTTTAAGATATCAGCGTTAGCGTCTGCAGAGTATTCCTCCTTAGTAATGTAGCCGGCAAGACCTCTGCCAATGTCCACCTGAATCTCATTCTCGCTTACTGCAAGAAC
>JAZSHI010000051.1:0-20498 GCA_045533195.1 Acutalibacteraceae bacterium
GCGTTTTCGCTGTGAGCATTGTGCCAATCGGCAACAATGCGCTCAAGTCTGCCGATACCTACACTCTCTCCCTTTATACCTCTTACACAATTTGCTTCACATTGTTTTTCCTGAGGGCAAACCCTTCCGCAAACGGCGGGAAGGGAGGAGGAAGCGCTTATTATATTGTATGCACCTTCAAAATCACATTCTTTTATTTTTTCGATAAATGCGGGAATGTGAATATTTACGGGACAACCCTGAACACAGGGCATATTTTTGCAGTTTAAACAACGCAAAGCTTCATTTATCGCTGTTTCTTCATCGTATCCTAAAGCTACCTCGCTAAAGTTTTTTGCTCTAACTTGAGGCTCCTGACAAGGCATAGGGTTTTTAATATTACTCATATTAGGCTTACTCATTTTCGTTTGCCTCCTTTTTAAAGAGGTTGCAGGTTGACTCATATGCGTGTTTCTCAAAATCCTTATACATACTTGCTCGACTCATGGCTTCGTCAAAGTCAACTTTATAGCCGTCAAAATCGGGGCCGTCAACACAGGCAAATTTTACTGTTCTTTTTCCGTCTTCAATAAGAGAAAGCCTACATCCGCCGCACATTCCCGTGCCGTCTATCATTAGGGGATTCATTGAAACGGTACAGGGGATGTTATAGGGACGTACTGCCTCCACTACAAATTTCATCATAATAAGGGGGCCTATAGTTATAACCTCGTCAAAGGTTTCACCGCCGCTGAGCATATCGTTTATGGGCATACAAACGTTGCCCTTTTCACCGTATGAGCCGTCGTCGGTCATAACAAAAAGTCTATCGGAAGCACAGTTGAATTCATCTTCTAAAATAAGAAGGTCTTTGTTTCTGAAACCTATTATACTGGTAACCGATGCGCCTTGTTCTTTAAGCTTCTGGGCAATAGGCAGAGCAATAGCACAACCTACGCCTCCACCGACGATACATACCTTTTTGAGACCTTCGGTTTTGGTGGGAACACCTAAGGGCCCTGCAAAGTCCTCGATATATTCGCCTTCATTCTTTTTAGAAAGACGTAAGGTTGTTCCGCCAACGGTTTGAAAAATTATTTTTACAGTTCCGTTTTCACGGTCAAAACCTGCAATTGTAAGGGGGATGCGTTCACCGTCAGCATCGGTTCTGAGTATAATAAACTGACCTGCCTGAGCTTTTTTTGCAACAAGCGGGGCAGATATATCCATCATTGTAACGGTAGGATTAAGTGCTTTTTTACTTACTATTTTATACATAGATTTCACCTTGGTAAATAAATATAATCATATAATATCACACTTTTTTATTTTGGTAAACCATAATTTGTGTATTTTTGCGTGATTTTTCAAAGTACATACGGGCGATTTTTTGCAAAAAAGAGGAAATAACGCAGCTTTGTTGATAACTTTTTGAAAAAATATATAAAAATTTTGAACAAAACACTTGACAAATAGTTGAAAATGCACTATAATAGAGACAGAAAAGAGAGGACAGAAAGGTGGCTGATACCAATGAAAATGGAAGCCGAACCTGTAAAGGTGAACTTATCAAACTGAAAGAGGTGAGTCCGAAAAAGTATTAACTTCATATCAGAGGCACTAAGACAAAGTTAATAGAGTATATTCGATTTGAGTTAAAATTTACTTTTTTGAAATTTTTTAATCTTTAAGTTTAAAACAAAAAATAAGTTTTGTTTTTAAAAATAATCCTTTCTTAAAAAATAAAAAAATGGTGAGACCGATGTATAATGTAAAAATTTTTAGAAACATTAAATAGGTTAGGGTGTTACCAATGTACAGTTAATATTTCCCGACGTCTTTTGACGTCGGGTTTTTTTATTCTTCGATTTGACTTTGTTGTTATATTGTGTTATCATAATATTAGTTAATATATATTTACTTAAAGCTTCAAAGGACTGAAAAATTCAATGCCAAAACTAAAAAAAATCGCAATTTGTTTTCTTTGCGTTCTCCTTATGCTTACGGCCTTACTGCCCGTGAATGTAAGTGCGGACGTTACATATAATACGGATTATCCAAACAGCTGGACCAATACAGGAAACTATATTGAAGACCTTATCGGTGTGGCAATGACACAGGTGGGATATTACGGAAATACTACTATAGGCACCAAATACGGCGCTTGGTATGGTACAAACTATACCTATTCACAGTGGTGCGCTATGTTTGTAGCATGGTGCGCCAATCAGGCGGGTATTCCCACTTCTGTTATACATAAAACAGCAAAAGCAAATAATTACAGAAACAGCGGAACATATCATTATAAAGACGGATATACTCCAAAACGCGGTGATTTGGTTCTTTATAATCCAATGACAAACGGTTATTCCGGAACATATTATTGGCCGAGTAAAAACGCCGATGGTACATATAAGGAAAGCTCCCATGTCGCTATCGTGTGTTCCTACGATTCGTCAAACAGTAAGATATGGGTAGTTCACGGTAACTCTACAGGCGATAAAGTGTGCTACAACAGCATTGCGGTGTCATCGAATGCTATTCAGGCTTTTGTGACACCCCCATATTCCGATTCGTCATCTTCTGGGGATACTTCCTTTGAGTTTGATTATGTTAATGATGACGGAGTGAATATGCGAAGCGGCGCAGGAACAGAATTTTCAAAAGTTGCTTCTTTAAATAAGGGAACAGGTGTAGAAATTCTGGAGTCTGTTACTAACAGCAAGGCTGAGGTTTGGTATAAAGTAAAGATAATAAGCACCGGACAGACAGGATATATCCGCAGTGACTATGTTACTATTTTGAATAATACTCAGACCAAAAGTACGCATAGCGTAAATGGTGATAACGTGCGTCTGAGAAGCAAAGCAGGTACCGACGGAACTATTGTAGGTGAATATGATAACGGTACCGCTTTAAAACTTCTTGGAGTGGTTGAGAACAGCACGGGAGAAAAATGGTACAAGATTAAAATTGCAGCAGATGGTAAAGAAGGTTATATGCGTAGCGATTTTATTAAAATTGCTATAAATTCTGATACTCCGTATGTTAACGGCGACAATGTGCGTCTGAGAAGCAGCGAAAGTACGACCGGCAGTATTTTGGGCGAATATGATAATGGTACAAGGGTAGAAATACTCACTACCGTTACCAATAGTAAAGGCGAAAAATGGCACAAGGTAATAGTGTTCACCGATAAGATAGAGGGATATATAAGAAGCGATTTTATTTCTGTTGATGAGGCTCAGCCTGAGCCTGATTATGACTATGTAAATGCTTCTTATGATTTAAGAAGCGCTCCGGGTACCGAAAATACTGTAATTGCTACTGTTTCAGCCAATACCAAGGTATCTGTTTTGGAAGCGGCATTTGATAAAGACGGAGATAAATGGTTTTATGTAAAGGTGCAGAGTACCGGTAAAGAAGGCTACATCTATTATAAAAGAGTTACTTTAAGCGCCAAAAGCAAGGATGCGGTAAATACCGCCTGCTCTCTTGTTTCTGCCCCCGACGGCACCTCGGCTGTATGCAGTCTTGCTAAGGGCGATACCGTTACAGTTCTCGGAATAACCTATGACGGTAAGGGGAATAAGAAATTCAAAGTCAGTGTTACAAAAAGCGGTACGGGATATGTAGGATATCTTCCTGTCGGCAATGTAACTCTTTATGGCGGTAACAGAAAAAATATTACATTCCAGACAAAGCTTGAATCTCCCGCCGCAAGTCATACTTTCGCTCTGGAGGATACTGTTGTGGTTCGTGGATGGGCATTCAGTAATATAGGCGAAGCGTTATGTTATTATTCTATTGACAGCGGAGCTAAAACTCCCATGCCGGCAGAAAAGCGTACCGATATAAATTCTTCCTATGCTGACTGCACAACCGATTATTCGGGATTTAAGCTAAGCTTGAGTGCTAATAAGCTTTCCTATGGAGAGCACACCGTTGAAATTTTTGCAAGTAGCGATGTTACCGTAAAAAGCATACATAAATTTTCTTTTAGTGTAGTGGATAAGCAAATGCCTCAAGGCAGTCTTCAAAATGTTGACGATATTGATGAAACGGGATACACTCTGGTGGCTGTGGCAACCGATAATATTGAAATAAGTTCTGTTTATGCTAAAACAACAGTAAACGGAACCGAAAAAGAACATTTTGGGAATTTAATTGGCGACAATAGATATTCTATACGCGTTAAAACCGCGGATTTTTCTACCGCAAACAGCAATTATTCCACAAAAGTTTATGCCCGTGACAGTTACGGTAATATAGCATTAATAGGACAGGTTACCCTTAATCCTAAAACTTATGAAGCGGTTACGGTTTCCTTTGATGCAAATGGCGGAGTAGGAGCCCCTGCTTCTAAAAAGCTTGATTTCAGCAGAACATTAATTATCGAAAAAAGCAACATCTCAAGAGACGGGTATTATTTCGCAGGTTGGTCAACGGTTAAAGACGGTGCTGTAGTATATAAAACCGGTGTAAAATATACTTTTGATAAAAGTGTTACATTGTATGCCGTATGGAGCGATGTGCTTATCGGTGACTGTAACAATGACGGAACGGTAACTACCGTTGATTTAGCCGAGCTCAAACTGGCACTCAGTACCAATGAGTATTCAAATGTGAAATTTTATGATTTGGATTTGGATGGAAAGGTTACCACCGTTGATTTGGCGGAACTTAAACTGCGACTTGCAGGGTTAAGTTAGAATTATGTGAAAAAATTATCAAAAAGACCTTTTTAATGTCGAAAAAATATTGCATATTTTAAAAAGTATGATATAATTACTTTAAAGCGCCTATAAAGGCGGATTAACGAAAGGAGTTCTGTTATGAAATACTCACATGAAGTAGAAAAGATGTGTCCTCTTGCTAAGGGCGCATACCACGGACCTGCACCTATTCCGCAGGAAGGTCAGTGGACTCAGGTAAAAGAAGTAAAGGATGTTTCCGGTCTTACACACGGTGTGGGCTGGTGCGCTCCTCAGCAGGGTACCTGCAAACTTACCCTTAATGTTAAAGAGGGTAACATTGAAGAGGCTCTCGTTGAGACTCTCGGTTGCTCCGGTATGACTCACTCTGCAGCTATGGCTTCTGAAATTTTGGTTGGTAAGACCATTCTTGAAGCTCTTAACACCGACCTTGTTTGCGATGCTATCAACACCGCTATGAGAGAACTTTTCTTACAGATAGTTTATGGTCGTACTCAGACTGCATTCTCTGAAGATGGTCTTCCCATCGGCGCAGGTCTTGAAGACTTAGGTAAGGGACTTCGTTCTCAGGTAGGTACCACCTACGCTACCAAGACTAAGGGCCCCCGTTATCTCGAACTTGCTGAAGGCTATATCACTAAGATAGCTGTTGACAAGGACGATCAGATTACAGGCTACAAATTCGTTCATCTTGGTAAGATGATGGATATGATTAAAAAAGGTATGGACGCTAACGAAGCTTTGGAAAAGGCAAGCGGCCAGTACGGACGTGTTGATGATGCTGCAAAACTCATCGACCCCCGTGAAGAATAATAAGGAGGCAGTGACTTATGGCATTATTTGAAAGTTATGAAAGACGTATTGACCAGATCAATGCGGAACTTAATAAACATGGCATTGCTTCTATTGAAGAAGCAAAGAAAATCTGCGACGACGCAGGTGTTGATGCTTACGGCATCGTAAAGGGCATTCAGCCTATCTGTTTTGAAAACGCTGCTTGGGCTTACGTTGTAGGCTGCGCAATCGCTATCAAGGATAAGGCAGCGAGTGCTGCTGAAGCTGCTGAGAAAATCGGTCTCGGTCTTCAGTCATTCTGTATCCCCGGTTCTGTTGCTGATGACCGTAAGGTAGGTCTTGGCCACGGTAACCTCGGCGCAATGCTTCTTAGAGATGAAACCAAGTGCTTCGCATTCCTTGCAGGTCACGAATCCTTCGCTGCTGCTGAAGGCGCCATCGGTCTTGCTAAGAGCGCTAATAAAGCAAGAAAAGAACCTCTCCGCGTTATCCTTAACGGTCTTGGTAAGGACGCCGCTAAAATCATTTCCCGTATCAATGGCTTTACCTATGTTCAGACTAAGTTTGACTACTACACCGGTAAAGTAAACGTAGTTGAGGAAATTGCTTATTCCGACGGCGAAAGAGCTAAGGTTCGTTGCTACGGTGCAGATGACGTTCGTGAAGGCGTTGCTATTATGCATCTTGAAGGTGTTGACGTTTCCATCACCGGTAACTCCACCAACCCCACTCGTTTCCAGCATCCTGTTGCAGGTACCTATAAGAAGGAATGTATCGAACAGGGCAAGAAGTACTTCTCCGTTGCATCCGGCGGCGGTACAGGTAGAACCCTCCATCCCGATAATATGGCTGCAGGCCCTGCTTCCTACGGTATGACCGACACTATGGGAAGAATGCACTCTGATGCTCAGTTCGCAGGCTCCTCTTCCGTTCCTGCTCACGTTGAAATGATGGGTCTTATCGGTGCAGGTAACAACCCCATGGTTGGTATGACTGTTGCTTGTGCAGTTGCAGTTAACGAAGCACTTAATAAATAAGCTTTTTTAAGCCTTTTTGAAGCTTTCGGGCAAATGTAAAAGACCTGATTCAAAAATTTAACACTTAAAAAGTTGGACACATCATTTTTGAGTTTTCTCGAATGATGTGTCTAATTTATATATGAGCAAAATAACTAGATATAAATACATTTTACTAAAAAAGCCCTAAAAGAAGACAACAAAAATTTTTAGATTCTTCGGTTGCACTATGGAACATAAAAATTTATTGCAAAAAAAATCTCAATATGTTAGAATTAAAATGAATAATTAAATGTTATAATAGGTGTTCAAATAATGAAAAAGAATGATACTAAAAGACATTCGAATAATTATTTCCAAACGATATTGGATAAATCAATGAAATATTTAAAAGAAGTATTCTCTTTAGATGAGATAGAGAATCTGATTGAACAATCAAAACAGCTTAATGATTTAGAAAATGTTAATGAAATAATTGCTAAATGGACTCAAATTTACACAAAGAATGTTAAAATCAAATATCAAAATCAGTATGTACATAACGAAGAGATTTCCTCATTTGTCGAACGAGATAATCCTGAAAAAGTTAAGGTTATATGGGGGAACTGTTTAGACATATTAAAATCTTTGAAAAGTGAATCTGTCCACTTAATGGTAACTTCTCCACCATATTATAATGCACGAGAATACTCACATTGGGATAATTTGCAAGAATATTTAAATGACATGAGAGAAGTGATTAAAGAAGCGTATAGGGTTCTTGATAATCATAGAGTTTTTGTTTGGAATGTTGGCGACATTTTTGATAACGATAACCTGTTTACAAAATCGACCTGGGGTAAAAGGCGTATCCCATTAGGAGCATATTTTATCTCGATGTTTGAAGAAGAAGGATTTACTTTTGTTGATGATTATATTTGGGACAAAGGCGAGGTTCAATCACAAAGGCATAAAAATGGAGATAAACCATATCCGTTTTATCAATATCCAATGAATTGTTATGAACATGTACTGATTTTTCACAAACATAGAGTTGATGAAACAAGATATCCTTGTCCTGTTTGTGGTTGTTTGCAGGTAAACGGTAATGCCTATAGCGAGATAGGACTACGAAGTTGGGAATGTAAGAATCCAGACTGTTTTGAAAGGAGCGTCGCTAATAGAGGAAAAAGATTTTCTTTAAAAACTATCGTTACTCAAAGCCGGCAAAGTAAAGAATACGAAATCGAAAAGAATTTTATAAAAAAATGGCGTAGAGATGTTATAAAAATATCTCCTGTAATTAAAATAAATTCAAAAGGTGAAAATACATTAGGTCACACGGCTCCTTTTCCAGAAGAAATTCCTGAAATGGCGATTAAATTTTTTTCATATCCTGGTGAGATTGTAATTGATCCGTTTGGCGGAAGCATGACAACGCCTATAGTTGCTTCGAGATTGAATAGAAATGGTATAGGAATTGAATTAAATAAATCAATGTTTGAAGAAAGTATTAGAAAAAATATTTTCAATAAACTTGGAGAGAACAAAATGGAGGAATTTAACCATGAGTAATTTTTCTGCTGATAGTATTGAGGAAAAAAAGAAGTTGGTCATTGGTTTATATGGCGAAATGCATTTATCAATGCATTTACATGAGTTAGGGTGGCAAGTCCACCGCGCTTATATCGACGAAGGTATAGATTTTACAATAACAAAGTATTGGTGTCCTAAATGCAAGAAGTATAGTAATCAATGGATAAGAAAAAAACAATATAAAGGCAAGACAGCCAAATGCGTTACAAACCTATGCGAACATTGCAAAGAAACGGAATTGAATATTATTTCACGTTATTTACAAGTTAAAACATCTGAGGGTAAAGAAGTGTCCGGTGATAAAACATGTAGGGATTTTAGCTTTCACCCTAAGATCAGATATGATATGGGTGACGATGTGTTTTATGTGTGGATTGCTGTTTTTACTGATTCAAGAGGTGAAAAGAAATGTTATTACTATATTTTCAATACAAAAGATGTAATGAAATTTGATAACATTGAACTTGATACATATCAGGTAACGGATAACCAAAAGACAACTTTAAGAATTAGAGAATCTGATGGTGCGATTTTGAATAAAGGCAAACTTTATGATTATAGTTGTTTCAATGATAAATTCTTCTATAATTTTAACTGTCTTGAATTAGAAAAATAGGAACAAAAGGGTCGTGAAACAACCCTTTTTTCATTACAAAACAATCGCTATTTCTCATTTATATTAAAAAATTATTAATCATAGCTTACAAACACATTTAAACCCGTTATAATGTGGTTAGGAAAACTCAAAAGATGTGTTTAGTGGGACGAATTTTATAATCGAATAGTGTTAAAAAGCAAGTTATAACAAGGTTTTCGGGCTATGTTCTGAAAAGTTATCTTTTCTACTGATTCAGAGTGCGTGGAAATGATGGGTCTTATCGGTGCAGGTAACAACCCCATGGTTGGTATGACTGTTGCTTGTGCAGTTGCAGTTAACGAAGCACTTAATAAGTAATACAATACGATAATTATGGGAGCGTCTTTATACCCTCCTATAGATATAATGATTAAAGGGCTTGGGAATTTCCCAAGCCCTTGTATTCGTTTTAGGGTAAATCTATATTCATCTTCGAAAATGTTTATGTAGAGATTTCTTTATTAAATTAATATTGAGTTTTACGCAGTAAGCCAGGAATGTCGTAATTACTAAAGCAATTACGATATAAACAAACTTCATAAATGGGGAAAGGAAAAATTTTTTAACCTTACTTTTAAAAATAAAAAATCTGCTTGGTTCAACATCCATTGCTGCTACAAGCTCCACGTTTTTTACAATCTGTCCATTATAAATTATTTCGGCTGTACCTAAAACATCACCTTTTTTTACAGGTGCTTCCACAGTTTCGGAGTTGAGATTTTTCTTAATAGTAATTGCAGAGTCATCCACATCATTTGGTAACAGCAATCTGAAGGATTCTTTATAATTTAAATCAATACAATCGGTGTTATCAGAAAGCTCTACGGCTATTTTAGCAGCGGATACAGAGGGATTGCTAAGTTCTTTGAAAGAAAAATTATTAAAAGCCCAATCATATAGTTCGGTGCTTTCGGTAAAATGATTAACATTATAAGCAGGGCACCCCATAACAATGCACATATAATTGTAACCATTGTAAGATGCTGTACTGACAAGGCATCTTCCTGCCTCATTAGTAAAACCTGTTTTAACGCCTTTTATATAGGGGCGATATAGAGTGGATTCTTCGAGTTGAAGTAGATTAGTGCTTGAAATAGTTCGAGCACCTGACATATTTGTGGGTGCTATTTCATAGTGTGCAGTTTGGCAAATTTCTTTGAAAGTCTCATTCTTTAGTGCGTATTCTGTTAATTTTTGAAGGTCTCTTACTGTTGTATAATTGTTTGTGTGGTGAAGTCCGATAGGGTTTGTATATTTTGTTCCGTTAAGTCCAAGCTTTTGGGCTTTTTGATTCATTAGTTCCACAAAATTTTCTACGCTACCCCCGAAATATTCTGCGGCAAGATATGCACAATCGCCATCCGAGGACATAACTATTAGGTATATAAGGTCTTTTTGAGTGATTTTTTCACCGCTTTTTAAATCAGAAACCTTACTACCTGTACCGGAAACCTTGTCTACTGCGTTTTGTGTCATAGTGATATATGCCTTTGGGTTATACTTTTCACTTTCCAGTATTACTACGGCAGTCATAATTTTTGTTAAAGATGCAGGGTAGATTTTTTGGTCTATATTCTTTTTAAAGAGAATTTCTCCGGTATCCATGGAAATTAATATCCCTGATTTTGCAGTCAGACTGAAATCCGGTGTTTTGGATAAGGCGGAAGCATTAATATTACCGGAGAAAATTGAAATTAGTATAAAAATTGTCAGCAGTACGGAAAAAGGTTTTTTAGTCATAAGATCACCTGTAAAGCTTTGGATAAGTTGAGTGATTTGTTAAATTTCATTTCAATGGTAAGATTAGGATATTTTACATTGCGTTTGTTACCTTCTATACCACCATAAATAAAAAAAGTGTGTGCAACCAAAGTCACACACACCGAAAAACGCGACTCACGATTGCTACCACACAACATTTTCTGCTAACACTGAAGTATGCGAAAATAGAGCCTGCATTTTTACCAAAAGATAAAAATACACACTTGCAATGTTAGCAATATTAAAATGTTATGTGGTAACTAAATTATACCATCGCTAAGTATAAATTACAACAGTTTTTTATGTAAGTAACAACTAACAAGTTGTAAAATTTGATAGAAAAAACAGACACATCATTTTGAGTTTCCCTCTATGATGTGTCTATATTTTTATCTTTCAATTACAGTATTGTCAAACTGTTTGTTTGCCGCAATCTTATATAGCTTTTCGTATGCCTCAAAGGCATCATAAAGACAAAATGATGCTTTAATTAAGGCAACAATAGAAACAAGGTAAGCGTGGCAACGCTTTTCAAACTCTCCTTCGGCAGTCCAGTCGCTAAGAAGTTTTTCGGTTTTCTTTACAGGCTCAACAGTTTCCTTAGCAATATCAGGCTTTTCTCTGGCAATATCCTTCAAAACTTTGGAATAGCGTTGCTTACTAAACAGAACATCTATATAAATTAAACTGTGGCAGGGATGTAGAAGTAACGCGTGGATTTCATCCTGAATGATATGCATAATCTGAGTATAGGGTGTTACTCTTCCGAAAATTTCCATTTCCAGAGTTTCATCATTACAGGGCTCATCATCAAATTTTCCCTGCATAAAACAGCCATAGTATTATTCTCATTTGTTAATATTCCAAATTTAGTTATATTGTAACACGTTATTCTTAAACGGAAAAGAATTTATATCTGAATTTAATATTGTGATTTAAAAATCAGTATAGTATAATGAAGTTGAAATTAAGCTTTAGGAGGTAAAGTATGAAATTTTCAATGTTTGCAGATTTTCATCATGCACCGGGACGTTTTATGCGCGGAGGCTTTGAGGATTTAGATTTTATTTTTGAACGCGCAGAAAAAGAGAAGGTTGATTTTATTATTCACGCGGGTGATCTTACTCATGGCCCTTCAAAGCATCTCGATTTTGTGGAAAAGTATAATAACTTCCATATCCCGACTTATAATTGTCTTGGCAATCACGATGCAGACGGAACGCCGTATGAAGAAACTCTAAAACTTTATAATATGGAAAACGGTTACTACTATTTTGATAACGGCGGTTATCGTATAATTGTTGTGGATCCTAACTATTTTGAGAAAGATGGCGAGTATATCCATTATAGTATGGGTAATCAATATTCTACACTTGAAACTTGCGATTGGATTCCGCCCGAGCAAATTGAATGGTTGAAGCAAACAATAGACACCGCCCCCGGACCTTGCATTGTAATCGCACACGAAAGTTTCGAACGCGAGGCATATTGTGTGAAAAATACGGATGAAGTGCGTAAAATTTTCAACGAAGCAAACGCAAAAAAACCTCATAGCGTTCTTATGGTAATTAACGGTCACCATCACCGTGACTTTGTTCGTATTCTCGACGGAATAGTCTATTTTGATATGAATTCCACAAACTATGATTGGGTGGCAAAAGAGCATAGCTGTTATCCTGAAGAGCTAATGCAGCAGTATTACGGACTAAAAAACTCTGTGTCATACGAAGATCCCATTCATGCAATAATAACTGTTGAGGGAACTACCATTACCTGTGAAGGTATGCAGAGCAAAATGTTTATGGGGGTTAAGCGTGAGGATACGGGAAACAGTAAGTTCGACAGTTCAGGCCGTGAAGTAACTCCTACCGTTCAATCCTTTAAAATTACGTTGGGATAAACTTTTTTTATAAGACTATAGGCGCGAAGATTATATTGTACTAAAAGCAAAAATAAAAGGACTTGGAATTCCAAGTCCTTTTATTTATTAAATTGTGCCTTCTACAATAAGTGTAGCAATACCGGGGGTAAGAATAAATTCGCCTGTAGTTTCATCCTGAGTATAGGTTGCCGCAGGAACGGTGATGTTAGAGGGAATGGTTGTAAATAAACCGGTCACTTCATTATAGTTGTAGTTTACGCCTTCTGTCCAACTTTGTCCGTTGAAGGTAACAATAAGGTCGGTTAAAATCGGATTAAAGGTATCACTTATAACCGCATCATCGGTAGCTACTATTGCCTCATTTCCTGTGTTCTGGATAGTGAAGGTATAGGTTACACGGTCATTATCCACTACCTGAGAGGGTGTTATAGATTTCGAAATTGAAAGCTGAGCGGAGCTCTCGGATTCAATAGTGTCTGTTGCAGTCACGGGAGTATTTATACCGTCGCCGCTTACAGTAACGGTATTGGTGATTGTACCGTCTTCTTGTGGGTTGGCAAAATTGTTGACAACAGCCTGATAAATAATAATCGCGTTACTGTCGGCAGGAATGTTTATTCCCGTAATGCTAAGGGGCGGACCTGCCGTGACGGTGGGAGCAGGCACAAGTACACCGTTTACATAGCATAAAAGAGAGTCTTGGGCATAGGTCAGGGGATAAACGGTAGCGTCATCAAAATCATAACCGCCTAAATCGTCTGTTAAAGTAAGACCGTTAAGGGTAGTGTTACCTGTATTGCGAAGCGCCACAACGTAGGTTACCCTATCGCCTATAGAATAATTTTCTTCAACCGAGGTCTTGGTCGCTGTTAGTACGTCCAGTATTTCTCCTACTGCAATATTGGAATTTGTGCTTATTCCGTTATAGGTTAAGGTTGCCTGATTAGTAAAGATAGCCATAATATTCCTCCTTTTTAATATATTACCGATTTAAAGTCGGTAGTATATTTTATGAAGGGAGGTAAAGACTTGTCACAAAAGCTTTTAGAAAGCAATTTTAAACTTCTGATTTTTAAGATTGCATGGTTTTTAAATTGTAAAATTCGCCTTTTTTAGCCATAAGTTCTTCATAGTTGCCGAATTCTACACATCTACCCTCGCGAATAACCGCAATTTTATCGGCATTTTTAATAGTGGATAGTCGATGAGCAACAATAAAGGTGGTTCGGTCTTTGGTAAGATGCTCTATTGCTTTCTGAATTTCCGCTTCCGATACGCTGTCCAGTGCGCTGGTGGCTTCGTCAAAAATAATTACTTTAGGATCGCGGATAATAGCTCTTGCTATGGCAATTCTTTGCTTTTGTCCACCCGAAAGTTTATCTCCGTGTTCGCCCACATTGGTATTAACACCCTTCGGTAATTTTTCAATAACATTTTCCAGCTGTGCAGCTTTAATAACCTCATTGAGTTTTTCTTTGGAAATTTTCGGATTACCGTAGGTTATGTTTTCTTTTATTGTTCCTGAAAACAGAATGGTTTTTTGCGGCACTACCGATAAAAATCGACGGTAACTGTGCAAATCAATATTTTTGACGTTTTCGCCGTCAATAAATATTTCGCCTTGAGAAACGTTGTAAAAACCTGTAACAAGGCTTATTATAGTGCTTTTTCCCGAACCCGATTCTCCCACAAGAGCTATAGTTTCGCCTTTTTTAATCTTAAGATTAAGTCCGTTTAAAACGGGAGACTGGTCATCATATTTAAAGAATACGTTTTTGAATTCGTATTCTCCGTCAAGCTTTTTGAGTTTAAGCTTTCCTTTGTTGTTTTCCACATCTCCGGCAGAAAGAATTTCACCGATAGAATTTACCGATTCAAGTCCTTTTGAAAGAATTGGTAGAATCGAAATAATGCTGTTGACATGACCTAAAAGGGTGGTGAAATATGATTGGTACAAAGTGATGTCACCGATGTTTTTTATTACGCCTTTAAAGGCAAGATAACCGGTGAAGAATAGACATACAATTTGGGCAAGTGACATAAATACCCATACTACAGAACCGAAAAGACTTTGAATAAAGTCAAGGTTATAGCCCTTTTGTGCGGCATCGGTTACCTCGTTGGTGATTTTCTTTATTTCCTTGTCTTCCAGCGCATGAGCGCGGGTTACGGGTACGAGCTCAAGCATATCAATAACGCTTGAACTTGTACTTTCCATCGTTTTTCTGAATTCAGAGTTTTTCTCTCTCATAGGCTTTTTGAATTTTGCAATAAGAAAAGCAAAGAAGGGAACGCAAACAAGGAACATCAAAAATACGGGAATGCTTTTATTAAGTATAATGATAAGGGTGATGCTCATATCTAAAATAATGCGAAGGATTACGTTGAAAATCTGAGAAGAAAGGGCTTCGACACCTTCAACGTCACGCATTACCTTGGACTGAATTTTACCGGTTGGCATATCTTTGTGAAAACCGATAGAGAGCTGTTGAAGCTTTCGTACCATAGCGCCTCTGAGTATTGCCTCGACCTTTCGCTTCGCTTTACTGAAAAAGTGCGAGTGAATCATATGAGTGGGAATATTCTGCACAAGCACGATAAACGCTATAACAAAATCTACAATGAGGTGCCGCATAGCATTAGGCGGCATAGATATAATGGTGTTGATAACGTCAGCAGTAATAAGCGGTATTACCCATACGGGCAATTGCTTTACAGCAAAAAAGAAAGACGAGATCAACAGATTTTTGTAGTCACCTTTATAAATTCCGAAAAGGATGCGAAGTCCTTTACCGTTATGCTGTCGGTAACATTCAATAATCTGTTCTTCCCGTCGTAGAATCTCTGTACTGCTTAAAATTTTCTTTGATTTGTTTGTTTTCTTACTCATACAAATCACACTCCTGTGTAGGAAAAAAGAGGCTATTAAATTTTATGATCCTATAAAATGAAGAAACTTTAATTTATCTTCAAGGACTTTATAACACAATGAAAATTAAAAGTCAATATGTTTTTTAAAAAAAATAAAGGATTTTGCGTAATGCAAAATCCCAAATTAATTTTCTATAGATTTTTTTATTGCCCTAAGGGTAGTATCGCTTATATCGTGTTCGATTTTACAGGCGTCTTCTGCTGCCGTTTCCTTATCTACACCCAGCTTTACGAGAAACTTGGTAATTACGGTGTGTCTTTCATATATCTTTTCGGCGATGGCTTTTCCTTCTTCTGTAAGGGATAAATAGCCTTCGCTATCCATCTCAACAAAGCCGCCGTTTTTTAAAAGTCCTACCGCACGGCTTACGCTTGGCTTTGAGAAACCTCTGTATTCAACCACATCAATAGAACGAACTTTTTTAAGTTTTTTTGAAAGGATATAAATAGATTCAAGATACATTTCTCCCGATTCTTTCAGGTTCATAAAATCCCTCCGTTCTTTAATTTATATTACCACATTTTAATTAAAAAAGCAAGAAAAGGCATTTTAAAAAAACAATTAATTTTTAAAATGAGGGGATAATAATAAAGAAGACTACTAAATCTATGAAAAAAGTCGTTTTTTACCGCAATATGTAATAAAATCTGTGGACTTTATATAAATATAATTTGACAAAGGTAGTCGCTGGGTGTATAATAACCTTTGAAGTAGTGTTTCTTTTACAGCTTCAACTTTAAAATGTTCCCATTTAAAATGTGAAAATAAACGGAGAGAAATCAGTGGAAAAGTATGTTATAGAGGGCGGTAAAGCTTTAAAGGGCGAAGTACATATAAGCGGCGCAAAAAATGCTGCCGTAGCAATACTCCCTGCGGTTTTACTGGCTGATGAACCCTGCATAGTTGAAAATCTCCCCGACATTTCTGATGTCAGTTTGTTACTTAGAAGTATGACTACCCTTGGCGCAAAGGTTGAGATGATTGATGCAAATACCGCAAAAATCGATCCAACCGGTGTTAAATCTCATATTGTAACAAAGGATATGAGTAGCGGTATGCGTGCTTCCAGTTATTTTCTGGGTGCTCTTTTGGGCCGTTTCGGTAAAGCAAAGGTGGCGCCTCCCGGCGGTTGCGACTTCGGTGTAAGACCTATTGATCAGCACATAAAAGGCTTTGAAGCTATGGGCGCCAAAGTGGTGTGCGAAAATGATATGGTGGTTTGCCGAGCCGATGAATTAAAGGGCAATTATATTTATCTTGACATGGTTACCGTAGGTGCTACCATCAATATTATGCTTGCCGCTGCTAAAGCAAAGGGTATGACTGTCATTGAAAATGCCGCAAGAGAGCCTCATATAGTTGACCTTGCCAACTTCCTTAACTCAATGGGCGCAAATATTATGGGCGCAGGTACTAACGTTATTAAAATACGCGGTGTTGAAAAACTTAAAGGCGTTACTTATAGTATAATTCCCGATCAGATTGAAGCAGGCACTTATCTTGTTGCCGCTGCAGCAACGGGCGGTGACGTTACTATCACCAACGTAACCCCGAAGCACCTTGAATCCATAGTTGCAAAGCTTATTGAAGCAGGTGCAACCGTTGAACAGTTTGACGAAGCGGTTCGCGTAAAAATGGAAAGACGTCCCCGTCGCTGTCAGGTTAAAACAATGCCTCATCCGGGATTTCCTACCGATATGCAGCCTCAAATGGCAACCTTGCTTACCATTGCCGAGGGCGAAAGTACTGTAATTGAAGGCGTGTGGGACAATCGTTTCCGCTATATTGATGAGCTTAAGAAAATGGGCGCTGACGTTCGTGTTGAAGGTAAACGCGCTATTATAAACGGGAAAGATTCACTTATTCCTGCCGTGGTAAATGCTACTGATTTAAGAGCAGGCGCTGCGATGGTTATTGCAGGACTTATGGCTCCGGGAAAAACCGTGGTGCAGAATATTGAGTATATTGACCGCGGATATGAGGATCTTGTAGAGAAAATGCTGAGTCTCGGCGGTGTTATCCGCAGAATTTCAGAATAACTTAAAGGGAGGTTTTTCCTCCCTTTATTATATATATGTAAGAAGGGAATGAAAAAATTGGCGAAACTTTGCCCGATTTTTAGCGGAAGTAAGGCTAACTGTACATATATTTCGGGAAATGACGGCGCGTTGCTTATAGATGCAGGTGCTTCTTGCTCTGCTATACTTAAATCCTTGGATGAAATCGGCGAAAATACCGACAGAATACGTGCCATACTCATTACCCACGAACATAGCGACCATATACGAGGCCTTAAAACTCTTCTTAAAAAACTAAACGTTCCCGTTATGGCTTCTAAAGAAACCCTTGATACTCTGGTTAATATGAATGTTTTGAGCGATGATAATAAAATTATTGCTCTTGACAATGGGGATTATGAAAGCGAATTTGGTAAAATAATAAGATTTGAAACTATGCACGATTGCGAAGGCTCCAGCGGATATAGAATTGAATTAGGCGCAGAGAGTACAGCGGCGGTGTGTACCGACCTCGGTGTTGTAACACCGTCGGTAAGAGAAGCGCTTAGCGGTTGCAGTACGGTGCTTTTGGAATCAAATCATGATTTAAGAATGCTTCAAAGCGGCCCTTATCCTGCTGAACTGAAAATAAGAATTGCAGGGGAAAGGGGACATCTTTCCAATGCCGCAGCCGCCTGCGAACTTGTTTCTCTTTTAAAAAGCGGAACAAAACGTTTTGTGCTTGGACATCTTAGCGAAAATAATAATCTTCCTGCTCTTGCTGTGAGAACAAGCGAATCGGCTCTAATTGATGCAGGGGCAAAAAAAGGCATTGATTATACCCTGTTTTGCGCCTTAAGAGAAAACAGGGAAGCGGTGTATTTTTAAAAAAATTCAATTATTTAAAAAAAGGCTTGACCGAGTGTACATTTTGTGTTATAATTGCTGTACCTCTAAGGAGTCTTTTTTTTTGTTTAGACTCTATTCTGTAAAGGTCTTCGTCTTTCGGAGTGCTTGCTTTTCGTATGGCGACATAATACGAAAGGACCGAAGCGTGACTTAACTGAGGGAGGCGTTTACTGCGATTTCGCAGCAAAAAAATATTTCCGTAAAGCGGGAGGTGCCGTTATGAGAGTAAAAATCACACTCGCTTGTACTGAGTGCAAGCAGCGCAATTACAACACAATGAAAAACAAGAAGAACGATCCGGACAGACTTGAGATGAACAAGTATTGCAAGTTCTGCAGAAAGCACACCGTTCATAAGGAAACCAAATAAGGAGAGCTGAATATGATGAAAATTATCAATAAGGCTTGTCAGGTTTTAGCTACTGTTTGCGGTATTGCCGCATTGGTTTTCTTCTTCTTTAATTTCGCCAGTCTCACCACAAGTGATGCAGGCGTGTTATCTGTCAGCGGTCTTCAAATGGGATTCGGTTCTGAAGTAATTGAAGGAACAAAAATCGCTAAAAGCGCAGACGTTCTTTTCTGTTTTCTTCTTTCCGTTCTCGGTGTTGCTCTTTCGGTATTCACATTCTTCTCCAAATCTAAAGGCTTAAAGTATTTTGCTTCCGGCATTAATGCAGTTGTAGCAATTTATATGCTTGTTATTGCCCTTAGCAATCCTTGGAAGTTTGTTGATACCCGTCCGTTCGTTGCAACCGGCGTAGAGTACACTCCTTTCGTTCTTGTAGTTTCCTTGGTTATGTTTGCCGCACTTATTTTAAGTGTTGCTTATTTCCTTGTTGATGACTATATTGAAGTTCTTGAATCTAAAGGCTCTAAGAAGTTCCTTTTAAAGAGAATTGTTCAGTTCTTCAAAGATTATAAGAGCGAATGTAAGAAGATTGTTTGGCCCGGACTTAAAGAAGTTCTTAAAAACACCGGTATAGTACTGGTTATGTTTATCGTAATCGGTGCGATAATTTGGCTCGTTGACTTCGGTCTTGGTACTTTACTTGAAAGTATCTGGAAGTAAGGAGAACCAATATGTCTGAACAAGCAAAATGGTATGTAATACAGACTATGTCGGGTTATGAAAATAAGGTTGCTACCGACCTTGCAACTATGGTTGAAAACCGTAAGATGCAGGATTTAATCGTGGATATTAAAATCCCTACCGAAAAGGTAACAGAGGTTAAGGATGATAAGGTACGCGAGGTAGAACGCAAGATTTTCCCCGGTTATGTTCTTATTAAAATGATCGTCACAAACGATTCCTGGTACGTAGTACGTAATATTCACGGCTGTACCGGATTTGTAGGTCCTGAAGCAAAACCCGTACCCCTCACTGAAGAGGAGGTTGCATCCCTCGGCGTTGAGAAGCACAGCGTAGAGGTTGGTTACAATGTGGGTGACCGCGTTGTTATTGTCAGCGGACCTCTTAAAGACTTCGCAGGCGTTGTTAAAGAAATTAATGTCGCAGATAACAGCGTTAGCGTAGGAATTGATGCGTTCGGCAGAGAAACACTTGCCGAGCTTGAGCTGGATCAGATTGTTCTGGCTGACTAATTAAGGTAATAATACGGTTTTCCGTTTATTATGCGGCTGTCTCGCCGCGGACACCTTGTTGGTGTCGCAAGTGGGAGGAGCATAAATTCTTTTAAGATGCTCCGCCAAGTGTAAATAAACACTGTTACCACAATTTTGGAGGTGCAAACAATGGCTCAAAAAATTATAGGCTACATTAAATTGCAGATCCCCGCAGGTAAAGCAACTCCTGCCCCCCCGGTAGGTCCTGCTCTGGGTCAGCACGGTGTAAACATTATGGCTTTCACCAAGGAGTTCAATGAACGCACAAAGAATGATATGGGACTTATTATCCCTGTTGTAATCACTGTTTACGCAGACCATTCTTTTAGCTTCATTACAAAGACTCCTCCTGCCGCTGTTCTTATTAAGAAGGCTTGCGGTATTGAATCCGCATCCGGCACACCTAACAAAACTAAGGTTGCCAAAATCACCAGCGAGCAGATTAGAAAAATCGCAGAAACAAAAATGCCCGACCTTAATGCTGCAAACATTGAATCCGCTATGAGTATGATAGCAGGTACCGCACGCAGTATGGGTGTAGAAGTAGTCGATTGATTCTCTCTCGTGGGAGGAAATTTCCGATTTAACCACTTATTGGGAGGTAAAATAAAGTGAAACACGGTAAAAAATATTTAGCCAGCGCACAGCTTATTGAACCCGGTAAGCTTTATGACGCTG
>JAZSHI010000052.1:0-38211 GCA_045533195.1 Acutalibacteraceae bacterium
TCTCACTCAACGTTTTCATAAGAGCACCATTATCCCACCACATATTATAACCGGCAGTAAAGGCGCCAATGGATATATCGCCCGAACCTTCAAGGATACGATACTTAAGGCTTAAAACGTAGGTAGTGGAGGTTGAAAGACATTTAACGGGAATACTATTTTCTTTTGAAATTCTTCTACCGCGCTGAAGTGTACCTTTCGTTTCATCGTATATAACATTCCAATAATCCTCGGTAAAGTGGTAGTGCATAAAGCCTCTGCCGCTGTAGGCTTCCTCAGGATTATCGACAAGGCTAAAGAAATGGCTTTCGGGAGCGCCATCTTCTGTTCCTTGTGTAAAGCTTTCAAAGCCGATAACTTCGTTAGAAAAACCTGCATAAAGGGTTATTTCGCAGTTTTCCTCTGTTACATATTCATCGGTGAAGGGGTGGGTGCAATTTTCATCAAGGAACCAACCTTCGAAATCGGTACCGAATGTTGTAATTTTAGGGTTGGGCAAATCGATTTTATCGCCGATTTTAGCGGGAATGGTATTTTTTTCGAGTGTGCCCTGTGTTGCCACAAGCTTAATTGAGGGAATACGGGCAATATAAACATCATCAAACTGAATATCAGCGCCGTTGAAGGTCTTAGCGTTAATGGAAACGAAATTTTCACCATCGGCAAAGCTAATTGGAGTAGTAAAATTAAAGGAAAGATCATACCACTGACCAACCTGCATACCAACAGTATTTCCCTTAGCATCAACGCGGGTAAAGGTGGTGCTGTCTGTATCAAGGAGAGCAATATCACCTATTTCGGTTTTTGCAGTTGAGCCGTAAACAAGATTGACCTTTGTATGATCACTACTTGCAGGATAGGTACATCCACCATATTCAAAGGAAACCTGATTTGAAACAACCTTAAAGCGAAGGGAAACAGTATATGATGCATTGGGTTTTAGTTCATAAAGACCGCTGTTATCATTAAAAACAAAGTATGTATCACGAGCGGTACGCGCACCTCTTGTATCGGTAAGGCTTAAAACACCGTTATCAATAGTTTGCGTATTGGTAAAGCCAACTGCAGATACGTTCCGTACGTTTCCGTCACTATCTTTCGCAGTTGCACCGTGGCCATACACAGTACCGCTGTTCTTTTCGAAATCGAAGGTACGCTCATCAAGATAAGCGGCATCGGCAGTAATACCCTTAGGAACTACTGCTACAGAAAACACCAAAAGGAAGGTCAGCACCAAGGCTAACACTCTTTTAGAATAAATATTTGCTATTAGGGATAATGTTTTTTTCATATACTTTGCTTCCTTTTTAAGAAATATATCTATACAAGTTAATATTAACATAAACCTATAACAAAATCAAGCAAAAACTATTCAAAAACAAAAAAGCGTCGGCGGAAATCCGCCGACGCAGTTTACTACTCTTTATTACCTTTTTTAAATTTTATTACCAATACCCCACCTATAATCACTAAAGCAGCAATAATGGGAATAAAATAAACAAATTTCAAGTCATTAGTTCCATCTTTATTATCACCGTCAGGCTCGGAGGAATTTTCGGATTCATTCACTATTTCATTTGATGCCGCATCAGCAGGAATTTCGCCGGAAACATCTATTTCAGGAAGTCCCTGAGAAGAATCCACCGAAACATCCCCATCATCATTTTTTACCGCACCGCACTTTGAACAACGATAGGTGTCATCTGCTTCCTGCAAAACAAAGTCATGCTTATCACAAAGAATTGTTACAGAGCCTGTAGATGTTGCCGGTAAAAAGGCTGTAGCTTCTATTTTATTACCCGTACCTACCAAATAGGTTGCCATACCCTCTTCACAAAAAACTCTTACAAGTGTGCGTCCTGAGGTTGCGCTTTTCTTTACTTGAAATTCCAATTCAAATAATGTCAAGTCACCCTCATAATTACGAAGCCGCTTACTGTCCATAAGAACCACCACTTCGCCCTCGGTTTCTTCATTAACAGTATAAGCAAAATTATCAGAGGCTGACATTATAGTATCTTTGTATTCCAACGCTTTGCTATCATACATCACAGTTACCCTGATGATACAAACGCCCTTATGCTCCACGAGGGATACAGGGACGGTTATTTTTTCACCGTTTTTTGCTGTTACACGTCCTGCCTTTAAAACACCAACCGTTTCATCTGCATAGGCAGGAAATACAAAAACCGATAGAGTGAACAGCAAAGTAAGGAATATAGAAATAATCTTCTTCATTATAATCTACCTTTCAAAAAAAGCGTCGGCGGAAAACCGCCGACGCACAATTAGTAAGAACTAATTATTAAAGAGCAAATCTCTTTTTGCCAACTACTACGAGAGCAGCTACTGCCATAAGAGCAACTACTGCAAATACAGCAACGTTAGCATTGTCAGAAGTTCCGGGAACCTCGGAATCTTCCTTAAGATCTTCAGCTTCTGCAAATATATATTCTTTTTCAAGGTCAGCATTGAAGGTAGCAATACCGTCTTTGATTTCAACCTCAACCTCTACAAGTTCGCCTGCAGCATTTGTGGTAAATACAGCAAGTTTCTTGAACTGATTGAATATAGCAGTATCGATGGTCATTACAACTTCGCCCTTGAGCTCAACGATATCAGATTTGAAGTTCAATGTTACAGTAACTTTGCCTTCTTCTTCGTTTGTTTCTACATCAGCAGTAAAGTCGGAAGGAAGTTTAGCATCTTCTGCCTCGAAGGTAAAGCCATTTTCTTTATCTTCTACAACCTTTTCAAGCTTAGCAATTGCACCGGAATCGATAAGCGCATCGCATACGGTACACTTGATTTCCCACTTGCCTTCTTCAGCATCGGTAGGAGCTTTAGTTACTTCCTTTTCACCTTCGGTATGAGCAACCATATCAAGTTCCTTGGTTTCAAGAACTTCTTCACATACGGTACATTTAACTACTGCTTCGCCCTTTTCGGTACAGGTGGGAGCCTTAGTTACTTCATCTTCGCCAGCCTTATGACCGAGAGCTGCGATTTCTTTAGAATCAGTTACATCGCAACGAGTACACTTGGTAGCTTCTACACCCTTTTCGGTACAGGTAGCTGCCACAGAATTAGCTTCGTCAGCAACCATATCATGTCCGAGCTTTTCAACAACTGCAGGTTCAGTAGTATAATCGCAACCTTCACGGGTACACTTAAGAACCTCTACACCGTCTTCGGTACAGGTAGGATCTACGGAATTAGCATCGTCTTTAACAAGAACGTGTTCAACAACAGCGCCGATTTCAACTCTGGTTTCACCGCAAGTCACGCAGGTATAGGTAATGTTAGAAGTTTCGCCGCATTTTGCATCGCCATCTACAACGCCTTCATCCCAAGCATGACCGAGAGCAACTACAACGTCGTGAGTCTTATGATCGCAACGAGTACACTTTTTAGCGTTAGCTACACCAGCTTCGGTACAGGTAGCTTCTTTATTAGCTTCTGCATCGTCAACCATATCATGACCGAGAGCGGGAGCTACTTCGGATTCCTTATGGCCACAAACAGAACACTTCTTAGCATTCTTTACACCGTCTTCAGTACAGGTGGGAGCTTTGTTAGCTTCAGCATCATCAATCATATCGTGAGGAATCATCTCAACCGCGTTAGTTTTAAGTACATCTCCACATACGGTACACTTAACTACTGCCTCGCCCTTTTCGGTACAGGTAGGAGCTTTAGTCTGCTCAGGTTCGCCTTCGGTATGTCCGAGAGCTGCAACTTCCTTGGTTTCGATAACCTTACCGCATTCGGTACATTTAACTACAGCTTCACCCTTTTCGTCACAGGTAGGAGCCTTAGTCTGTTCAGCTTCGCCTTTAACGTGTTCTTTACATTCTACAGTGTAAGTAGCACCTGCGCCTACAGCAACCTCATACGCAACAGCATCGTTATTAGCGCCATCAAGCCAAACAACTTCGAAGTTGTAATCACCTACAGCAGTAGGAGCTTTGAAGTAAACTGTGATAAGAGTACCGGCAGCAGTAGCAACACCTCTACCTGCAGGGCCGCCAACAGCGTCCATTACTACCTGGAAGCCGTTTTTGCCTTCAGTCTCAGTATCGGTATTAATGGTTACAGCAAAATTACAAATCTTGTTACCATACTTCTGAGTGAAGTCGCCTTCGTCATAACCTTCGTCAAAGAGATCAGCATCATAGTAAGTCTCGATGCCGTTTGAACCTAAAACCTGATAACGAAGAGTGAAAAGTTCACTGGTGTTATCACTTACTAATACAGGAACAGCAATAACCTTAACACCATTTCTGTCAGTAAGGGTAGGAGTTCCTAAGCTGATCTTCATAGTAGGAGCTGCGGCACTTGCAACAAGTACAGGTACGAGAAGTGCGGTGAGCATAACTACTGAAAGAATCAAAGCTAATAGTTTCTTTTTCATTTGAATCACCTTTTTTCCTTTTCTAAAAAATTTCATAATATCCCTAAGGACAATTACTTGAGTTTATTATAAACAGCAAGTTATACATTGTCAACACTTTTTTCAAAAAATGCACAAAACCTTTTAAATTTTCACCAATATATGTAGCAAAAATTTCATAAATCGGAAAAATATAACTATTCTATGCCCGCAAGTTTAAGTTTTAGTGCCGCAAGGTCAACAGCATCAGCGACGCCGTCTAAGTTTATATCCCCTACCCTTTCATCTATTTGGGTAAGTCCTGCAAGGAACAGTTTTAACGCTGCAAGGTCAACGGTATCTACACTGCCGTCACCGTTTAGGTCGCCCAAAAGCACAGTTTCAATTAAATCCGCAAGGGGTGTGGGATAGGGCTTATCTTTACCATATGTCCATTCTCCACCGTCAAAACGAAGTCCGGGCAGTTCATCCATAGTTTTAATTTGACTTATTCCGTCTTCCTCCAAAATACCGAAAGCATATACTTCGTTCGCCTTTGCTCCCGAGTTTTTTCCAAAACAAGCCTTTAAGCCATCACCTGAACACAAGGAATATACCCTCTGCGCCGTGCCCGAAGCATTTCCTGAAATACCGCCCGAAAGAGCGGCAACAATACTGCCTTCACTCACGCAGTCGGTTATTTTCGAGTAGGTGGTTGTTATTCCTGCTATACCGCCCGCAACAGAAACATCCCTTATAGCTACATTTGAAGCGCAAAGAGAAATACTGCCGATATTTCTTCCTGATACCCCACCTGCGCTATTATTTCCGCAAATCTCGCCGGAGACAAAGCATTTTTTGACCGCCCCTAAATTAAATCCGCAAATAAGACCTATATTTGCAGTAGAAACACCCGTGCGGTCATATTTGTTAAGACTTTCTTCGGTAATGCTGTCATCAGGCTCTGTCCACACGTCTTTATCTGTATAATCAATATCTCCGCTTATACTGGGAGTAGAGGCTGATACCGACATATTTATGCCTATTTTACCGTCGACAACAGCATCCTTTAAACGAAGGGAAGTGATTTCACCTCTGTTAACACCAAAAAGACCGCAATAATTATAATAGGCTTTATTTATGGTAAGACCTGAAATGGTATGACCGTTGCCATTAAATATACCTGTAAAAGCTTCCTCTTCCCTTACCACCGCGCCGATAGGAATCCATCCGAAGCCGTCATTATAGAAGGCTCCGCCATCCTCAAAATCTTCAGGAGCGAATTCAATATCATTCATAAGAAGATAGGCACCTCTTAAATCATTACGTATATTGTTAAGATCCTCCTTAGTATATATATGTGTATATTTAGGAACTACCGTTATATTTGCCGTCATATTTCCCAAATCAACATTACCGGTATCGGTTTCGCAAATAATATTTTTTAATGTTAATTTCGCGTTTCCAATATTTGTTGCCGTACTGTAAAATACATACGGTTCACTTGACGGAGTAAAGGTAACTGTGTATTCTCCTCTATTGATGTCAAAGTTTATACCTGCACCGCTATAATTAGGAAAATAAATATTATAACCAATATTAGCTTTTACCTTTTTAACATTACCGCTGACAGTTATTTTTATAGAAACCGGTTGGTTAATCTCTACGGTATCCTCAACAAATTCAACTTTCACAAAAACATCAGTTTGCGCCTGAACGTTAATCCCCGTCAGTATAAAGCCGATGCACAAAACACAAATCAAAAATTTTTTTAACATATTTAACACCCCGCAAGATATAATTTAAGAGAAGCTAAATCGGTTGTAGTTACCGTACCGTTTTTATCGTAATCGGCAAAATCGCTTATGCTTTTTTCAATGGCAGCAAGGTAAAGTTTTAATATAGCCAAATCGGTTGTAGTTATTTTCCCATCTCCGTTGACATCTCCTCTGGTGGCAGCATCAATACTTACGCTGTATGTAACAGAAGGATATGAATATTCCTTAACACCATCGGCAGAATATATATTGGTGATTTTTATATCGGTTTTTCCCGAAGTTTTCGTGCGAAAAGCAAAGGCTACGCTATCACTTTTACCATTACCGACATTTGCATATCTTATTTTGCCTTTTTCATATTCATTACACATACCGCCGGAAACATTGATAAAATCAAGAACGGAGGTGTCGTATTGTAAATCATACATAAAGGCAAAAGACTCCATATCGGTATTAAAGGTGACAGAAAGAGAAAGTTTCTCACCGCTTTGAAGATACTTGTTAAGTTTCAGGACGGTTACTCCGCCGTCGGCAAAAGCAGAGAAGGAAAAAACCGAAACCATCAATAAAAGGGCAAGAAAAATACAAAACAGTCTTTTCATTATTTTCTCCTTAGAAAGTTATTCACTTTATTATACAATATTTATAAAAGAAAATCAACCAAATAAAAAAATAAGCCTGACCGATACATAATATCAGTCAGGCACAGTATTTTATTTATAATTATTTACCTACAAGAAGAAGCTTCAACTTCGCAAGGTCAATAGCATCAACACTTTCGTCATCGTTAAGGTCGGCACCGGGGCAAACCTCATCCTCTAAGTCTGCAAGGTACCGTTTCATTTTAGCAAGGTCGATAGCATCGGCTTTTCCGTCACCGTCAACGTCACCGGGGATAACAACCGCTGCGGGAACGATAACATTAACAACACCCTCAAAACTGCTTACAGATACATCATTTGCACCGTTTTTGGCGGTAGCGGAAAGCGTAACCTTCTTTTCACCTTCTGTTGTTGCAGTAAAGGTAACCTTTGCAATACAACCATCGTCTGTCATAGTATCTTTTGCAGAAACGGTAACCACGTTGTTTTCAAGGGTGGCTGTTCCGAAATCACCATTTGCTACGCTTTTGATAGTAATGCCTGCGGGAAGGTTAAAGGTAACCTTAATCTCGGTAATGCTCGGATTATTCTCGACCATTATATCAACCGTTACGTCGCCGCCTTTGATAACTTCGGCTTTTTCAAAATTAACAGTTGTAGGGAAAACACTATCAATATCGACTTCAGTATCATCCGTTCCTTCTTGAGCAAAAACACCGACAGCCAAAGTAAACATCATACATATACAAAGAATAACAGCTAAGATTTTTTTCATTTTTATACACCTTCCATATACGGTATTCTTAATCAAGTGTAGTTTATCATATATTTTTCCTTTTGTCAATCAACTTTTGTTTAAATGCAACAAAACAATAAATCAAAATAATCGCATATATGAATTGAGCTATTCTTGATTTTTTCACGCAAGTAGTATATTATGTAAACAAGAAAGGTGCTGTTTTTATGCTTATAAATCTAAACAAAAATGCCACGGTGTTTATATATGATAAAAGCAAAGCTTTTTGCGGATATTTGGTAAGTCTTTTGAAAGATAATTTTATAAAATCAGACTTCATAGACATTGGCAAAAAGCCTTATTTCGTTCTGGAGGAAGAAATCAACGGTGCTTGTCAAAGCATAGTTTCCTTTGCCAAAAGCAAAGATAATCTTGTAATTATAGGCAAATCCGATGAAACCATTTTAAACTGCGCAAAAAAAGCAGGTCTCAACATTATTGCCGTTTCGGGAAATGATGACGAGATTTTTATAAAGCTTAAGAAAATCGGTGACTTTATGACAAAAAGCGAGAAGAGTGAGGCTTCTTTTAACCCGCCATTCCCTTTAGGACTTTCTCACGGTTGCTTTAACAAGGTTGCCGATGAAAATGAATTTAAAAGGTATAAAGAAAACGGCATTTCCCATATAGAAATCTGCTTTGGAAAATATGAAAACACCGTAAATATTGATTTCAACGAATTTAAACGCCTTGCCGATAAATACGGCATAATACTCTGGTCTTTTCATCTCCCCTTTGCTCCTTTTACCACCCTTAATCCCGCAAGTCTTAATGAAGCGGTAAGAGATTTTACCGTAGTTTATTTTAAGGAGCTTATAAAAGAAGCCAAAAGAGATGCCGACATAAACTTATTTGTTATTCATCCCAGCGGTGAACCCATACACGAGGATGACAGAAAGGCTTCCCTTAATCAGCTGAAAAAATCGTTAAACGAGCTTTGCGCTTTTACGGAAGAATTAGGTGTTACTTTGGCGGTAGAAAATCTGCCCCGAACCTGTCTGGGCAGAAACAGCAGCGATATGTACGAAATTTTGTCATATAATGAAAAGCTTAGAATGTGCTTTGACCTTAATCACACATCAAACGAAAAATCCGAAGATATTATAAACCGTTTTGCAAACAAAATCGTCACCCTTCACGTATCGGACTTTCTGGGTAACGATGAATGTCATTTAATGCCGCTTGAAGGCAACAACGATTGGAAAGCCATAATAAATGCTCTTATAAAAGCCGAATATAAAGGCCCGTTTTTATATGAAATAAGCAGAGGAGTACTTGAAGACGGCGAAATATGGGCAAAGGAAGCTTGGCATACAAAGCTTTTTAAAAGAGAAGAATATTTAAAGCATAGCGATGTTTTAGAAAACTACAAAAAACTAATGGCAGACTATTAACCCTACTCCCTATACCCTATTCCCTAAAAAATCTCAGCCCTCTCGGGCTGAGATTTTTTCTTACATATTATCATAAAGTCCTTGCTGTTCAAGGGCGGAAACTGCGGCCACTACGGCATCTTTATCCTCTTTATAGGTTACGCCGTACCATTTATCCTCAGCAACCAAAACTCTTACCTTTTTCACGTTTTTGTCAATAAGCTCTGCAACTGCCATAGGCAAGAAGCATTCGGACTTAGGAACATCTATATTATCCTTAAGGAAATTTACAAAGTTCTCATGAAGATATCCGAAAATGTCCTCGGTAAAGCCCCACATATTCATTGAAACAACGGTATCGGGTTCCATCTGAATCCAGTTTTCGCCATCCTTTGTATAGCGGCAGGCGGCATCTATTTTTGTTCTTTCCTCAATGTAGGTTAAAAAGCCGTTTTCTTCTTTACAAATACCGCGGGATACGGTTCCGTTTTCGGTAAGGGTATTAGCAAGTCTAAAGCCTACCATTGCATAGTCGCCTGTACCCTGTTTTAAATAGTCATACATTTTTTTGAATGCAGATTTGCCGTAATAGTCATCGGCATTTACTACTATAAAGGGTTCGTTAACCAAATCCTTACAGCAAAGAATTGCCTGAGTCGTACCCCAAGGCTTTGTTCTGTCTGCAGGTGCGGTAAAGCCTTCGGGAAGGTCCTTTATTTCCTGAAAAGCATATTCCACCTTTACCTTTTTGGCAATGCGGTCACCTACGATGCGCTTGAAGTCTTCCTCGATTTCGTGCTTAATAACGAAAACGACCTTATCAAAGCCCGCTTCCATAGCATCATACACGGAAAAGTCAAGGATAACCTCACCGTTTCTGCCGATAGGCTCAAGCTGTTTAAGTCCGCCGAAGCGGCTGCCCATACCTGCTGCCATTACTACCAATGTTGCGTGAAAACTCATTTTTCTTCTTCCTTTCGTTTATCTATTGGTTTGACGTTTGCGTTAGCCTTTGCGTCAAAACCTTCTGTGCTTTCTTTCATAAATAAAATCTTAATTGTCATAAGAAGGAGCTTAATATCAAGGAATATTGAATATTGCTCTATATATATGAGATCCATTTTGAGTTTATCTTCGGGTGTTGTATTATATTTTCCGTAAATCTGCGCATATCCCGTAAGTCCGCCTTTCACACGGTGGCGAAGGTTGAAATCAGGATATATCTTGGTATATTCATATACGTTTTCCACTCTTTCGGGACGCGGTCCCACAAGGGACATATCACCGAAAAGAATATTAAAAAACTGCGGAAGCTCATCAAGTCTTATGGGACGGATAATCTTACCTATAGGGGTTATACGTTCATCACCCGTTTCCGCCTTTTTAGCACCGTCCTTATCGGCATTTACTATCATTGAACGGAATTTCAAAACGTTAAAAATCTTTCCGTTTTTGGTAACTCGGTTTTGTTTAAAGAAAATCGGACCGCCGTCACAAAGCTTAATAGCAAGGGCGGTAATAAGCATTATGGGAGAAGAAAGGATTATTCCTATAAGCGAAACCAATATATCAAGAATACGTTTTATAAATTCCTGCTCTAATCTAATACCGCGGTTTCTGCACATCATAATGGGGGTGTCGGAAATTTGAATCTGGTCGGAATTTCTTATTATAACGTCTGCGCTGGAGGGCAGAACATAGGTGCGTTTTTGCTTAGAGTAGCAATATCGGAGCAAATCGTTCTTAAGGTCCTTATTTACATCGCAAAGAAGCACCGCTTCAAAGCTGTCAATAAGTGTTTTTATTTCTTCTGCTGAAACACGGTTTACCGAAACACCGCGTTCAATATTAAAGCGTTCCGAAATCTTAGAAACCTTGCGAATAATAGCCGTACCCTCGGCATCATCGGCAAAAATTGCCAACATTCTTCTGGCGGGGTAAAGCTTAAAATAAATAGTATTACTGCCATAAACACATATTATTGCAATTATTATCTGATAAACAAAGCCCCAAACAAATGCAACGGGCATAATAATCTGCTGTGTAATAAGACAAAGCTCGAAGAACATTATTATATTTGTGAATACCAGCGAAAGACAAAGGCTGTAAGCAACCTCGTGCAAACGGCTTACCCCTATTTTAAATGCTCCGTAAAGCTCTCCAAAAAGAAGTATCAAGAGCAAATAGGAAGCTATTACCACATAGTTTACTGCTTTTGATATCATTGTTTCGCCGTAAAATGTGTACCACACATTTATAAAGCCTAAGGTGAGAGCGGCAATTACTAAAAATTTTATTGCCATCATAATAGACTTTCTGAATTTTATTAAAAGTTTCATATTAATCCTTTCAAAACAGTTCTATTTACATCACCGTATAGTATAAGTATATAATATTCCCCGATTTTGTCAAGTGAAAGGAACAATTTATGCTATCTTTAATTGAAACAATACCCCTTAAACGAAGAACCTTTTTAGAGCGTATTCATCTTTGCAGAAAGGAAAAAATAATCAAGGAAAGCTATGTTTTGAAGGCTGCAGGAGAAATTAATATCTATAAAATATACCACTTTTCCAAAAAAACTTTCTGGGAAAAGGAAAGACTTGAAAACGCCTTAAAGGAAAACCTTTACTGCTGTTTTTCCGAAGTGCCGAAAGAATATCTTAAGGAAGGGGTTGTTTTAAGGCTTATTGAAACCCTTAAAAAAGAAAAGGGGAAAACGGTTTATTTAAACAAAACACTTTGCGGCACTCCACATTTACCTCAGATTTGCCGATATGCAAAAAAAGTATATATAGAAAGCGAAAGTCTTCCCGAAAACGCCGAAGAAATATATAAAAAATACGGAACCCTTCCACTTCTTTGTTCTGCCTTGCCCAATGCAGATATTTTTCCCGACATAAACACTCCTTTTTATGTCAAATTGCCAAAAGAGGTGGAGGAAATACGTCCGAAGGAATTTTCCCCGACACTCTTTGCGGGACTTATTTTCAAAGAAAACGGAATACTTATAATCTAAAATCGGCAGAGAATTTACTCTGCCGATTTCTTATTTTACAGATTTAAAAGGGCATCAATTGCGGTTTTCATAACCGAAGTATCAGCCTTTTCAATACATCCGTTATCCACCATAACCGCCATATCGGGATTTATGGGAAGCTGAGCTAATAGTGGCACTCCCAGTTCATCGGCAATGGTCTGTGTTTTGCCATCACCGAAGAGATGTATCTTTTTGCCGCAGTCGGAACATTCGATATAGCTCATATTTTCAACTATTCCCAGCACGGGAATGTTCATCATTTCAGCCATTTTATAAGCCTTTTTAACTATCATTGAAACAAGGTCCTGAGGACTTGTTACAATAATAATTCCCGAAAGAGGAAGGCTTTGGAAAACGGTTAACGGCACGTCACCTGTTCCGGGAGGACAGTCAACAAACATATAGTCAACGTCATTCCAGATAACATCACTCCAGAACTGCTTTACAGCGCCTGCAATAACGGGGCCGCGCCATACAACAGGAGCAGTAGCATCCTCTAAAAGAAGATTTATGGACATCAATTTAATACCGTCCTTTGTAATAGCGGGAAAAATTCCCAAATCGTTTCCTTCGGCGCGGTCATTAATACCGAAAGCCTTAGGAATTGAAGGACCGGTAATATCGGCATCAAGTATTGCTACCTCTTTGCCCTCTTTACGCATAGCAACGCTAAGTAAAGAAGTAACCATAGATTTACCTACGCCGCCCTTACCGCTGACAATGCCTATTACCTTTTTAATGTTACTCAGCTCATTGGTAGGCTCAATAAGGCTGTCAGGCTTTCTGTCGGAGCAATTAGCCGAACAGGTACTGCAGTCATGTGTACATTCACTCATATTTATCACCTTTTATTTTATAGTTTTACAAATTATTATAAATTTATTATTCTGAAAATAACATTTCTCGTGAAAATGACCTTGCCAGGCAAGGTCATTTAAAATTTATTTTATAATTCCTGCAAGCATTAATTTAAGTGTTGCAAGGTCACCTGTATTAATTTTTCCGTCACCGTCTGCATCTGCGCCGGGGCTTACATTCTCTCTCAAAGCTGCAAGATGAAGCTTAAGTTCAGCAAGGTCGGTAGTATCAACAAATGTATCGCCGTTAACGTCACCTGGCACGCTGTGTATGATTTCAATTTCAGCCGACGTCATATTAAAGAACACTCTGTCACCGTTTTTATCTGCAAAGTCTGTCTGAGCATTATAGGAAAGCTCTACGCTTCCGTTCTCGGCATCCTGTGTAAGAGTAAAGTTAATGGTAAACATTAATCCGTCTGCGGTATATTCTGCATCGCTAAGGGAAATAACTACTGTTATCTCACCGACTTTGGAAGCGTTTGCGGTAAGGTCGTCTGTTATATCTCCTTCTGTTATACCATTATACATAAGGGATGTTTCGTCATATTTTATTCTTACTATACCAACGGAAAATCCCGAATTATTTTTTACAAACACCTTAACAGCAGTATTTCTTCCTACAGCTGTTTTTGTAGTCTCGGCATAGAACTCACCGTAAACCTTGGGAAGGGTTACGCTTTCTAAGACATCATCGCAGATTTTACAGCGATATTCTCCCTGTCCCTCAGCTTCACTTGTGGGGGCTGTAACTACAGTAAGACTGTTTTTGGTATGAGCAATTGTATCAATTTCTCTTGAAGCAACTACTTCATTACATACCTTACAGAAGGTTTCTGCCAATCCCTTTACGTTGCAGGTAGGCTCTCTTGTTATTACCTCTTGGCCGTGAATATGGTCAAGCTTTTCTACTTCTCTGCTACCGTTTTTCTCGCCACCGCAGATAAGACACATATATTCTTCTACACCGTTTTCTTCACAGGTGGGTTTGGTTGTTGCTACCCAAGCCTTAAAGTGTGTACCCTGTGCTTTTTCTTTGCTTTCAAGAACAGCGTCGCAACGGTTACAGTAACGGGATACAACACCTGCTGTGGTGCAGTCACCGGGGGTTGTGGTACGCCAAGTGCCTTCGTCATGGCCAAGAGCATCGATTTCTTCTTCAACGTGTTCGTTACAAACATAGCAAATTCTGTATTGAGAGCCTGTTTCGGTACAGGTTGCTTCTTTTACAACGATGTATTCGGCTCCTTCAAGATACTTGTGTCCTGTAGCCGGTATGATTATTTTAGTTGCTTCATCCGGACAACCACACATCTGACAAACGTAAGCCATTACACCGTCAGTATCACAGGTGGACGGTTCTGCAATCTGCGGTGTGTCGGAATAGATATGCTCTGTCATATTAATGGGAACTGTATATAAATCACCGCAGATGGTACAAACATAATTTATTTCACCCTCTTTTGAACAGCTGGGCTCAACTCTATCCTTAAATATGTAAGTATGGGGGAAGCAGGAAACGGTAATAGTACCGCTTGAAAGCTCGGTCTCAATAGGATTAGCATCTGCATCGCAAACGTTACCTGCTTCGGCAGAAAGAGTAATTTCGGCATCTCCCGAATAAGAGCCAATGCTGAAAACAAGTGTAGCAAGAGTTCCTTTAGCAGTGCAGTTACTTCCTAAATGATAAAAAGCAAGAGTAGAACCGCCTTTTTGATTTGAATAATCAAGGGTTACATCGCTTACAGCAGAAGTTGCGTCTTTAAGGGTAATTTCCTCACTCTTATGGTCAAGGTTTAGTATCATTACGGAAAATCCGGGATTACTGCTTAGAGTAAGATTAAGGGTTACTTCGGAGTGAGACACAGCACTTCCATCAGAAAGGTCAACACTTAAAATTTCAGTGGGCAATGCCTTTTCAACGGGAATCTGGCTATCATCCTCGGTAGCGATAACCGAAACTGACGAAAATGTTAAAACCAAAATTATACTAAGTAATAAAGCAATAAGTTTTTTCATAGTTCACTACTCTTTCTTCATATAGTTTATATTCCATTTTATACTACCACTCTTTTGGAATTTAGTCAATAAAAATATCTAAATAAGTTAAATTTTATAAAAAAAGAGGACGTTAATCCGTCCTCAAATAAACTCTGTATATATTTTTTTAGAACTGTTTAAAGGGGAATAATTAAAAACATCTATATGCTCTTCCTTGTAAAAATATTTTGTTTTCGGAATGAAATTTCCTTTAAAGCTATCAATAATAATCAGTTTTACCTTCATTTTTTCGGGGATAATGCTTTTTATGTAAACGCTGACGGTATCCCCCACTCTTGTTTCATAAGGCTCGGCAAGACCTGCAAGATTTGGGGCAAGTTCAACAAATACGCCGTATTCCTCAACGCTTCTTACAATTCCAGTTACGGTCTGACCTGCCATAAAGCCTTCGGCATTTTCTTCCCACGTACCTAAAAGCTCCTTATGAGAAACGGTTATTCTGCCGTCCTTTGAAATCCCTTTAAGCACCACCTTTATATCCTCGCCCACACAAAAACGGTCTTTGGGATGGGCAATACGGGAAACGGATATAAAGTCAATAGGCAAAAGCGCTATCACTCCGCAGCCTATATCGCAAAATACTCCGAAAGAATCAAGATGGGTTACACGCGCCCTTAAAACGTCACCCACGCTTTTTAAAGAAAGAAATTCATTTATAAACTTTTCCTGCGCTTTTTTACGCGACAGACGTGCAACGGGTATTCCGCTTAAATCATATATTATATCCTCTACCGTAAAGCATACGGTTTTGCCGACACGGGAAATTATGGCAATATCCCTTATGTTGCCGTCGTTTGATAACAGAGCATCCTCTCGGGCAATAACCCCCTTCATAGAGCCTAAATCTACCGTCAGATTATGGGAAGCATCACACAGCGTAACTACCGCGCGGAGTATTTCCCCCGTTTTTGCCGCGCCGACTATATTTTCCGTCGTATAATATATTTTGCTCTCTTCTTTTGTTTTTATTTCTTCTGGATAAAACTCTTTCATTATTATCATGCCCTTCTTTTAACAAATTTACTAATGTATATATATGAAGAAGGGGACAAAATAATGAATAAAAACAAAACGAAGGCTACTGCCTTCGCTGTTATTTTATCTCTTGTTCAAGAGAATTGAATTCGGGAGTATCAAAAAACTGAGCAAGACTAATAGACAGTCCGTCGCATATCATTTTTATAGTTAATAATTTAGGGTTTTGACTTCTGCCGTATAAAATAGCTTTAACGGACGATGGTGGTAATGCTGATAAAGTTGCCAATTTATTTACTGTAATATTTCTTTCGCCACAGAGCTGTAAAAGTCTGTTTTTAACCGCTTCTACTGTAGTCATATTTCACACTCCGTTTATATTCTTTCTATTAGAATATAAAAAAACAGTGGCAAATGTAGGCAATGCGTGATACTATATAGGCAACACATTGCCTGTACTGTGGATTTGCATTTAAAATGATAATAATGGGGTGCTGAGATGAAAAAAGCGGAAAAAATTATTTTAATCATAATTCTATCGGCTATTTTTTTGTTTACAATATTTTTGATTTCTCTCACAGTAAACAGTGAAAATATTAACGGTATTTCTTCTGTTACAAACAATACGGATAGTAAAATTTATTCCGCAAGGGAAGAAGCAGAACCGATTTCTTCATCAGAAAAAATACAAGATCCTTCTTCGGACACTTCTCATAATACCGACTTTAATAGTTTTTTAAGCACTTCTTCCCAAAATAACAATAAGATTTCATCAGCAGACAACCCGAGTTTTTTATCACAAAAACCGACATCCCCTGTTTCTTCTGTGACTTCAAATTCAAAAATGGTGTGGATTACAAAAACCGGAAAAAGATACCATAGAATATCTAACTGTGGCAACGCTAAAAGTGTAATACAAGTTACACAAAAAGACGCAGAAACGCTCGGATTGGCACCTTGCGGAAATTGTTGGTAATATAAAACAAACCTGTTCGCAAAAGTGTGCAGGTTTTAATTTAAAGACATTGTTATAGTTCTTCTCTCCCTCCGTCTTTTGCTCCGCAAAATCCACCTCCCTCATCAGATGGAGGCTGACGCTGGGTTTTCGTTATATAGTAAAAACCGATGCTTTCGCATCGGTTTTTATTAATCTTGTGCTAAATCATCAATAGTTACGTCAACTCTTGTTATGGCATTGCCTGTCATACTCTGTAATTTTTCCTTAACGTTTTTCTGAACGTTTTCTGCAACCTCTTTTGCATTGGCGCTCTGGAAAATTCTGATATGAATATCAAGGGCTACAGCTCCGTTTTTCTCGGTAACGTGAACAGGTTTAAAAATCTTTCCGCGGTTAAGCACGTTTTTTAAGTCGATGCCCTTTTCGGTAAGACCTGCAACCCCTTCAACCTCTTTAACGGCTATAGTTGCCATATTTTCAATAACCTCTGCATTAATTGCAAGATTGCTTCTGTTTTCCATTTTTTATACCTCCGCGCACTTATTTCCTTATTTTTTAATAGTATAACACATTTTTTTAAAATTCTCAACCTTTTACTGTAACAATTTTTACTTTCGATGAAGAAAGTGAGCATTGACCGCTTACGGCATCCTGAATCTGAAGGGTTTGTTGGTTGGTGAGCGACTCTCCTTCAACCACCACCGTAATGCTGTCATCCCCGATTACAGCAAGGGTTTTGCTAAAGCCTTTGGCATTTAAAATATTTTCAATTGCTATTTCGTCTGTTTTTCTTTTTGATAAAAGCGCCGCCTTTTCGGTAGCTTCTTTTATCGCCTGAGTGTTACCCGAAGCGGAATTTAACGCCTCTTTTATACCTTCCTCTGCCTCTTTATAGGCTGTTTCTCTGTCTTTTTTAGCTTTGGAAAAATAATCCTCCTCTATTTTACCGCTGACCATTGCAGAATCTCCCTGTTCGCTTGAAACAAAGGTGCTTTCTCCCATATATTTGGCTTTATCGGTGGAGGAATACTTCATATTCAGCCACACCGCCGTTCCTAAAATCAGCACCATAACCCCCAGCACCAAATGTCCTTTACCAAGTACTTTTCCTTTTTTCACCCTGAATAACCTCCAATATATACTCTTTTTGATGTAATGCCCAGCGCCGCCGTTACCGCGTCGCGTATAGCCGTTTTTAATCCCTCGTTGCCGCCCGTATCCGTGACTATTGCCACCCCTCTTATCTGTGGCATATATTCCGTAATTAAAAGTGCCTCTTCACTTCCGTCGGATTTTTTAACGGTAATGGCTTTTTCCTTTACCGTACCGCTTGTTTCCTTTCCCTTTTCGGTACTTTTTTCACCGCTTATATTCTGACTTTCCCCTGCATATTCCCGTCTTACCGAGGTTTCAAGGGTAATGATAACCTTTGTTTTTTTATCCCCCGAAATGCTGACCGCTATTTCTTTTATTTGTTTTTCCAGAGCTTCTTTATATTCCTCGGTAGAAATATCTACGCTTTTTTCCTTGATTTCTTTTTCACTTTTTTCGGGAATAAAGGATGAAAGTCCTATTAAAACTATGCCGATTATTCCGATAATAACAAGGCTTTTTGAGCCCACATACTTTTTAACGAAAGAAAGCATTTTTTCTTTATTCATAAACATAGACTTCCCCTAACCCCGTATTTTCCTTTATAAGCTTTTGGCATTTTTCTGCATCGCTGCAGCCGAAAACAGTGATTTTATTTATATTTATGCTTTTATCCTGGTTTTCAGTAGTATCGGCTTCAATTTTTTCATACTCTATGCTTTCCTTTTTAAGCATATCCCCTATAGCCATACAAAATGCCTCCTCGTTATAGGAATAAAGCTCTGCTTCATCAGACAAAGCAGGTAAGGAAATATCCGAAAAAGAAACAAGGGATAATGCCGATAAAAAGGATGCCAAAAAGCACAAAGAAAAAACGAAATTCTGCATTTTAGCAGACCGCTTTAAAATCGGCAGAAAATTCAGCATTGAATAAGCAACGCAAATAACCGAAACATTTAAAATAAGCGTTTTCAAAGCGATATAAGCACCCCTACCGAAATAATGAAAAGGCAGACCGATAAAATAAGAAAGCCCAGTAGCAGAGAAATTACGTTTTCCACCGCTTCGCTTAAGCTTTTTACGGCATTTGCCGAAAAAAGCGATGCCGTAAAGCTTAAAAGAATTACTGCCAGTTTCCAACAAAGAAGCTCTATAAGTAACGGCAATATTAAAATTATAAGACCGATGATTATATACATTCCAACGCTTCCCGACACAGCCGAAAGACTTGCGGCAACGCTTGAAGCCGATTCGCTGAGAGTTGAGCCTACGACGGGCACAAAAGAACCCAGAACGTATTTGGCGGTTTTTAAAGCGACGGTATCGGCGGTTTTGCCCAGCACCGATTTTGAAGAAAGTATAAAAACAAAAACCGAAGCGCAAAGTGTTAAAAACCACATAGCCGCCTTTTTTATGCCGTTTATAATGCCCGATGCCTTATTTTGCACCCCGAAGGACGAGCAGACCGCAAGGGACAAATATCCGTTCATAAAGGGGGCTATAACAAAGGAACAAAGATAGCTTAATACCTGACAGGCAATAAGAAGCACCCCCGCTCCGCCTGTCACCGAAACGCTTTTTCCTGCAGCCGCCTTCATTGAAGCGAAAACGGGAAGCGAAGAGGTTATAAATACGGTTGCTCCCTTAAGCGCCTCCTTTGAAGCCGCTATAATTTCATAAAGAGGAACGGTAAGCACAAGGGCGCAGGAAAGGGCGCATAGGCTTTCCACCGCCAAGGAGGTTTTTCCCTCTTGGCTGTAACTTACCATCAGAGCAGCCACAATAACGGTTGCCAGACTTTTTAGAAATACCGAGAAGGGCAATTTTATGCCCTCTTTAAAAAAGTTTTTTAAAAGTGAGAAAAAACCTTTTGTATCAAGGCTTTCGGAAAGCATTTCTTCATTTAGTCCGTATTCATTTAAAATTTCCCTTTGTTCTTCGGGAATTAGAGTATATGCACTATCTGTATTTTCAGCATAAGTATTTACGGAAAAGATTATAAAAAAGCAAAAAACGAGGCAGATTATTCTAAAAATTTTCATTATTCCACCAATCTTACCGCAAGGCTTAAAAGGTCTTTTATAACAGGCAGGGCAACAATAAAAAGAAGGGTTCGCCCTGCAAGAGAAATTTTTGAAGCAAGGCCGTTTAGTCCGCTGTCACTTGCTGTATCGGCGGCAAATTCGGTTATATAGCCTATTCCCACCGCCTTTAGAGCCACCGAAAAATATCCTGCATTAAATCCCGCATCAAAAAGTAGTCCTAAAAAGCTTGACAGATAGCTTTCTATTTCTTTTACACAAATAAGAAAAACAATAAGTGTTCCCGTCAGGCTTATAAAAAAGGAAAATTCGGGGCGGCTTGGCTTTATAAGAAGAGATGAAGCTACGGTCACAAGACCTATACCCAAGGCTTTTATAAAAAAGGTCATAGTCCGAACACCGTTTTTACAGTCTCGAAAAGCTCTCCTATGCCCGAAATTATCATAAGCATAACCACCACAAGACCTGCTATGGTGGTCATCATCGCCTGTTCTTCTCTGCCCGAACGCACAAGCAGTTGGTTTAAAACCGTTACTATAATGCCTATCGCGGCAACCCTGAAAATAAAATCAACGTCCATACTACCACCACAAGAAAGAAAGGGTTAAGCCTAAGAGAAAGCCTGATACCGCAAAAAGACGGTATCTCTCAGAAACGTCTCTGTCGGCATCACTGATTGCAGTTGAAAAAAGTTCTCTGTAGCTTTTACATTTATTAAGAAGACAGTTAATATCTGCCATCCCCAAATCAAAAAGAAATTCATTTATTAACTGTCTGTCCTCTTCTCCAAGACATAAAGAATCCTCTGCAATAAGCCCCTTACCGTCATACGTCATTCCATCGGGAAGACATTTATCAAGTATTTCTTCAATATGAAAATCGGAAAGTCTTATATAAACGGTTATGCTGTCAAGACAGATTAAAAAGCTTCTCAGAGTTTTCGACCTTGTTTTAAGGCGGTTTGCCATTTTCAGCCCTATAAAACCGCAGGAAAAAATCAAAAACAATGCGCCGACCAGTTTTACCGCCCACAATTTTTAATCACCTCATCGGCAGAAAAAATCTCCGCTTTGCTTCCCGCAGGACAGCTAAGAAGTACAATATTTTTTACCGCACCACTTTCAATAAGCTTTCTTAAATGCTCTTTTTTGACTATTTCGTTTTTATCTCCTATATGGGCGCTGGTTATAATAGAAACTCCCGAATATATGCACCTTTCCACCGATGGATATTCTTCACTGCCCATTTCATCAAAGGCAATATAATCGGGGTAAAGGGTTCTGAGTGCATTTTCTATGCCCTGTCCCTTTGGAAAGAGATTTAAAACGTCGGTATTTTCACCAAGGTTATTATAGGAAATACCGTTATAAACAGCGGCAAGTTCTCCGCGGGTATCAATTACCGAAATTCTTTTATATTCCCCTGTTTTGCCGCTTGATAAAAGACGGATATAGTCACGCATAAGGGTGGTTTTTCCGCTTCCTGCAGGGCCTGAAAATAAAACTCCGCCCGAAAGGTTTAAAAGGCTTTCGGCACAGCCGAAAAGCTCTCTTGCAATACGGATATTAACGGAGGATATATTTGTTATTCCGCCCTCCTTTGAATATGTACCGCCAAGTCCTGCGCGGCATCCAAATGGCAGAGAAATATACCCCTCTTTAAGCTCGTTTATATGGGAATAAACAGAATTTCTGCAAAGCAGTCTAAAGGCTTCTTCAAGGTCTTTTTTCTCTGCAACCAGACTCCCCTCGGGAATGTCTTTCACGCTGCCGAAGGGGGTGACAAAATAGGTTCTTCCCCTTATTGTAAGCGACACGCTTTTGCCTGTTTTAAGGCGTATTTCCTGTGTTTTCGCCTTAATCTGCTCCGAAAGGCAGGAAAGCACCGCTGCTATTCTCGGCGAAATAAAATCAAGGCATTTTTCAAATATTAAAAGGTCTTTTCTGTCCATATTTTTCCTTCCTTTTTTTGTTTACTATATGGTATGTCCAAGGAAATAAAAATAGAACACAAAAAGAAAAAGAGATGCCGGAGCATCTCTTTCACCGATTGTTTTTATTGAATTATTCTTCGGGCATTTCCCAGTTGTGCCAGAATGCCTGAACGTCTTCATTTTCGTCCATCATATCAATAAGCTTTTCCATTTTTTCGCACATTGCTTCATCATCCAAGGCGGCCATGTTCTGAGGAATATAAGCAACCTCGGCAGAAACAAAGGAATAGCCCTTTTCTTCTAAAGCATCTCTTACTGCGCCTAAATCGTTAGGAGCGGTAATGATTTCGAATACATCCTCTTCGGCTGAAAAATCTTCAGCCCCTGTATCCAGTGCATCCATCATTACGGTATCTTCGTCAAGGTCTTCTGCTTCGATAACGATTTGTCCCTTGCGGTCAAACATAAAGGAAACGCTTCCCGCCTGACCGAGATTACCGCCGCATTTATCAAAATAGTGTCTCATTTCACCTGCGGTACGGTTGCGGTTATCTGTAAGAGCCTCAACAATACAGGCAACTCCGCCGGGGCCGTAACCCTCGTAAATAAGCTCTTCATAGTTGTTTGCATCGCCTTCGCCTGCAGCCTTTTTAATAATACGTTCGATGTTTTCGTTGGGAACGTTTGCAGCCTTTGCCTTGGCAATAACGTCTTTGAGTTTGCTGTTTTCAGCAGGGTTAGGACCGCCCTGTTTTACAACTACGGCAATCTCTCTTCCCATTTTGGTAAAGATTTTAGCCTTTGCGGCATCGGTCTTTTCCTTTTTACGTTTAATGTTGTTCCATTTACTGTGTCCTGACATATTTTACAGTCCTTTCGGAAATTTTATCTTTTTTAAAGCATAGAGTATTTTATCACATTCCTTCGCTTACTTCAAGGGCTTTTTCTATTATTCTTTCAATATCGCTCATAGAGGATATTTCTCCGCACATTCTTCGCATGGCGGCGGCTCCCCGCATACCTTTTATGTACCAAGAAGCGTGTTTTCGGCTTTCAAGCATAGCCGTTCTTTCTCCCTTATATTCCACCATAAGCTCAACCTGTTTTTTTAGCATTTCAAGACGCTCTTTAAGGGAAAAAAGGGGGATTTCCTCACCGGAAAATCCCGCATTTATCTCTCTGAACACAAAGGGATTTCCCATTGCCCCTCTGCCCACCAAGAGATAGTCACAGCCCGTTTGCTCCTTCATTTTTTTAGCAGAGGAAAAATCGGTTATATCTCCATTTGCAATTACGGGAATTTTAACATTTTCCTTAACCTGACGGATAACCTCAATATTTACACCGGGGGCATACATCTGCTGACGCGTTCTGCCGTGAACCGTTACTGCACTTGCTCCGCATTTTTCGGCAATTTGCGCCAGTTCCACCGCACAAATGCTGTTATCATCCCAGCCCGTACGCATTTTTACCGTTACGGGAATATTTACGGCATTCACCACCGCTTCAATAATTTTTCCCGCAAGGGTTAAATCCTTCATAAGCGCACTTCCGCCGCCGTGACCTGCAACCTTCGGGGCGGGACAGCCCATATTTATGTCAATAAAATCGGGGGCTAACTGCTGGGCATATTTTGCCGCTTCCCCCATAGAAACGGGATCACTTCCGAATAGCTGAGAAGCGAAAGGACGCTCCTTTTGACCGCAAAAAAGCAAAGCCTCGCTTTTTTTATCCTGACGGCTTACTCCCTTGGCGCTTGTTAGCTCTCCCACAGTATAGCCTGCGCCCAAACCGATACAAATTTCACGCATTGCGCGGTCGGCGACACCTGCCATGGGCGCAAGTGCGGCATAGCCTCCGACCTCTAAATTTCCTATTTTCATAACGATATAATTATATCATCTTTTTAAAATATGTCAAATTTGAAAATTTATTTAAAAAACTGATGACAAATATATATTTTCTTGTTATAATATATATTGACTTATTTTGTGTTTACGGAGTACAGATTATGAAACTTTTAGCTATAGACGGAAACAGCATAATTAACAGAGCTTTTTACGGTATTCGTCTCCTTTCCACCTCTAAAGGAGTGCATACCAATGCCGTTTATGGTTTTATAAATATTCTGAATAAGCTTATAGCAGAGGAAGCTCCCGACGGCGTTGCCGTTGCCTTCGACGTAAAGGTTCCCACCTTCCGTCACGAAAAATACAGCGAATATAAAGCAGGCAGAAAGCCTATGCCCGAGGAACTGAGAGAACAAATTCCGCTTTTAAAAGAGTGGCTTAATCTCTACGGCTATCACGTATTGGAGGCTCCCGGCTTTGAGGCTGACGATATTTTGGGCACTCTGGCTACTGCCGCCGAAGAAAAGGGGGATACCTGCGTTATTGCCACAGGAGACAGAGACTCTTTACAGCTAATAAGCGATAACGTAAAGGTTCTGCTCTCAGCCACCAAGGCAGGCAAACCCGAAATCATACATTTTGACAAAGCCGCGCTTTTTGAAAAATACGGTCTTACCCCTAAGCAGATGATAGAGCTTAAGGCGCTTATGGGGGATCAAAGCGACCACATCCCAGGTGTTTTGGGTGTAGGCGAAAAACCCGCCACCGACCTTATTAAAAAATTTGGCTCGGTTAACACTCTTTACGAAAATATCGACAGCGCTGATATAAAGGACAGCGTAAGGGCAAAGCTTATTGCTGACAAGGAAAGCGCCCTTTTAAGTAAATTTTTAGGCACCATTTCAAGAAACGCTCCCGTTTCAAAAAATTTAAAGGACTATTTACCAAAAGAGCAGAATGAAGACGGTCTTGCCGCCTTTATGACCGACCTTGAGCTTTTCAGACTTATGGACAGTATGGGAATTGCTCCCCGTCAGAGTCAGGAAAGCATTGATTTAGCCGAAAGCCGTAATATAGCACTTATCGAAAACGACGCTTTTAAAATAAAGGGAATTTTAGATATTGCCTTTGACGGCGAAAGGGTTGCTGTTTTATCGGATGATTTTATTTCAGTTTTTAACATAAACAGTGATAAATTAAAAGAAATTTTAGAAAGCCAAAACGAGAAGCGGGTTTATGACTGCAAAAATCTCTACCGCTTCTGCATAACAAACGGTATAAATCTTAAAAACGTCGTTTTTGATGCAATGCTTGCAGGCTATCTTGCAGATTCTACAGGTTCTTCCTATGATATTGACAGGCTTATGGGAAGATACCACGTTGCCCAGCCGAATTTAAAAGAAAACACCGACTCTCTTATACGCACCGCCGTACTTCACGCTCCTATCTGTGATGCGTTAAAGGACGAGCTTGATAAAACAGGACAGGCAGAGCTTCTTACAAAAATCGAACTACCCCTTGCCAAAGTCTTGGCTTCGATGGAGCTAACGGGAGTTTTGGTTGACAAAGACGGTCTTTTAAAGATGGGGCAAGAGCTTAAGGCAAGATGCGAAGAATTACAAAAGGAAATCTACGCTCTTATCGGTTATGAGCTTAATCTTAATTCTCCGAAGCAATTGGGAATTGCCCTTTTTGAAGATTTAAAGCTTAAAGGCGGAAAAAAGACAAAGAGCGGCTATTCCACCTCGGCAGAGATACTTGAAGGACTTAAATACGAGCATCCCGCCGTTGAAAAACTGCTTATATACCGTCAGCTTACAAAATTAAAATCAACCTATTGTGACGGACTTGTTGCAGCCATTGGTGAGGACGGCAGAATACACTCCACATTTAACCAAACCGAAACAAGAACCGGAAGAATAAGTTCACTTGAGCCTAATTTACAAAACATTCCCGTAAGAAGCGAGGAAGGAAGACGACTGCGCAAATTCTTTACGGCAAAGGAAGGCTTTGTTTTGTGCGATGCCGACTACAGCCAGATAGAGCTTCGTGTTTTAGCCTCTATTTCGGGTGACGAAAATATGATAAATGCCTTCCTTAGCGGCGAGGATATTCACACTCTGACCGCTTCGCAGGTTTTCGATTTGCCCATCGATATGATTACCCCCACTTTAAGAGGCAGAGCAAAAGCGGTAAACTTCGGTATTGTTTACGGAATCGGCGCTTTTTCTCTTGCTAAAGACATTGGTGTAACAAGAAAGGAAGCCGACTCTTATATAAAGGGCTATCTTGCAGCCTATCCGAAGGTTGCTTCATATATGGAAGAGGTTATTAAAAATGCCAAGGAAGACGGCTTTGTTACCACCCTTTTCGGCAGACGCCGTTATCTTCCCGAGCTTAAATCCTCTAATCATATGATTTTATCCTTTGGCGAAAGAGTGGCGCGTAATGCTCCAATTCAGGGGTCTGCCGCCGATATTATTAAAATCGCTATGATAAAGGTTTTTGATAAGCTTAAAGAGGTTAAGGATGCCCGTCTTATTCTTCAGGTACACGATGAGCTTATCGTTGAATGCCGAGAGCAAGATGCCGATTTAGTAAAAGAAATTTTATCAAAAGAAATGAAAAACGCCGCCAACCTTGCCGTTACCCTTACGGCTGATGCCAACTTCGGCAAGACTTGGTATGACGCCAAAGATTAAACTATGAACGTACTTTTTATTTGCACAGGAAATACCTGCCGCTCCCCTATGGCGCACTATTATCTTAACAGTCTTAATTTAGACGGTATAAAGGCAAACAGCGCAGGGCTTTTTACAGACGGCAGTGAAATAAGCGAAAATTCGAAAGCGGTTCTTTATGAAGCGGGAATTGACGCAAACGGTCATATCTCCCATAACGTCACCCTTGAGGATGTTAATGATGCCCACAGAATTTACTGTATGACTCCCTCCCACAAGGCAACCCTTATATCAGCAGGGGTTAGTGAGGAAAAGCTTTTTGTCTTGACCGAAAAGGGTATAAGCGATCCCTTCGGGCAGGATTTAGCCGCTTACAGAAAATGCCGCGACGAAATATTTTCGGCAATTGATTTAATCTTTAAAAAGGAAGCTTTTACGGCTGAATATTTAAGTGAAAATGATGCAGAAGAAATCGCCTTTATCGAAAAGGAATGTTTTTCTAACCCTTGGAGTGTAAACAGCACAAGAGAGTCGATGAAAAACGGCAACACCTTTATCGGAATAAGAGAAAAGGGCAAACTTTCAGGCTATTTAAGTCTTTATGAAGCTTTGGACGAAGGCTATATAAACAATATTGCCGTTTTAAAGGAAAGCAGAAGACGGGGTATCGGTAAAGCACTTTTAAAAGAAATTATAGATTATGCCCTTTTAAAAGGACTTTCCTTTATTTCCCTTGAAGTACGCGTCAGCAACACCCCAGCAAAAAATCTTTATTCTTCCTTTGGCTTTAAAGAAGAAGGCAGAAGAAAGAATTATTATAAAAATCCCACAGAGGATGCCATAATACTGACAAGAAGGTTTTAGTAATGCTTATTTTAAGTATCGAATCCTCCTGTGACGAAACTTCGGCGGCTGTCACAAGAGAAAGAGAAGTACTTTCAAATATAATATCAACCCAAATTGACGAACACCGTATTTACGGGGGCGTCGTTCCCGAAATTGCTTCCCGTAGGCACTGTGAAAACATTGCCGCCGTGACAAAGGAAGCAATAGATACGGCAGGAGTTAGCTTTTCGGACATTGATGCCGTTGCCGTTACCGCCTATCCCGGTCTTATCGGCGCTTTGCTTACGGGAGTTAACTTTGCAAAGGGGCTGAGCCTGACTCTTGGTAAACCTCTTATAGCGGTTCATCATTTAAGAGGTCACATTGCGGCAAATTATATTTCTAATCCCCATTTGAAGCCGCCCTTTTTGTGCCTTACCGTTTCGGGCGGAAATACAGTTTTATGCGAAGTTAAGGACTATACCGACTTTTCTGTTATAGGACGTACCCTTGACGATGCGGCGGGCGAATGCTTTGATAAAGCCGCAAGGGCTATGGGACTGGATTATCCGGGCGGAGTAAATCTTGATAAAATCGCCTCGGTCCCCAACCCTGAGCTATATCCCCTTCCAACACCGAAAATAAACGGAGATCCTTATGATTTCAGTTTTTCGGGGCTTAAAACGGCTGTTATAAATTTAATTCATAACAATAAGCAAAAGGGGATTGACATTGACGTTCCCGTTTTGTGCGCAACCCTTAGAAAAAAGGTCTGCGATATACTTATTGACAAAACCTTTTTGGCGGCAAAGGAAAAGGGTTTTAAGAAAATCGTTCTTGCAGGCGGTGTTTCGGCAAACAGCGAACTGAGAAGCCGTTTTGAAGAAGAATGTAAAAAAAGAGGTTTTGAATTTTTTACTCCCCTTTTAAAATATTGCGGTGATAATGCCGCTATGGTGGGTATTCAGGCTTTTTACGAATATAAAGCAGGAAACACCGCCGACATATCACTTAACGCTACGGCTACAATGCCCATTGATTTAAGGTGAAAATTATGAAAAAGAAACTTTATTTAATTGCAAATCCTTGTTCGGGTACGGGAAAAATCAAAACTCAGCTTTACCCTATAGTTCAGGTTTTTTCCGACGGCGGTTATGACGTTACCGTTCATCTTACCGATGAAAGAGGCGATGCTACCCTTCAGGCAGCAGTCCTTTCAAGCGACTATGAAACGGTTGTGTGCTGCGGTGGTGACGGAACTCTTAACGAGGTTATCACAGGTCTTATGCAGAATGAAAACAAGTTTAAGCTTGGCTACATTCCTGCAGGTACCCTTAACGAATGGTCGGGAGGACTTAAAATTTCCCGTAATATGAAAAAGGCTGCCCTTGACCTTCTTGACGATAATCTTGTTCCTCTTGATATAGGCAAATTCGGTGACCATTATTTTTCATATACCGCTTCCTTCGGAGCCTTTACCGAAGCCTCATATTCCGCACCTCAGGCGGCTAAAAATATGCTTGGTAAAATAGCATATTTCTTTGAAGGAATAAAGACTCTCGGTAACATCCGTCCCATTCATTTAAAGGCAAACTGCGACGGACAAGAGGTGGAAGGGGACTTTATATTCGGCACCGTTTCAAATTCCTTGTCTGTAGGCGGTGTGGTTCACTATAAAGAAGCTTTAGTAGAGCTTGGCGACGGACTTTTTGAAGTACTGCTTATTCGTTATCCTTCAAACATTTTAGAGCTTCAGGCTGCCGTTTCTGCCATACTAAAAAAAGATTTTAAAGCAAAAGGTATTGAATTTTTTCAGGCTAAAAAGGTTATTTTCGAAAATGCTAGTGAGGTTGACTGGACCCTTGACGGAGAGCATATTACTCCAAAGGAAACAATCACCATAGAAAATCTTCACTCAGCAGTTGATTTTCTTATTCCCGCAAACAAGAAAAATGTACCTGCCACAGAAAAGAAATAAGGGAGAAAAAGATTATGTTTACAAGAGATATAGGTGTTGACCTTGGAAGCGCAACCACGCTGGTTTGCGTAAAAGGTAAAGGAATAATTATGAGAGAGCCATCGGTTGTTGCATACGACGTGCGAAACGATGCCGTAAGAGCGGTAGGCAGCGAAGCTAAGGCTATGATAGGAAGAACTCCCGGTTCAATTATTGCCGTGCGTCCTTTAAAGGACGGCGTTATTGCCGACTTCGACGTTACTGCAGCTATGCTTAAAAGATTTATAAGCCAAGCCCTTAAGGGTTCGCTTTTCTCCCGCGTGAGAATGGTTATCTGTATTCCTGCAGGTGTTACCGAAGTTGAAAGCCGCGCTGTTTACGATGCGGCAAAAACAGCAGGTGCGGCTGAAATCGACCTTATTGAAGAGCCTATGGCGGCGGCAGTTGGCGCCGGTCTTCCCATTTGGGATGCGGCAGGTAATATGGTAGCAGATATCGGCGGCGGCACCACCGACGTTGCGGTAATTTCTCTAGGTGACATCGTTACCAGTCAGTCACTACGTCAGGCAGGCGACGACCTTGACGGCGCTATTATTCAGTACGTAAAGCGTAAGCATAATCTTCTTATAGGCGAACGCACCGCCGAGCAGATTAAAATTGAAATCGGCTCTGCCCTTCCCTATGAGGACGAAAAGGTTATAGAGGTCAGGGGCAGAAACCTTGTTGACGGACTTCCTAAGAACATAGATATTTCCTCTGCCGAAGTAAGAGATGCTATGGCAGATGTTATAAGACAGATAGTTGATACGGTACGTATCACCCTTGAAAAAACTCCCCCCGAGCTTTCTGCCGACATAATTGACCGCGGTATTACACTTACGGGCGGCACCTCAATGCTCAGAGGTCTTGCAGAGCTCATTTCAAGAGAAACGGGTATGCCCGTTCAGGTTGCTGAAAATCCCATTGACTGCGTTGTTTTAGGCACAGCTAAACGTCTTGACGGCAGCAGCGGTTTTGAAAATTACGTATTCCGTCACGGAAAACGCTTCAGATAGGAGATAAATTATTATGCGTTTTTTCCTGCGCACTAAAAAATTCAGGATTTGTCTTTCGGTTATAGCCGTTGTTCTTGCCCTCTCAATAGCCATAAGAATAATAGGCGGAGTGCTTTCTCCCGGTTCGGGATTGATAGGCACGATTATTGCCCCTTTTCAGAGTCTTGCCACAAGCATTTCAAGGGGAATTGACAATCTCTCTAAAAAGTATAACGACGGCAACGAGCTTCTTTTGGAAAACCAAAAATTAAAGGAAGAAAACGATGCTTTAAGAAAACAAAGTGCAGATTTTGATGAAACCCTAAGACAGAATGAATTTTACAAAGATTATCTTGAAATAAAGGACAATAATCCTGATTTTACATTTTGCGATGCTAAGCTTATATCTGTAGATAAGGACGACCTTTATTTATCCTTCGTAATAAACAAGGGAACCAACCACGATATAAAGCAGTATGACCCTGTTATTGTTGGAAACAGTCTTGTAGGATACATAAGCAAGGTTGGACTTACCACAAGCAAGGTTACCACTCTGCTTTCTCCCGAAATTGTTGCAGGCGCATCTGACAGCAGAACAGGAGATGCGGGTGTTATTTCGGGAACAGCCGATTTTGCCGCCGAAGGTAAAATTAAGCTTTATAACCTTTCCCGCGACTGTCAGGTTGCGGTAGGCGACACCGTTGTGACCTCGGGCGAAGGACTTTTCCCCCAAGGGCTTCTTATCGGTACGGTTGAAACCATAAAAAGCGACACCTATACATCTTCCCTTTATTCAAGTGTTACACCCTTTGTGGATTTTAATGATATAAACAAGGTTATGGTTATAACAAAGTTTGAAGGTCAGGGTGCTTTAGGCAGTGAGCTTGGTGAATAACTATGTTTATAGATAAAAAACGAAAGGTTCCTTACATTGAAATAATAATAGCCTTTTTTGTCTATCTTTTTCACTATACGGGACTTATTGACATAACCATTGAGGGCGCTTCGCCCATAATACTTTTGCCTATTACTGTGGCTGTGGCAATGTTTTATAATGAACTTACGGGACTGCTTTTCGGTCTTTGTTGCGGCTTTGCCATGGATGCGGTTGCCGCTTCCACTTCGGTTTTCAACACCCTTGCCTTTATGTTTATAGGCTTTATTGCAGGGCTTCTTGCAAAACGTATTTTTAATAGAAATCTACCTGCCGCCATTGCTCTGACTCTGCTTAGCGAGATAGGTTATTTTGGAGTCAAATGGCTTCTTGTTGCCATTATTCCCGACGTTCAGGGAAAGGTTTACTACCTTTTATGGCATTTAACCCCCTGCGCCGTATATACCATCATTTTTATAGTGCCCCTTTATTTCCTCGAAAAAAGGCTGCACAAAGAGAAAAAATAGTTAAATTTTTATAAAAAGAGGTGAATCCCTTGCCCTTTGCCAAGAATAAAAATACCCGAATTAACGCTCTTGCGTATTTCCTTGCTTTGATTATTGCTGTAAGCAGCATAAGGCTTTTTTCTTTGGGTGTAGTTAATGCAGATAAATATATAACGAGAACTGACGGTGTAACAATGCGTACCGCTGTCTTAAAGGCGCCCCGAGGAGAAATTCTTGACAGTTGCGGCAGAGAGATTGCCGTAAACCGCGAGGGATATAACATCGTCTTTAACAGCGCATATATAAATAAAGAAAAGCTTAATGACACCATTTTGGTACTGTGCAACTATCTTTCGGAAAGCGAAACCGAGTGGACCGACAAGCTTCCTCTTACAAAAACAGCGCCCTACGGCTACACCGAAGAGCTTAAAGATAGCTTTCTCAGTTCCATCGGTCTTGCCCATTATGCTACAAGCGACAACGTTTTCACAAAGCTTACCGAAACCTATGATTTATCCTCCTACTCAAAAGAGGAAGCGCGTATTATTATGGGTGTTCGCTACAGTATGACCGCAATGGATTTTTCCATAGCCAACCCCTATATTTTTGCCGAAGACGTTCCCGATTTTGTTATGCAGAAGGTAAGTGAAGCCCGTTTTCTGCTTGACGGCATTACAGTGGAAACGGTACCCTTCAGAGAATATGTAGATACAGACCTTGCCCCTCATCTGATTGGTAACGTAGGTTCAATTTATGCAGAGGAATGGGAAGAGCTTAAGGATAAAGGCTATTCCTATAATGATAAAGTAGGCAAAAGCGGTATTGAAGCCTATGCCGAAGAAACTCTTCACGGAACCGACGGCGAAATCACCTATTATATAGATGAACACGGAAATGTAATAGACAGCGTTATAACCAAAGAACCCATTCCGGGAAAAACGGTTATTTTAAATCTTGATAAAGCCATTCAGGATAACGTTCAAGCAGCTCTCAGCGACACAATAGAAAACCTTAATGCTGGCGGCGGACATTGTACCGGCGGCGCGGCGGTGGTTATGAACGTAAAGGAAGGCGCAATTTACGCTTCTGCTAATTATCCTACCTTTGATATGAAGACCTATTCCGAAGATTATCAGTCGCTTCTTGATGCTCCCAACAATCCTCTTATCAACCGAGCCTTTCAGGGTATTTATCCTATAGGCTCTACCATAAAACCCCTTGTTGCCATTGCGGGTATTGATAATTCTGTTTTAAACCCCGCTGAGTACATCACCTGTCAGGGTAAATATAAATATTTCCACGATTATACACCTTCCTGTATGAAGGTGCACGGCTCAATAGGACTTACAACCGCCCTTGCAAAATCCTGTAACTACTATTTCTTTGAAACGGGCAGACGTATAGGCGCGTCAAAGCTGACCAATTATTTCAGCTCCTTCGGTCTTGGTTCTTTAACCGGTGTTGAAATTTCCGACAGCGCAGGTATTCTTACCGACGTAAGCGAAGGCAGCGGTGATACCTTACAGATAGCCATAGGACAGAAAAATGCCTTTACACCCTTGCAGCTTGCTGTTTATACCTCTACCCTTGCCAACGGTGGAACACGATATAAAGCAAAGCTTATTAACAGTATTGTTTCTTACGATTTAAAGGAAACCTATGTATCCTCAAAGGGCGAAGTAGCCCAGCAGGTTAAAATAAGCGATACCGCCCTAACCGCTGTTAAAAGAGGTATGCTTTCGGTTACCGAGGACGGTACGGGAAGCAGCGTATTCGCAGATTACTCCATAAAGGTTGGCGGCAAAACGGGTACCAGCCAGAACGCAGGTATTGACCACAGTGTATTTATTGCCTTTGCTCCCTTTGAAAATCCCGAAATTGCAATAGCCGTTGTTTTAGAGCACGGTAATTCAGGCTTTGCCGCAGGTAGTATTGTTAAAGCGGCGCTTGATGCATATTTCTTCTCGGGAGAAAAATCGGTTGACGATGCTCCCAATTATACCCCTTTAAGATAATTGACAACATATAGTCATTATGATATAATGGCTATCGAAAAAAACGGAGGTGAAAGCCCTTTATGAATAATGTTTTTGCCATTACCTCGGGTAAAGGCGGCGTCGGTAAATCTACCGTTGCCTCAAGCCTTGCGGCAGCCGCAGAAAAGCTGGGCAAAAAGGTGGTTCTTATAGACCTTGACGAAGGTCTTAGATGCCTTGACGTTATGCTTGGTGTAAGCGAGGATATACTGCTTGATATTTCCGATGTTTTAAAGGGCGAGGACCTTTTTGACGCTCTGTATAAAATTCCCGAAAGAGAAAATCTTTATCTTCTGGCCGCCCCTTCTTCCCGAGATATGATTAATGAAGAAGCCTTTGGAGAGCTAATCAGAAAACTGGCAAATGAATTTGATGCGGTTTTTGTTGATTTTCCTGCTGGAATTGATATGCGTCTTTATAAACAGATGCCCGACACTACACGTTTTATAACCGTTACAGGCCCTGACCCTGTAAGTATAAGGGATGCCGGTTTTATGGCTGACAGTCTCTATAAAAATTCAAAGGTGCATAACCGACTGATAATCAACCGTTTCGAATATTCCTTTATTAAAAGCGGAATTTACAGCGGTATTGATGATATTATTGATTCTTCACGTATCCGTCTTATCGGTATTATACCAAATGACATAAATCTGCCTCTTGCTCAGGCAAAGGGTAAGCTCTGCAAAAAGGGCAGAAGCATAAAAGCTATTGACAGAATAATAAAACGTCTTTACGGCGAGGATATTCCTCTGCCCAAAGCGAAGAAAATATAAAATACTAAGAGAGGATTAGAATATGAATATTGCCTTAATTGCACACGACGCCAAGAAAGAACTTATGGTACAGTTTTGTATCGCTTATTGCGGTATTCTTTCTCGACATACACTTTTAGCCACCGGTGCTACGGGTAAAACCGTTAATGAAGCTACCGGTCTTAACATTATCCGTTTCTTAGGCGGAAGTCAGGGCGGAAGTCAGCAGATAGCATCCCGTATCGGCTGTAACGAAATCGACCTTGTGCTTCTTTTCAGAGATCCTTTAAATCCGAAGCCCCACGAACCCGATGAAACTGCGTTACTTCGTCTTTGCGACGTTCACAACATACCTGTTGCCACCAATATTGCCACCGCTGAAATGCTCATTCACGGTCTTGAACGCGGCGACCTTGATTGGCGCGAATATGTAAAAAATTAAAAGAACTTTATGCTCTTTTCCATCGGAGGAATATAAATGAACGAGATTAACCGTGCCATAAAGGGCACAAATGACGTTTTGCCTGAAGAAAGCCACGTTTGGCAATTCGTTGAAAGAAAAATGCTGGAAACTGCCGCTCTTTACGGCTTTAAGGAAATAAGAGTTCCCGTTTTTGAGCATACCGAGGTTTTCCAGAGAAGTGTGGGTGACACCACCGACGTTGTTCAAAAGGAAATGTACACCTTTAACGATAAGGGCGGAAGAAGTATCACACTTCGCCCTGAGCTTACTGCAGGTGTTATAAGAAGCGTTATCGAAAACGGTCTTTATAACCAGAGCCTTCCTCAGAAGGTTTGTTATATCGGCGGATGCTACCGCTACGAAAAGCCTCAGGCAGGCAGACTTAGAGAATTTCATCAGTTTGGTGTTGAATGTATAGGCGCGGCTGCTCCCAGCGCCGATGCCGAGGTTATTTCTCTTGCAAACAGCGTTCTTAAGGGCATTGGACTTGATAAGCTTTCCCTTGAAATAAATTCTATCGGCTGTCCTACCTGCCGAGCTGCTTACCACAAGGCATTAAAGGCATATTTTGAGAGCAAAAAGGAAAATCTTTGTGAGACCTGTAAAGACCGTCTTGACAGAAACCCCATGAGAATTCTTGACTGCAAGTCTCCTGTTTGCTCTGATATTGCAAAGGATGCCCCCGTAATGATTAACTATCTTTGCGAAGACTGTGCAAATCACTTTGAAGCAGTTAAAGCAGGGCTCAATGAAATGGGCATTAAATATACCGTTAATCCCACAATTGTACGAGGTCTTGACTACTATACGAGAACCGTTTTTGAATTTGTAAGCGGTGATATAGGCGCTCAGTCAACGGTATGCGGCGGCGGAAGATACGACGGACTTATGGAGCAAATGGGCGCTCCCGCAACCGCTTCCTTAGGCTTTGCTATGGGAATTGAGCGACTTTTACTTGTCCTTAAATCTAATGAAAAAGAAATCGGTGAAAAACCGATTTGCGATATTTATATTGCTCCTATGGGCGAAAAAGCAAACTTAAAGGCTTTAGCTATTTGCTCTTCTCTTAGAGAAAAGGGCTTCTCTGCTCTTACCGATATTTGCGGCAGAGGTCTTAAGGCTCAGATGCGTTATGCCAACAAAATCGGCGCCCGTTACAGCGTAGTGCTGGGCGATGATGAGCTTGAAAGCGGCTCCATAAGAATTAAAAATATGCAGTCAGGCGAAGAACAGGAAATCGCCATAGACAGCATTTGCGAAGTATTAAAGTGAGGTAACAAAAATGGCACTTGACAGAATGGACTCATTAAAACGCACCCACTACTGCGGAACTCTCCGTACAGAAGATGAGGGCAAAGAGGTAGTAGTTTGCGGTTGGACTCAGCGTCAGAGAGACTTAGGCGGTCTTATATTTATAGATCTGCGAGACAGAACGGGCATTATTCAACTTGCATTTGACGACAATACCGAAAAGGCTGTTTTTGAAAAGGCGACCTCTGTCAGAAGCGAATATGTGCTTATGGCTCAGGGTAAGGTTCGCCGCCGTTCCTCTATTAATAAGGAAATTCCTACCGGCGAAATTGAAATTGAGGTTACTACCCTTAAAATTTTGGGCAAAGCCGAAACTCCCCCCTTTGATATCACCAATGATACAAAGGCTAACGAGGAATTACGTCTTAAGTTCCGCTATCTTGATTTAAGACGCGAAAAGCTACAGAAAAATATTATGACTCGTCACCGTATCGCAAAGGTTACCCGTGACTACTTTGACGAAAACGGATTTTTAGAGATAGAAACTCCTACTCTTATTAAATCCACCCCAGAGGGTGCGCGAGACTATCTTGTTCCCTCGCGTATTCATCACGGCAGTTTTTATGCTCTGCCCCAGTCTCCTCAGCTTTATAAGCAGCTCTTAATGCTTTCGGGCTTTGACCGCTATGTCCAACTTGCCCGTTGCTACCGCGACGAAGATTTACGCGCTGACCGTCAGCCTGAGTTTACACAGATAGATATGGAAATGTCCTTTGTTGAAATGGAAGACATTTTCGCTATTGCCGAGGGCTATATGAAGCGTCTCTTTAAGGAAATCTTAAACGTTGACCTTACTTTGCCCCTTCCCCGTCTTAAATTCAACGACGCTATGGAGCAGTACGGCTCAGATAAGCCTGACATTCGTTTCGATATGAAGCTTATCGACCTTAGCAACACTGTAAAGGATTGCGGATTTTCTGTATTTGCCGACACCGTTAAAAACGGCGGCAGTGTCAGAGCAATTTGTGCCAAGGGCGGCGCAAACGTTTATACAAGAAAAGAAATTGACAAATTAACCGAAGAAGCCAAGGGTATGGGAGCTAAAGGTCTTGCCTTTATCCGTTTTGCCGAGGATACCCCCACCTGCGCTTTCTCTAAATTCTTAAGCGAAGACGAATTTAAGGCTATCCTTGATAAAACAGGCTGTCAAAAGGGCGACGTTGTATTTATTATTGCAGATAAAAAGCGTCTTGCGCTATCTGTCCTTGGAAATATCCGTCTTACCGTTGCAAAACGTCTTGACATTATTCCCAACACCTATGCACCTCTCTGGATTACCGAATTCCCCTTCTTTGAGTATAACGAGGATACAGGCAACTGGGATGCAATGCATCATCCATTTACCTCACCTCTTGACGAGTGCATCCCCTATCTTGAAAGCGCTCCCGACAAGGTTTACGCAAAGGCTTATGACCTTGTAATGAACGGTATTGAGCTTTCATGCGGATCTATAAGAATTACCGACCCTGCGCTTCAAAATCAGATGTTCAAAGCATTGGGACTAAGCGATGAAGAGGCTCACGAGAAGTTCGGCTTCTTAACCGACGCTTTCCGTTTCGGCGCTCCTCCTCACGGCGGTCTTGCAATCGGTCTTGACAGAATTTGTATGCTTCTTACCGAAAGCGACAGTCTCAGAGACGTAGTTGCCTTCCCGAAGGTATCTAACTGCAGCGAACTTATGTCGGGCGCTCCCGGTACGGTAGATACTGCCCAGCTAAATGATCTTGCAATTGCAATTATGAACGAAGATAAATAAGCTTAAAGGGGCTGTAAAAAAACAGAGTTTCGTTTTATCAGTGAGTTAATTGATAGCCAAAACCTTGGCTCCCTCTGACGAGGGAGCTGTCACCGTAAGGTGACTGAGGGAGAGAAAATCTTTGTTTTACTGCGTTTTTTTCTCTCCCTCAGTCTTTTTGCTACACAAAAATCCACCTCCCTCGTCAGAGGGAGGCAGGGTATTTACATTCCAAAAAAGCTTGATAAATCATTAATATACATAGCTGATTAGATGGTAAAAACAAAAAAATGCGGAAGAAGTTC